>JBFRWF010000214.1:0-18854 GCA_051439465.1 Xenococcaceae cyanobacterium | reverse complement strand
TCACCTGAGTTAAGAAATGTAAACAGCCTCAATGCCTTACTGTTGCCTGTTGCCTGTTGCCTGTTGCCTGGAGAATAGAGATTATGAAAGTATTAAAAAATGAGAATTTTCTGAAATTTATTCACCTAGTAGAAAATCTAGTTTCAAAAGTTTTATCAATTGCTTTAATTGTTGTTATTATCGTTTCCTTATTCGATTTAATTATCCTTTTGAGCAAGGATTTATTTGTCTCGGATCCCATTGGCTTTTTTGAGAAAAGTCTCATTGAAATTTTTGGGCTTTTTCTGAATATCTTAATTGCCCTTGAATTACTGGAAAATATCACGGCATATTTAAGAAAACATATTGTTCAAGTTGAATTGGTTGTTGTCACAGCTTTAATTGCTGTTGCTCGCAAGATTATTATTTTTGACCCCAAACAATATGAAAAGACGGATCTAATTGCTTTAGCATTCGCCAGCCTTGCACTTTCAGCGAGTTACTGGCTACTTCGACGCATGTCTTCCAAATCATGATTTTTTGATAATCTTTAGCGATCGCACCATTTTCTTAATCCTTATCATCCTCTACTTGTCTAAAAAATCGAGAATGGCACGATTTACTTTTTGGGGTTGTGCAAAGGGCAAGTCATGGCCAGCATTTTTGATGACTTTAATTTGAATACCGGGGGCCACATTTCGGATCCTTTCAATTGTCTTTTTGACCGAGTAAATGATCTCATTCTCTCCAGTCAAGAAAAGGGTTGACATTTGCAATTTATTCAGTTCTGTATCGGTAAAAACTTTGGCAAATAGAATTGGTTGCGGCTTGTGACTTCGCAGACCAAGATATAAGAATTCAAACCATTCATCAAATTTTTCTTCACCTTTTTCATTGATTAAAAAAAAGTCGTCAAACATCCAACGAGTAAACCGTTTGAACAAAAACTTACTCCGAAATCCAAATATGCTCAAAGGCATTGCGAGCATGAGAAATTTTAAGGAATAGGGTGCAAGGCCACCAGGTGCCATGAGCACAATTTTGTTGAGTCGCTGGGGAAACCGCAGGGCATATTGACTGGCCAGCCAACCACCATAGGATAAACCAACCAGATTTATCCCTTGTTTAAGACCTAACCCATCAAATAGTTCATCTAACCAGGTCGTGTAGTCATCAGAACTTTTCATTACCTTTGTATAAACACTGCGGCCAGGATCAGAGATGATATCAACGGCATAGGTTCTATAGGATTGAGATAAATCCTCGATATTGGGCAACCAATTAAGCCCATTTTCCGAGTGACCATGCAATAACACAATAGGTGAACCTTCTGGGGGGCCACTCATCCTGACAAAGGTTTGCCCATAGGATGTTTCAATGGTTGCCGTCTCTGATGGTACTGGCCACCGTTCAGCGCGAGTATCGTAACTTAAAAGAAATTGCTTTTTTGCTTCAGGAGAGCGAAAAGGATGATAAGAATTAATTTTCATTGGATGTGGAACCCAGATGGCTAAAAGATTATACGTCTTCATTGCAGCCGCGATCGCCAAGCTTACAACCATTTTGTGAGGAGATTAAGAGTGCAACTGCGATACAATTATAAGTTAGGCTCCGCTTCAACTCGATAAGGGATTAGCCTCATGGAGTATTCAATATGCGAATTATAAACCTACAGCCTGAGAGCAAAGACACTATACGGCAGGTAGCTGCTCTCTTGGTTGAAGGTTTCAAAGAACACTCTCCAAATGCTTGGCAAGATCTCGACGCTGCTTTGCAGGAGGTGCACTCCTCATTCGGAACAGATCGAATTAGCCGAGTGGCCGTTGATGGGAGCGGCATGGTATTAGGATGGATCGGCGGGATCAGCCAGTACGATGGCCATGTTTGGGAGCTGCACCCGCTGGTTGTGCGTTCAGATCATCGAAGGAAGGGAATTGGGCGTGCGCTGGTAGCCGATCTCGAAGAGCAAGTGCGCGAGCGTGGCGGTATCACCCTATGGTTAGGTACCGATGACGAGGATAACATGACAACACTTTCGGGGATAGATTTGTATCCGAAGGTTCTGGAGCATCTTGCCAAGATATCGAATGTGAGGGGTCACCCGTATGAGTTTTACCAGAAACTAGGTTTCGTCATAGTTGGGGTGATGCCGGATGCCAATGGGCTTGGGAAGCCAGATATCTTTATGGCCAAGCGGATTTGACCATGGCCCCACCTAACTTTTAATTGTATCGCAAATGCGGTACAACACTTAGTATGAAGTAAAATTACCACAAATCACGGATCTAAGAGCTGATTTGTAAACTCAGTAGATCAGAAAGTCAGTTTGAGACAAGGGAGTTTTTGTCCGGCGATCGCCCTTCCCCCTCATTCAACAAAACAGCCCCTTTTTGTTGAACTACCAGACGCTTCTGAATAATTTGGGATTAGCTTACTATTCCCTGGGGCAAGATGCGGTAAACCAAACTTCTACCTGAAGTTCCCCCCAAGCGAATTAACGCGAAGCCTCAGCTAGAGCGACTTTCAGAATTTTTTTGATTCGCCGTTACTGGGTACATCTTCTGAAGGGGCTTCTGATGCGGATTTTGAGGTGGTCTGCTAGGCTACGCCGCTCTAGGCTACGCCGCTCTTCGAGTACGAGTACGCAGTGCCTAGACTAGGCTACGCCCCTGCTCCGCAGCTCGTCCCTGCTGTCGCAGCGCGGCAGCGCCCTTTTTTTTCAGCTTACCGCGATCGCATGGTGATACGGGTCGATACGAGGACTTGCTCGGAAGGGAAATTAATAGCCCAGACAACATTTCTATATTTTCAAGGCACTACCTCCAGATGTAACTCGCTCACAGCGTCCCCCAGTTCTATTTATTCGAGGCACTAGCGATGATAATTTGTTAATTCTTAGCCCAGAAGCCATCAAGCCCTAGAACACCGATTCAGTAATCAGGATATCTGTGATAAATGGTAGATAAATGTAGGGGCACGGCATCAAAAAAGTTTGTCAGAAAGCCAAAAGTACCAAAACGCCGTGCCCTCCCCAGCCGAAAATGTATTACTGAATCGATGCTCTAGCCCACCCTACGCAAGTTTTGAATCATGGCGGAAGGTGTTTGAAAGGTTGTAAGAGCGGGGCTTGAAAATTGGTGGGCTACGGCGGATATTTACTTGGTAGGTTAGTTGGAGAAGTTATCGCCGCCTAGCCCACCCTACGCAAGCAGAGAACTAAATGTTATAACTGACATTGGGCAGTTAGGTTTCACCAGCAGGCACAAGAGGGAGAACAAATGCCAACAACCCATACACCCTGCGCAGTTATTCTCACTGCTATTCCTATTGAATACAGGGCTGTTTGCGCCTATCTAACTAATCTCCAGGAGGAGACGCACCCTCAAGGAACTATTTATGAGCGAGGCACATTTTCCTCTAACGGCAAGTCCTGGGATGTGGGTATTGTAGAGATTGGTGCTGGTAATGTTGGCGCAGCTTTGGAGGCTGAACGGGCGATCGCTCACTTCAATCCCAGTGTTATTCTCTTTGTGGGAGTAGCTGGTGGAATTAAGGATGTCAAGCTTGGTGATGTGGTAGCGGCGACGAAAGTTTATGGCTATGAGTCTGGGAAGGCAAAAGAAGAATTTGAACCCCGACCGGATGTGGGACTCTCAGCTTACAATATGATCAACCGAGCTAGAGCTTCTGCCAGAAAACCAGACTGGTTAGAAAGGTTGAGAGCACATGATTTTACTTCACCCCCTCGTGTATTAGTAGCACCCATCGCCGCTGGGGAAAAAGTTGTTGCCTCAACCGAATCAAGTACTTTTGAGTTCCTACGGAAGAATTATGGTGATGCGGTAGCAGTGGAGATGGAAGGACGGGGTTTGCTCCAAGCAGCTCATGCTAATCAACAGGTATCGGCACTCATTGTTCGTGGCATTTCTGATTTGATTGATGGTAAAAGTGAAGCAGATGCTGCTGGTTCCCAGGAAACTGCTGCACTTCATGCCAGCGCGTTCGCTTTTGAAGTTTTAGCCAAGCTTGAATTGGAGGTACAAGGGGATAGCAGGCTAAATGAACAACAGCCTTCTGTCAAGCCGAATGTTTTTCAGGACGTTGGTACTAATAAAGGTAAAGTCATCACAATTCGCGAAGAAAAGAACCGGGAAACTCAGAACCCCGAAACCGGATTCAGAGCGACTTTGAGTTTTGATGGACAGGTAGAATATCCAATTACAATTACTGACCCCTTTACCCAGAAGGATGAACAACTACTGGAGTGGTATTTTGAAGAGTGGTTAGTCTTTCCTCTGCTCGATAAGGTTAAAGCAGAGAAAGCTACTGCCAGCGTCTCCACTTATGGGGAAAATTTATTTGAGCAGGTCTTTAAGTCCAATTACGATATCTACAGTGACTATCGACAACTGCGAGGAGAGCTTTCTCAGGTACAGATTGAAATTATCGGTGAGACTCCAGAGTTTCAGGCTTTGCACTGGGAAGCGTTACGGGACCCTGATTTGCCACGGCCCTTTGCCGTTGACGGTGTTATGTTGCGCAAATATGTCAAGCCTGTACCGACACGAGCTTTTGTCAAACAGTCTCCCCTTATCAACTTGCTGGTGGTGACAGCTCGACCTAATGAAGAGAAAGATGTTGGCTACCGGACTATTTCTCGACCCTTGATGGAAGCGATTCAAAACTCCCAGTTGCGGGTAAATGTTGAGTTGCTGCGCCCTGGTACTTATGAAGCTTTGGAAAGGCATCTAGAGGATAAAGGAGAAGGGTTCTATCACATCATTCACTTCGATACCCACGGGGCACTGATGAAGTATGAGCAGTATGAGAAGATTCAGAAGGAGACCCAGATCAATCCGCATCTGTACGATACACCCTATGGGCACTCTGTTCTGCCATCTTACAAGGGGGTAAAAGCCTTTCTGTTTCTGGAAAGGGAAATTAAAGGTCAAGCAGATCTTGTAGAGGCAAAGCAGTTAGCCAATTTACTCACTGGCAAGGGAATTCCGGTTTGTATCCTCAATGCCTGTCAGTCTGGGAAACAAGTACGTTCTGACACCTCCCAGGTGCAGGAAGAAGATTGCCGGGAAACCAGCCTGGGCAGTCGGCTGATGGCTGCGGGGATGCAGATGGTTGTGGCGATGGGCTACTCTGTCACTGTTTCTGCTGCTAAGTTGATGATGGAAAAGGTTTATAGCGATCTCTTTGCTAAGAAGGGCATCAATGAAGCGCTGCGGCTGGGCAGGCGGGAACTGTTTAATCGCAAAGAACGCAGTGCCTATTTCAATGAAACCATTAAATTAGAAGATTGGCTGCTGCCTGTGGTTTACTGCAATCAGCAGGTTGATTTGAATTTGCGGGAGTTTACGCCTCAGGAGAAAAAAGAATACTTTCTCTCACGCAGTAAGGGATATCGGTTTAGAGCGCCAACCTATGGTTTTGTGGGGAGGGATTTGGAGATTCTCAAGATTGAGAAGGCGCTGCTGCGACACAATATCCTGCTGTTGCGGGGGATGGGTGGTACGGGGAAAACTACCTTACTTAATTATCTGCGGGAATGGTGGCAGACGACCCATTTTGCTCAAAAGGTTTTCTATTTTGGCTATGACTCCAAGGCGTGGACGTTACAGCAAATTGTATTTGAGATAGGGAAGCAGGTTTATGAGAAGAAATATGAGCAAGATATATTTCAAGCTACGCCTTTAGAGGCTCAGATGGAAGAATTAACAGAGACGCTGCGGGCGCATTTCTATGCTTTAATTTTAGATAACTTGGAGTCGGTGACGGGGCAGCAACTGGCGATTCCGAATACTTTGCCAGAAGAAGAAAGAAACCGGATAAGGGACTTTTTAGAGCGGCTGGCAGGTGGTAAAACTAAAATAGTCCTGGGTTCCCGCAGTGGGGAGGAATGGTTAGAAGATAGGACATTTCGAGATAATATCTATCCGTTACAAGGGTTGGATTCCGAAGCGCGATCGCTATTAGCTCAGAAAATACTGGAGCGCAATGTGGCACCTAAGCGCATTGACAAAATAAAGGAAGATGAGGATTTTGCTCGCCTGATGAAGGTGTTGGCGGGGTATCCCTTGGCTATGGAAGTGGTGCTGGCTAATCTGAAGCAGCAATCCCCTCAGGAGATATTGTCAGGGTTGCAGGCGGCGGATGTGAGTTTGGATACTGGAAGTGAAAAGAAGACGGAAAGTATTTTAAAGTGCGTGGAATATTCCCACAGTAATTTGTCCCCAGAGACGCAGAAGTTGCTGTTGTGCTTGGCTCCTTTTAGTGGGTTTATTTTTCAGGGGGGTATTTCTAAGTATGCCGAGCAATTGCAAAAGCTGGAGCCGTTTGAGGATTATGCGTTTGATAAGTTTGACGAGGCGATACAAGAGGCGATTAACTGGGGGTTGTTGTCGCCCTATGAGAATATGCCTCAACTGCTGGCGATTCAACCTGTTTTTCCTTTCTTTTTGAAGGCGAAGCTCTCGGAAGATGAGGCTGTGGGCTCGGCTTTGTCAGAGGGATTTAAAAATCACTATCTATGGTTGGCAGGTGGTTATCAGGAGTTGATGGAATCCAAGGAGGCTCAAGAGCGGCAAGGGGGGATATTCTTCTGTCGCCTGGAATATGAAAATCTCTACAATGCCCTGCAGATTTGTTTGTCTGGGCAGGAGACTGTTGCTATTTTCTTCTGTTTGTTTCAATACTTTTACTTGATTAATGATATCCAGAGCAGGCTGAAGTTATCAGAGTTTGTTTGCCAAGCACATGAGGCTTATCCATCTGAATTGAGGACTGGTAATATAGGTTATGAAATCGTGTCGGTAGTGGGAAATCTGAGTAATTGCTACTGGAAGACAAAGAATTACCTGAAAGCGAGAGAGTCTTATCAGAAAGTTGTAGAATTAACTCAACAACTCAGCGGTGTAGAAGAGAGCCAGAAGCAGTCAATACTTGCCACCACCTACCACCAGTTGGGAAATGTTGCCCAACAATTGAGGGAATTTGAGCAGGCGCGCCGCCATTATCAACAAGCTCTGTCTATCTTCATTGAATATGGCGATCGCTTTTCCCAAGCCTCCACCTACCACCAGTTGGGAAGGTTTGCCCAACAATTGAGGGAATTTGAGCAGGCGCGCCGCCATTTTCAAGAAGCTCTGTCTATCTATATTGAATATGGCGATCGCTATGAGCAAGCCAAAACCTACCACCAGTTGGGAATAGTTGCCGAAGAATTGAGGGAATTTGAGCAGGCGCGCCGCCATTATCAACAAGCTCTGTCTATCTATATTGAATATGGCGATCGCTTTTCCCAAGCCATAACCTACCACCAGTTGGGAATGGTTGCCCAACAATTGAGGGAATTTGAGCAGGCGCGCCGCCATTATCAACAAGCTCTGTCAATCTATATTGAATATGGCGATCGCTATGAGCAAGCTGGCACCTACCACCAGTTGGGAATGGTTGCCCAACAATTGAGGGAATTTGAGCAGGCGCGCCGCCATTATCAACAAGCTCTGTCAATCACAATTGAATATGGCGATCGCTATTCCCAAGCCAAAACCTACGGACAGTTGGGAAATGTTGCCTTTCAATTGAGGGAATTTGAGCAGGCGCGCCGCCATTATCAACAAGCTCTGTCAATCTTCATTGAATATGGCGATCACTACTCCTGCGCCAACACCTACGGACAATTAGGATTGTTAGCAGAAGCTCAAGAAAATTATGCTGAAGCAAGGACAAATTTACAGCAGGCGTTGGAGATTTTTATTGAATTTAATGACAAATATAGCAGAGAAATGACACAGCAAAATTTAGAGCGGATAGCTGAAAAATTGGGTAATCAAGGTTAACATTAAATTCCAACGTATTTGATATAATACTGATAACTGGTAACTGGTAACTGGTAACTGTTGAAGAGGAATTGCTAACACCTTATGGTGAAGTAAAAGCACCCCGAAGAGTAGCAGGAGAAGTACGAGAAATAGATGTTTGGTTTGCCCCAAAATCTCAGTCACAAGCCAAGACAGAAGTTTTGGGCTTATTAGGGCGAATAGCTAGAACCCCAGCAATCATTGAACCTTTTCGCAACGCAGCCACCTCCGATGAAATTTGCGATTGCCTATTAAAATTATTAGAAGTCCGGGGCGAATTACAACGGGAAGCTAACCGTAATAAGACTAAACTAACTGAAGAGACTTTACCGAAATTATGGATTATCACTCCAACAGCCTCACCAGCAATTTTATCTGGATGTCATGCTATGCTAGATAGTGATTGGCTGCCTGGGGTTTATTTCATGGGAGAGACTCTCAGGACAGCTATAGTAGTTATCCACCAGTTACCTCGCACAGCAGAAACCCTCTGGTTGAGGATTCTGGGTAAGGGGGCAGTCCAAAAGCAAGCCATTGATGAATTAGAGGCACTTCCAGAAGATAATACTTTACGTTCAAATACTCTGAGATTACTATACAACTTGCGGAAAAATTTAGAAGTCAGACAAGATTTAGACGAAAGCGATAGGGAGTTAATTATGCGATTAGCACCACTTTATCAGCGAGATCGAGAACAGGCGATGGAGGAAGGGGAGAGACGAGGAGAGATACGAGGAGAGAAGCGAGGAGAGATACGAGGAATTCAGCAGGGAAAGCGTTTTGTTGTGGAAAATTTGCTGCAAACTCGCTTTGGTTCATTAGATGAGGAGCTTCGTGCTATTATTGAACCTTTATTGGCTTTGCCGTCAGAAGATTTTACCTCTTTACTCCTGCAATTATCTAGTCTATCTCGCTCCGAGTTGTTAGCTCGTTTTAGAAATTGACTACAAAACTACTCTTTGAAAATCAAACCCATAAAGCAGATATAAATAAAGGGTTGAGTCTGGTGGGCATTGCCGATTGTGACTCTTTGGTACATCTTCTAATTGGTACCGCAATGCCCACCCTACAAAACTTTGGTTGAGTCTGGTGGGCATTGCCGATTGTGATTCTTTGGTACATCTTCTAATTGATACCGCAATGCCCACCCTACAAAACTTTGGTTGAGTCTGGTGGGCATTGCCGATTGTGACTTTTTGGTACATCTTCTAATTGGTACCGCAATGCCCACCCTACAAATCTACTCTTTGAAAATCAAGCCCATAAAGCATGGTATAAATAAAAGGTTTAGTCTGGTGGGCATTGCTGATTGTGATTCTTTGGTACATCTTCTAATTGGTACCGCAATGCCCACCCTACAAAACTTCCCCCTGTTCCCTATTCCCTACTTTTGCCTTTAGACTACGTCGCTGAGTCGCGCAGATGCCTTTGAGCGCAGCGAGTGGCGGTCACCAAAGGTGCGCCTACGGCGATCGCAGACGGGAACAATTAATGAGCTTACTTCTGCTAATATTACATCAATGTCATACTAAAAGAGATGGCTTGGGATATAGAATATACCGATGAATTTGGAGATTGGTGGAAAATACTTACTGAAGATGAGCAAGACGACATTGCCAGTGCGGTTAAACTTCTTGAGGAAAAAGGACCCCAACTCCCTTTCCCGTATTCATCGAATATCAAAGGATCAAAGCACTCTCACCTAAGGGAGTTACGCATACAGAGCAGTGGAAATCCTCTGAGGGTTTTTTATGCCTTCGATCCAAGACGGGTAGCTATTTTACTAATCGGTGGAGACAAGACGGGAGATAAACGCTTTTATGATAAGTATATCCCTCTAGCCGAGCAACTTTATGACGAATATCTGGCAGAGATTAAGAAGGAAGGTTTGATATGACAGGACATCATAAGTTTTCCCAACTGACGGAGGTTTTTTCAGAAAAGAGGAAAGAAAGAATCGCGGCAAAAACTGCTAAGCTAAAGGAAGAAATGGCCTTGAATGAACTGCGTCAAGCTTTGAAAATCTCCCAAACTGAACTCGCTCACAAACTTCAAATTAAGCAGCCAGCAGTCTCAAGATTGGAAAGACGCACGGACATATATGTCAGCCATTTACGTGAAGTCATTGAAGCTATGGGAGGAGAACTTAGCATAACGGCACGTTTTCCAGACGGCGAAGTCAAAATAAAAAATTTCAGTGATTTAACTTTCCTATCCAATGGAAATGAAGAGGAGCAAGAATAACTCGCTTTTAAATTTTGAATTAGTTTGGATTAACCTGAAGGTGGGGTCGATTATCGGGCTCTTCCGTATACCTCAGCAATATTGACTTCCCCCTGTTCCCTGTTCCCTGTTCCCTGTTCCCTATGAATTCTCAAAGAAATATCTGATTAAAAACACCGAGACACAATAATAGAGTGACTGCAAGGACGACTGATAATTCCTTCTTGCACAAACTGATTCAGAAGCCTTGTCACCGTGACTCTAGTTGTGCCAGTCACTTCTGCCAGTTCCTGATGAGTCAGCCGCAACTCAATCAGTTGTCCTTGCTCAACTTCACGACCAAATTTGCGAGCTAACCAAATCAAAATTTTGAGCAAACGCTGGCGCATAGGCTCAGAGCGAACTAGATAGAGCAATTCTTCCGTCTGCTGGATGTAGCGTAGAATGGCATCTGAGTGGCAATTCCAATGATTCAGAGAAATGCAAGAGGCTTCAACACGGGTCACACATTTAATCTCGTAGGGGCTAATCTGGGATAAAGGCTTACCCACTACATCGCCTGAACCCCAATATCCTAAAGTGACCGCAGTTCCTTCTTCATTCCAAGTCTGGGTTTTCACCACGCCCCCCTTGAGCAACCAAAGAGAATCTGTGCGAAGGGGTATGGTGTCATGACGGTTGAAGCTCCGCAGCATCCAGTTAGCAGTTAAAGTTGTTTGCATGAGTCGCTTTAATGAGTAGTAGAGGAGCAGAGGAAGTAGAGCGATAAACAGTGAGCAGTTATCAGTAAACAGTGACAACTGATAACTGTTCACTGATAACGGATAGCTAGCTGAGTGAGAGCCCAACTAAGCTAATGACTAGCACGGAAAGTACCAGAAGACTGACCATAAAGGCTGAAATCTTATCCTTGTCACTAAGAACTCCTCCCTCAGATCGGGCTTTTAAAGCATGCCAGATGTGACCAATTAGGAAGGTGACAAACAGGAAAAACTGGATGGCTGTATATTGATTTCGATTGGCACCGTAGAATTCGGTGGGAAAAACTGTGGTATTAAATCCCACAAAGTAGGCAGAGGTAAAAGCCATGAATGCTAGAGCTGCCAGACTATAGGAAAGAATCGCATCTCCATTAAAGATCAAACGTTTCTTCGCCCAGCTAAAGGGTTCGGTGACAATGTGCCACGCGCCACCTAAAATACACATTGCACCAATCCAAATGTGACCGCCGATAACATCCTCTAAGTTGTTCACAGCAGCCATTCCTAGAGGGTTCCAATTTCCATCTGCCAAGCCAAAGAGGTAGCCGAAGATAGTCAATGGGTTCACGGTGGGGTTAGTGATAACCCGAACATCCCCAACTCCTGGGTCGTAAATTCCCCCAAAGACCATCGCTTTCGCCACAAACAGTAAAGCAGCCACTCCTAGGAAAATCAGGTGATGCCCCAAGATGAAGCTCAATTTCTTTGGATCGTGCCATTCATAGTGAAATTTAGGAGCACGTCCCTCCCCGTCTTTCAAAATTGCTGGGCCTCTAAAGACATGGAAGAGACCCCCTGCACCTAAAACAGCCGAGGCAACTAGATGCAGAATAGCGATCGCAAAATAGGGATAGGTGTCTACGACGACACCGCCCGATCCGACACCCCAACCCAATCTGGCTAAATTGGGAATTAGGAGGAGTCCCTGCTCGTACATTGGCTCACCGGGCACAAATTTAGTCACTTCTAACAGGGTTATTGAGCCTGCCCAAAACATTATCAATCCGGCATGGGCGATATGAGCTCCCAATAACTGACCGGATAAGTCAATCAGACGAGCGTTGCCCGACAACCAGCTCCAATCACGGCTGCTTGACGCTCCCATTCCAGTAGTTGCTGTCACAAGACCTCCTGTATCATGAGCGAGTAGGCAATTAGCTTCATGCAGATATAAGCCCACATAAAGCTGACGGTTAATCCCAAAGCTGATGGGTATCAAATCAGCCCCATCAGCTTTAGGAGGTTCTGTTATTCAGCAGATACTTCCACTGGTTTGGGTTGGGCAGGCATACCCGATTGGGGAGTGCCCGCATTATCTAAGGCTGTTAAAACCCTCTTGAAGTCAAAACCAATCGCTCGGAGAGCGTGCCAGAGATGACCCTGGAGGAAGAAGAAAGCCAAGAAGAAATGGGCATTGGCTAACCAACAGCGAGCCGTGTGAGTCCCTTGGGGCAACTCTACTGTGTCGGCAAAATAGGGAGTAACACCCAGTTTGACTTCTAAGACTGGACCGTAAAATTCCACGGGGTAAGCCAAGGTGTTGACCGCACAGAAGTAGGCAGCCACAAACCCTGCCAAAGCAATACCGCCTAAAGAATAAGAGAGAATCGCTTCGCCCGAGAAGCTCAAAAGCTTCTTAGCCCAGCCTAAAGGAGGGGTGATGATGTGCCAAATGCCGCCGCCGATCAAGAGGAAGCCTACGTAGATGTGACCTCCGACTAAATCCTCTAGGTTATCAACCGAGGCAAAATGAGTCTGATAGCCATAGATGGTCAACGGATTTAGTGTTGGGTCAGTCACAACCCGAACTTCCTCAATCGTGGAGTCGTATAGTCCGCCCCAAAACATTGCCTTTGCTACCAAAAGCAAAGCACCCGCACCTAGGAAAATCAGGTGATGCCCCAAGATAAAGCCCAGCTTATTTGGATCTTCCCAATCAAAGTGAAATTTAGCAGCGCGACCGCCCGCATCTTTTAAGATGGCAGGACCCTTAACAGAATGGAACAGAGCACCCGCACCTAGAACCGCAGATGAGATCAGGTGTATTACTCCAATGACGAAATAGGGATAAGTATCCTCTACAACACCACCAGCACCGACACCCAAGCCTAAAGTTGCTAAGTGGGGTAGCAGGATCAGTCCCTGCTCACCCATAGGCAAGTCGGGGGAATATTTAGAGATTTCAAAGAGAGTAAAGGCCCCCGCCCAAAAGACGATCAGAGCAGCCTGACCGACATGAGCCGCCACAAATTTGCCAGACAGGTTGGCTAGGCGGGCATTTCCTGCCCACCAATCGTACTTGACATTGGGATTACCGTATGTTTGCAAAGTTTATCCTCCAACTGAATTTCGCCGCCCTTGTTAGAAAACTTTTTCAAGAAGGTAGGGTAGCATTGCTCGATTGTGCCTCATGAAGCTCGGAGTAGAGCTTATAGATAATATTTCTTAATAATTTTTGGAAAATATCTCGGTTTTTCTTGAGCTACTAATCTCCTAAAACCTTTTATATCAAAGCTTTTAAGGATATTTATCCAAAGTCAAGGGATTGTTAATCAGTAAAATATAGTATTAATTTTTCTAGTGGTTTTCCTTATATATTATCAATTTTTCTAATCTAATCGAAAAATACTCGCAATAAATTCGATTTTGCTCTATGCTGAACGAGGAAATTATTGAGTCTCATTTGCAATTAGGTCTCAAGGAGGTCTGCCGCTGTGACAACTGCTTCTGGTAGTTCGCGATTGATAGAGCAATTAAGTAGAGATATTCCTTGGTGGGCTGGAAATGCTCGTCTAACTGACTTATCAGGCAGATTACTGGGCGCTCACGTTGCTCATGCCGGTCTAATCGTTTTCTGGGCTGGAGCTACAACCCTATTTGAACTATCTCGCTTTGATCCGACACAACCAATGTACCAACAAGGCTTAATCCTGTTGCCTCACTTAGCGGCTCAAGGTTGGGGTGTCGGTGCCCAAGGAGCTGTTGTAGATACCTACCCTTACTTTGTGATTGGAGCCTTGCACCTGATTTCCTCGGCCTTTTTAGGTTTTGGAGGGATTTTTCATACCCTGTTTGGTTCTCAATTTCTGGAAAACCAGTTTTCTTTCTTTAGCTACGACTGGAAGGATAGCGACAAGATGACCACTATTATCGGCATTCACTTGATTTTACTGGGGTTGGGTGCATTCCTTCTGGTCGCTAAAGCTAGGTTATTTGGTGGCTTGTATGACCCTGCGATTGAGGACGTGCGACTTATTACTAACCCCACATTAAATCCAGCCGTCATTTTTGGCTATCTGTTTGGTGCAGTAGGCAAGAGCTGGATTGCTGGAGTTGACAATCTAGAGGATGTTGTTGGAGGTCACATCTGGATTGGTGGTATCTGTATTGGTGGTGGCATTTGGCACATTTTCACTAAACCTTTTACCTGGACGCACCGCCTCTTTGTTTGGTCGGGAGAAGCCTATCTTTCCTACAGTTTGGGCGCTTTGGCGCTTATGGGCTTTATCGCCACTTTCTTTGTTTCAGTGAATACCACTGTTTACCCAGAAGTCTTCTACGGTCCGGTGCTATCGATTAAGCAGGGTATCTTCCCTTATTTTTCCTCATCTAACCCTGACTTGTTGTCCGCACGTACTTGGTTGGCCAATGCTCACTTTTGGTTAGCGTTTTTCTTCCTTCAAGGTCATATCTGGCACGCACTGCGGGCTGCTGGATTTGAGTTTCGCAAGGGTCGGGTAAATGAGTTGATGGTTGCTTCGGAACCGACGAACTGATAGGGACTGATGACTGGGAATCGCTCTGAATCCCAATAAATGCCAAAGATTCTTAAGGAGGTACAGACGTGACAGCAGTAATTGCTGAGAGTCCTTATAAGGGAAAAATACCAAAGGTTGGATGGTGGGCTGGTAATGCTCGCTTCCTTGACTTATCGGGTAAGTTGCTGGGCGCTCATATTGCCCATGCGGGTCTGATTGTCTTGTGGGCAGGGGCGATGACGCTGTTTGAGGTATCTCGCTACAATCCTGACCAACCCATGTACGAACAAGGGTTAATTTTGTTACCCCACCTCGCTACGTTAGGCTTTGGTGTGGGAGCGGGAGGTCAAATTATCGACACCTATCCCTATTTTGTAATTGGTGTCTTACATCTGGTTTCCTCAGCAGTACTGGGGGCTGGTGGGCTTTACCACGCCCTGCTGGGGCCAGAAGTACTACCACAAAATAGCTACTTTTCTGGCTTTTTTGGCTACGACTGGAAAGATGGGGGGAAAATGACCTCCATCCTTGGCATTCACCTCATGCTTTTGGGCATCGGCGCTTTTTTGCTGGTGTTTAAGGCAATGTTTTGGGGTGGACTGTTTGACCCTTGGGCTGGGGATGCTGGAGAAGTACGGATAATTACAAATCCAACAATCAACCCGGTGCAGATTTTTGGCTACTTGTTTGGCGCGTCCGGTGCAGAAGGGATGGCAGCAGTCAATAACCTGGAGGATGTAGTTGGCGGTCACCTTTGGGTCGGCTCGATTTGCCTCCTAGGCGGCTTGTGGCACACGGCAACTAAACCTTTGAATTGGGCGCGTCGGGTTTTGATTTACTCAGGAGAAGCTTATCTTTCCTATAGTTTAGGCGCGATCGCCTACATGGGCTTTTTTGCCGCTTATTTTGTCACCGTCAATAACACCGTCTATCCCGAAGTCTTCTATGGTCCGGTTAGCGTCCTAGAAACTAGTACTGGTATCGTATCTGCTCGCGGCTGGTTAGCATCTTTCCACTTTGTATTAGCAATACTATTTCTTTTCGGTCACATCTGGCACGCGATTCGTGCACGGGGAGCTGCTGCTGGGTTTGATTTCAAAAAGGGGGATACGGTGATCAAAGTGGCAGGTAACCCCTATGTGGGCAATCTCTCGACCCCAGTTAACTCTTCTGATTTGACCCTTAACTTTCTGAAAAACTTGCCACTTTATCGTCTTGGACTTTCTCCTCTGACGAGGGGGCTAGAGATTGGCATGGCTCATGGATACTTCCTAATTGGTCCCTTTGCTAAGTTAGGGCCATTACGGGATTCAGAACAGGCTAATTTGATCGGTTTGCTCTGTGCTTGTGGGCTAATTATTATCCTGACCATTGGCCTGTCTATTTACGGCACGGTTTCCTTTAAAAAGGAGGTGACAGATAGATTCACTTACGCAACATCTGGGCCAAATGTACCAGATTCTCTCAAGACTGTCGATGGATGGAGTCAGTTTGCTGGAGCTTTTTTAGTAGGTGGCGTCGGTGGTGCTATTTTTGCTTACCTGATCTTGGATAACCTGAGTGTACTTCAGGCAATCATCAATGGCACTATTTAGTCTTCGGTCATAAGTAACAGGTAATTGGGAATTGGTAATTAACAGTAATCTTACCGATTACACCTTACTGATTTTCAATTAAACTGTTACTTCCCTAAAAAAAAATCCCAAAATACTTGCAAATCTTTTTCAATAATGCTATATTATTTTGTAGTGTTCTCCTCTCTAAAATTGGGGGCTAGGAAACGGAATGCCCTATCCCCAATTATTCCTCTAGTTCAGGTATGTCAGGAATTTTAGTTGCCATAGCTTAGGAAATACACCCTTGTACTCCATCTCAGAAAAGTCGTCACAGATGAGGAAAAAGCGAGTTTTATTCCTTTTCTTAATTTAAAAAAATTCTCAAAAAAAGCTTTAATGATGAAGGCGATCGCCAGAATGGCTACAGGTGAATTGTAATTCTCTTTTGGAGTTCCCATGACTAAGAATAACTGTCCTTGTTGCTCAGGAAGATTACTTCGCCAAATTGGTAGAACTGGATTTTACTGGTTTTGCCCCCATTGTAGACAGGAAATGCCAGTTTTAGAGCGAGGGTTTTCCCAGTCACGGGCGAAGTAAACAAGCCCTATTTTTTAGCAAACATTAGTCAACGTAAATCAGGAGTAAAAATGTCCAAAATTGGTCTTTTCTACGGAACAACCACAGGTAAAACAGAGTCCGCAGCCGAAATGATTCAACAGGAATTCGGCGGGGAAGATGTCGTCACCATGCATGATATTTCCGAGGTTGAAGATAGTGATTTTGATAATTATGAAAATATCATAATCGGCTGTCCAACCTGGGATATTGGTGAACTGCAAGCTGACTGGCAAGGCTACTATGATGAGCTAGACAATATTAATTTTAGTGGCAAAAAAGTTGCCTATTTGGGTACAGGAGACCAGGTAGGGTATTCAGAAAATTTTCAGGATGCCATGGGCATTCTCGAAGAAAAAATTTCTGAACTAGGCGGGACTGCAGTTGGTCATTGGTCTACCGATGGCTATGATTTTGAGGCATCTAAAGCAGTCAAAAACGGTAAATTTGTTGGCCTTGCCCTAGATGAAGACAATCAGTCCGATCTGACTGAAGAGCGCATTAAAAAATGGGTGGCACAACTGAAAAGTGAATTTGGGGTATAGTTGACGCTCCTTAACTTGTAGTTGAGAATAAATAATGCTTCAAATATTTTGCTGCGTTTTGGTTTGGCTCTTAGTAGGTTTATTTCTTGGAAATCTTTGTCAGACACTTAGAGAGGGCGTTGCTCATGTCAGAAAGCTGCATCAAATTCCCTGTAGTCGCTGTGAATTTTTTACTAAAGACTATCGCCTGAAATGTACTGTTCATCCTTTTACAGCTATGTCAGAGGAAGCAATTGGCTGTCGAGATTTTGAATCAACATCCTCTGCTGACACAAGATTAATCATCCAACCATCTTGCTCAAAATTTAGGGCAAACTCTCGAAAACAAAGTTTCATTTTTCCGTCGACAGGTAACAAAGTTGAGATTGTTAGCACTGATTAGCCAGTGACAAAAGAAGAGTAAAATGTCTAAGAAGCCGAATGTTCTTTGGTTAAATACAAGCTCCAGTTTTCTGCGGTTCGAGCAGCCCTTGCTCCGTTACTTATCGAACCAATTATCCATTGCCCAATGGGAATATCACCAACACCAGGACGAAGGCAGTTCGTTGGATATAGCCTTAATACTACTCCACGATTACCTCAAATACCGCAATCAACCAATTCATCTAATTGGCCATAGTACTGGAGGATTGCTAGGACTTCTTTATGCTCGTAAATATCCAGAAAGAGTTAGGTCTTTAACACTTTTGGGGGTGGGGGTGTATCCTGCGATTGATTGGCAAGTTCAATACTATGCTCTGCGGAAGATTTTGCCTTGTAGTCGCTACATTCTTCTTGCTCAAATGGTACAAAATATTTTTGGTTATCAGGAACGTTACAGCACCAAGGCTTTAGTAAGAATTCTAGAGCGAGATCTAGATACTTCTCCCTCGCCTCATTCTCTTTATAAACAAGTCAGCATTTTTCCCGGGGGTGTTTCTGTCCCGTTGATGGTGTGTGGGAGCAAGGACGATGTGATTGTCGATCCCAACTCCCTGTACGGATGGCAGACTTGGCTTAAAGAGGGCGATCGCCTCTGGGAATGTCCTCAAGGGCATCATTTCTTCCACTACTTCCACCCCCAGAAGGTAGGAAGGCAGATTCTCAGGTTTTGGAAATCCTTGCCCACTTTAGAAGCAGAGGCATTGACACTCTGCACGGGCTAAAGCTTGATCTAAGGGCCTTAAATCCGAGAAGCAACGTCTTTTAAGGGAACAGGGAACGGGGAACAGGGAACGGGGAACGGGGAACGTGACAGTTCCTAACGTTGTTAGCCTGCGTCAGAGGGGTAGTTTTGCAATACGATTTACCCACTCCTCGGCACTGGATGCCGCCCAAATGATCAGCAGTTCCTCAATAACCACTTCAATCGCCACCTTCTAAAAACCTGCTAAAACCTGCTAAAAAGTTAACAGATTAACAGTTTTGGGACATCGGTGTCTTCCCATTATGAGTAACTCTGTTTGAGGGAACTACTGGCATGGAAGCAGTTTGTTTTTCTTTCCGCTTGGAAGTTGCATTCTGCAACGCCTCGAGGGTTTTCGTCGGCTCAAACAGTTGGTGTCGT
>JBFRWF010000213.1:0-18920 GCA_051439465.1 Xenococcaceae cyanobacterium | reverse complement strand
CCTTACAAGTGTAGGTTTTTTACATTCAGCTTGTAGAGAGGGAGAGAGGGAGAGTGGGTGAGAGGGAGAAAGCTGATTTTTTCGTGGCAAATTTATCTCCCCGTCTCCGGAGTCCCCCCCTCTCCGGAGTCAGTTTCACGGTTAAATGTTAAAAACCTACCCTTGTGAGGCAGGGAGAGCAGGGGGAGAAAAAGCTTATTTTTTCTTTCTTTGTCTTAATTTTTCTTAACACAGAGATGTTTATTTTTGTCCGACTACTTAGCAACATTTTTCCCCGTGAGGTCAAAGTAGGACAGATAATGGAAGTGTTGATAATGTTAATTTTGCCAAACTAAATCGTTTCCCATATCTTGGAATATGCTTCAATATGCTTATTTTCCTGGCTGTGTTGCCCAAGGAGCTTGCCGAGAGCTTTACCTGTCCACAGCGGCATTAACCCAGGCACTAGGAATTGAATTGATTGAACTGAAAAAAGCTGCCTGTTGTGGTTCTGGGACTTATAAAGAAGATTCTCAGCTATTAGAAGATACAGTTAACGCCAGAAATATTGCCTTGGCTGAGTCCCTCAATCTTCCCCTCTTAACCCATTGCAGCACCTGTCAGGGGGTGATCGGTCATGTGGATGAACGCCTTAAAGAAGCTCAACAAAATGACCCTGCCTACCTGGAGCAGATCAATGGCTTGTTAGAAAAAGAAAATTGTTCTCCCTATCAAGGTAGCACCGAGATTAAACACCTGCTGTGGGCATTGGTTGCCGATTATGGACTGGATGCTCTCCAAGAACAAGTGACACGCAAGCTGACAGGCTTAAACTGTGCTGCTTTTTATGGCTGTTATTTGCTCAGAGCACAAAAATCCCTGGCTTATGATGACCCTTTTAACCCAGAGTCAATGGAAAATGTGTTCCGAACCGTTGGCGCAACCCCTATTTATTATCGGGGACGTACCCAGTGCTGCGGTTGGCCCCTTGCTAGCTATGCCACAACCCAATCTTTTAAAATGGCAGGAGCACATATTCAAGAAGCGATGGAGGCTGGTGCAGATTGCATGGTTACACCTTGCCCCTTGTGCCATCTCAACCTGGATTCCCGACAGCCAGAGGTAGGGAAAGTGATTGGACGTCGGTTGGGTTTGCCAGTGTTACATTTACCTCAGTTAGTGGGTTTGGCACTGGGAATTAAACCAGAAAAACTGGGATTAGAGCGCCATGTGGTTTCCACTAAACCTGTTTTGGAGAAGTTGGGTTAAAGCTAGGTCATTTACAGACGAGGCTTGGCTCATTATCGGTTAGGAAATCAGGAAGAGGCGATCGCCGCTGTGCAACAAGCGGTAAAACTTTGCCAGAACCATCACAATATTGGATTTCAACATTTCCATGGAAGAGAAAGCAGTGCAACAGGAGCAAATCCGCATCCATGTTTTTGTTTCTGGAAGGGTTCAGGGAGTTGGCTATCGATTCTGGACTTTGTATCAAGCGAGGGAATTGGGGGTGAGTGGCTGGGTGCGCAATCTGCCTGATAGACGAGTGGAAGCTGTTTTTGAAGGCGATCGGGCAGCAGTTGAACAGATGGTTAAATGGTGTCACACCGGACCATCTGCTGCTGTGGTAAAAGATGTGGCTGTTGAGCAGGTTGAACCGGAAAGAATACGGGGATTTGAAATTAGATATTATTAAATGAACAGTTATTAGTGAACAATGATCGCTGTTCACTAATAACTGAAGAAGCCTTCCCAAGTTTCTGAGATTTAGGCTTTAGGTGTATTTCCCGAACGCACCATCTCCCGGAACATATTCATGCTAGGACCTGGACGCCGCCGTGTAGTAGCAGTCGGCATTAAATATTTAGGAGCAAAGGTCATTTCTGACTGAGGTTCAACATTCTTCCCATTATTACTATTACTTTTACTATTCATAGAATCTGGGACTTTAGATGGTGCAGAGGCAGCTTTAACTGATGTTTTCTTTTTCTTCTTAGTAGATTTAGCCTTAACTGCCTCTGGCTTTTTCTCCTCAACAGGTGCAGCCTGAGCAGGTTCAGGCTGTTTCTCTTCAACAGGTGCAGCTATTTGAACAGGCTGAGGCTTTTTCTCCTCAACAGGCTTTGCTTCTGCTGTAGTTTCGCTAGCAGCTGGCTGAGTGTCTTCGCTTTCGTCTAGTTGTAGGAAGTATCCATCCTTATTCTTCTTGACTTTGGGAGCAGCTGACTGATCGGCCTCAGATTTATTACTGCCGAATACTTTTTTAACGCCGAACATTTATGATTCCTCCTGGGATTGGGAATTAAGTGAACTACGACCGAAAAAAATAGAGCAAGCTATTAAGTTTTTGTGCCCTGGGAATTCAGAATTTAGACTTCATCACTGAGCGACTTCAGTTGGACGCTTCATCGTCAAAAAAGCCTCTCCACTGACAAGAATCTGTCACCCACTTTCTCTCTGAGCAGAGAATTGGCTTAAGGGGGAAAGAAATTGTGATTTTGAACCGTCCCTACCCCCCTCACAAGGGTAGGTTTTTAACATTTAACCGTGAAACTGACTCCGGAGACGGGGAGACGGGGAGACGGGGAGATAAATTTGCCACGAAAAAATCAGCTTTTTCCCTCTCACCCACACACACTCTCTCTCTACAAGCTGAATGTAAAAAACCTACACTTGTAAGTCCCTACCCCCCCCTGATTTTCTCAATCTTGTTAGTGAGAGCGAGAGTTAACAAAATGTTTTCTTTTATTAATTAAGCCACGAAAATAAATCTATTGCAACTTTTATTCATAAAACTTAACATAAAACTTCGTGTTGAGGCTTGTATATCGCCAAAAAGTCACATTTTCTTAAGATAGGTAAAATACTATTAAGAGTGGATTTTAAGGTGCCAGTGGGGAATGGCACTAAGTTAAGGAGAAGGTTGGGCAGAGGAGGCTCCCGGAGGCAGTATGTACTTTTCCTGGGTTGATTCTCCCTCATCTTCCCCATCTCCCCCAGCTCTGGAGGCTTCCTCTGCTCCCTCTGCTCCCGGAAGCTTCTCCGGCTCTTGCACCACCATTACCTCTTATCTTCGTGCCATTCGTGCCAGTGGGAAAGCTGTCACCCCCTAGCAGATTCTTTGAGTTCTTGGGTTCTAAGCTGGAGTAGGTCAGATATTTTTGAGCAGATGAAGATGGCAAGTGATTACCCTACCCATTCACGAAGCGATCGCAACCCAGTGTTACTGATTCACGGGCTCCACGACACAACCGCTGTGTTCCATAGGATGGAAACTTACCTAACTAGCTTAGGTTGGTCAGTACATAGCTTGAATCTCATCCCCAATAATGGTGCTTTTGCTCTTGAGCATTTGGCAACTCAGGTGGCTGATTATGTTACTACTGCCTTCGCACCAGAACAATCCCTCGATTTAGTAGGCTTCAGTATGGGCGGAATTGTTACCCGCTACTATCTCCAGCGACTAGGAGGCATTAACCGGGTGAATCGTTACATCAGCATCTCAGCTCCCAATTACGGCACTGCTACTGCTTACGTATTGCAACACCCTGGCATCGTTCAGATGCGTCCGGACAGTTTATTCCTTCGGGATTTAAATAGGGATGGGGAGCATATGTTAGAAAGGGTAAATTTTACTCTGATGTGGACGCCATTTGATTTGATGATTATCCCAGCGCAGAGTTCGCAAATGCCTGTGGGGAGAGAGGTGAAGCTACCAGTTTTACTCCATTCCTGGATGTTAAGCGACTCCAGAGCTCTAGAAGCGGTAGCAGTTGCTCTTTCGGAACCACTTAAGAGCGATCGCCAATCTCAGCTAACTCACGTCCGCCAAAAATCGCTTCAAAATGACGGTAGAACTTGAACTCTAGCAAGTTATAAAATGGGTCTTCTAAGAAAAAGGTGCGATGCTCGGTCAACTGACTGGGAAAACGCAGCCTAGGCTGTTGATAGAAAGACAAGTGGTGGTCTTTTGCCCTTGCTAAAATTGCCTCCCAGTCAGATTCAGAGGGGAAAATTAAGCCAAAATGTCGAGGATAAATGCCCTTTTGGGGAGTCAGGGGATCTTTGGTCATGTGAGCAACCACCTGATAACCATAGAAGTTAAAAATTATAGCATGGGAGCTTTCGCGACCGACTTCGCAGCCTAAACCTGAACAATAGAAGGTTTTGGCTTTAGCAATATCGTTGATGGGAATAGCAAGATGAAATATGGCCTTGTGGTTCATTGTAAAGGTATAATGGTATAAAATTTCATTATTACTCAAGGCAGAAGACAGAAGACAGAAGGCGGAAGGCAAGAGGCAAAAGTTAACTGTTCTCTTTTGCTGTCACAATAGACTTAGCCACAATTTTAACTTTCTGAAGGGGAAGTCCCCCACTATACCCTTTGGGTTAGCGGTGGGATGAGAGGAGGATATCTCCTGACATAAGCCGCAGATTTATCTAAGAAATTCTGATGATATAATCAGGCTATAGCGTGAACGACTGACCTAGCTGAGAGTGAAAGTCAGGAATTACCGGGACCTCCAGAACTAGGGAAACCTATAGAACTTTGACAATCTAGCGTCGGGAGTTCTACAGAAGAAAGTAGTGGCGCGGTTGTCACTTCAGTTTGTTGTCACTTATCTGTCTTGACATAAATCGCCTGTCTTCACTGCTGTTTCACTCTGGAATAAAAGTTATGATTACAGTCCTGATTGTGGATGACAGTCATACATCACGGGAAATGCTCTCAGAGATTCTCCAAAGTCATAATCTTAAAGTAATTGAAGCAACCAATGGTCTGGAAGCTCAGGCACAGATCCAGGCAAATGCTCCCGATCTAGTGATCACGGATCTAATCATGCCTGAGATGAACGGTTACGAGTTGTGTCGCTGGATTAAGAACAATCCTACGACACATAGCATTCCAGTGTTGCTCTGTTCTACTAAAAGTGAAGAATTTGACCGTTACTGGGGAATGAAACAAGGAGCAGATGATTACATCACCAAACCTTTCACTCCGCCTGAATTGCTAAAGAGCGTAAAACATCTGCTCCTAAGCAAAGAGAAAAATTCGTGAGAAGGTTTTTGAAACAAGTCGCTCAGTGATGAAGTCTGTACTGCGTACCCGAAGGGCGTCGAAGACGGCTCTCCCGACATCATGGGGTAAAGTGTTGGTTTATATTACATTTTGGGCGCAAGTCTTGCGCCCCTACATTTGGGGAATTATCCTGCTGTAGGGGTGCAAGGTTTGCGCCCGCTCATTAAATAACCTCTGCTGTCCGAGATGCTGTGTGGGGATATTTTTCCCCAAAGAGCCCCTGCTCCCCCTGCTCCCGGAAGCTCCCATCACGTTCCCCGTTCCCCGTCCCCGTTCCCTGTTCCCTGTTCCCTGTTCCCTTTTGTAATGGCTTTGTTTCTATGTGTTTGCAGACAGAGCCTAGTAAAATAGCTTCTTGTTTCTTGTAAGACGGCATTGTACTTCTGATAATCAAGCTAGGGTTAGTTTTGCTTGCAGTACCTTGCCGCGATTTCTGATGAAAATACTTAAGCAGCTTCGCGTTTGGTTGCGTTTCTCCCGTAAGCTTAAATACCGCTGGTTTTGGTGCCTAATCGCCGCCGCCATTTATGGGGGCATCCTCGCATTTCCCCTACCCGGATTCGACATCGAGGCCAAACGAGCCTTGGCAGTATTTGGGGTTACTGCTTTCCTCTGGGGAACCAATACCCTGCCCCTGGCAGTAACAGGTTTAGTAGTTCTATTTCTGATTCCTGTCAGCGGAGCCCTCTCCCATGAAACCACCTATGCCTACTTTGGCAACCGAGCTGTGTTTTTCGTGTTGGGTGCGTTTATCCTGGCAAGCCCGATCATGCGCTCAGGACTGAGTACCCGCCTAGCACTGGCTGTGGTTTCCCGGTTTGGCTACAGTCAGAATACTCTCATCGCCTCTATCTTGAGCCTTGCGGCAGCAATGTCCTTTGTCATTAGCTCCCACGCAGTTGCAGCCATGCTGTTTCCCGTTGTCCTAGAAGTAGTGCGGGCAGCAGGTGCTAAGCCTGGGGGACGTTTCGGGTTAGCGGCATTCTTAGCCCTGGCTTGGGGAGCAGGCATCGGTGGCATAGCTACCCTACTTGGTGGAGCGAGAGCCCCTCTAGCTTTGGGGGTTCTCCGGAGTACGACTGAAGGAAAGTACGACATCAGCTTTGTCCAATGGGCAGTTTGGTCCCTCCCTTTAGTTTTGGTATTGTTACTGGTAGCCTATGGTTTGTTGCTCCTTATTGGGCAAGGCACAGCCGTATCTCTGCCTGTCGCTCACCGCTTTCTGGAGGCTCACGCTAAGAAACTCGGATCGATTTCGACACGGGAGGTTGGCACGGCGGTGGTGATGCTGCTAACTATCCTGCTTTGGATCGTCAAGGGAGAAGCCTGGGGATTGGATACAGTGGCCTTTTTAGGGGTACTGTTGAGCTTCGTCCTGCACTTGGCAGATTGGCGAGAGGTGGAAGAAGATGTTAACTGGGGTATTTTTGTGATGTATGGGAGTGCTATTGCCCTGAGTGCAGTGCTTCGAGATACGGGGGCAGCTTCAGCCTTGGCTCAAAACTTGTTGGCTTCATGGATTCATTACCCTGCTCTTGCTTTTGTTGCCATAGTAGCAATTGTCATCTTTCTGACTGAAGGGATGAGCAATGCAGCGGCGGTAGCAGTGCTGATGCCTATAGCCCTGGCGCTAGCTGCTAAGTATAACCTAGACCCTAGGGCGATGACCTTGGGAGTAACTATACCATCGGGGCTGGCATTTATGCTCCCGGTGAGTACGCCTGCGATCGCCATCGTGATTGGCAGCGGATATGTATCTCCCTTTCAAGCCTTTCGCCGTGGCTTGTGGCTGAAATTGATTGGATTTTTAATATTTTTAGCGATGGCTAAATTTTACTGGCCGTTAGTCGGGTTGGGATTATAAATAATGAATGTTTGGTTGGTGATCGCTAATCCCTATGCTTACGATCGGGCAATGGGGCGGGCAATATTAGAAGCACAGCAATGCCAAACTGGTCTTCAGGTGGTGTTCTTTATTAGCGTAGATTCAGTTGGTGAAATGATGCACGAACTCGGAGAGATAGGCTGGTTGGGCTCTGCTTCACTGCGCACTTTACAAACCTCTATGTTGGAAGGATACCGGGCTCTTGCTGATGATGTCCTGAAGCGGGTGCAGCGTAAAGCGGCTCAAGTAGAGCTGATTGTTGAAGGGGTTGTGGAAAAGCCTTCGTTGGAGCAGTATATCCACAGGATTTTGGCCCAAGGAGCAATGAAAGTAATTATTGCTGGCTCAAAGTCACTTATCCCTAAGTTGGAGATGCTTCCAGAGACAGTAGAATACATAGAGGAAGAATAAACTATAGAAAGATATGAAGCAGAGTGGAGTAACAATCTGGTTTACTGGTCTCAGTGGTGCCGGGAAAACAACTATTAGTAAGGCAGTAGCAGAGGAACTGCGATCAGAAGGATATAAAGTTGAAGTCTTGGACGGTGATATAGTACGTCAGAACCTAACCAAGGGGTTGGGCTTTAGTAAGGAAGACAGAGATGAGAACATCCGCCGGATTGGCTTTGTCTCCCACCTGCTGACTCGCAATGGAGTGATTGTCTTGGTCTCAGCCATCTCACCATACCGTGAAATTAGGGAGGAGGTAAGGCAAAAAATTGGGAATTTTGTTGAAGTCCATGTCAATGCGCCCTTGGCAGTCTGCGAAGAGCGAGATGTGAAGGGACTTTACCGGCGGGCAAGAGCAGGAGAAATTAAAGGTTTTACTGGTATTGATGACCCTTATGAGCATCCCCTTAATCCTGAAGTTGAATGCCGGACTGACAAAGAAGATTTGTCAGAAAGTGTAGGGAAAGTGTTTCAGAAACTGGAAGATTTGGGTTATCTTCTTCAGAAGCTAGCGGTATAAGCAGTTTAGCAGTTCGCAGTAGCACTTAAGTGGTACTGTGAACTTAAGTGATTTGATTATTAATGTTTTCAAACATCGATATTACCAATCCCTGGCTAATTGCAGCGGGCTTGAATACCATTTTATTAGCGATCGCCTGGATTGTTCCGAAAAAGTTACTCACCCGGGCAGGGCTATTCAACGGCTGGCTGTTAGGGGTTCTCATTTGGGGCACCCTGGGCTGGCAGGGATATTCAGTGGTGATGTTTTACTTCCTGGTTGGTTCCGGTGTCACTCGCGTCGGTATGGCGCAAAAGGAAGCCCAAGGCATTGCGGAGAAACGTTCTGGGGCGCGAGGGCCAGAAAATGTTTGGGGTTCGGCACTCACGGGTGCTATTTGTGCTGTGGCAATCCTATTCGCTGACGGGCCAATTCGAGAGTTATTACTACTGGGTTACGTGGCAAGTTTCAGCACCAAGCTCTCGGATACCAGCGCCAGTGAAGTGGGAAAAGCCTACGGCAAGCGAACCTTTCTGATTACCACCTTACAACCAGTGGCGCGGGGCACAGAAGGGGCTGTGAGCCTAGAAGGAACCCTGGCAGGAATTGTAGCCTCTGCTGCGATCGCTCTTGTAGGCTGGGGAATCGGTATGATTGACCTGATTGGGGTTGGTTGGTGTATTATAGCAGCTTTTGTCGCTACTAACTTAGAAAGTCTTATCGGTGCCACCTTGCAGTCTAAATTGGACTGGATGACTAATGAAGTGGTGAATATTATCAATACCCTGATTGGGGCAATAGTTGCAGTATTACTGGCTTTGGCATGGAGCTGGTTTACTTCCTGATGCTCCTGAAGCGGATTTTCACGGATAGGGAATTGAGGGAATTCTCAAGATAGGAGCGCAGCTTCTACAATTTGGTTGTATTGCCAAAAGTAAGTTTGTGTCCATCTGATTAAAACCGCAACTGTGGAAATCCTTCACCTTGACCTCAAAACCATTGGGGATGAATATGTAGAGTTACGTTATTTCTGGGATAATCCCAATGATTATAAATCCCGCAGGCTTCCCCTGACAGAAATTGCTGACCTGATTCAAAGGGCAGAAACGGATTATTATACATACTTACCCGTAGATTATGCCATCACTGGGCAAAAGCTGTATCAATGGTTGGATGAGCCCGATCGCTTTCTCCAACAAGCCATCAATCAGCATCAGCGCGAGGGCATCATCTTGGCAATTGCTGCAGCGGAAAAACTTGACCACCTGCCTTGGGAAGTATTGCACGATCGCAATGGTTTTCTGGTACAGAGACTCCCTGCTATTATTCCAGTGCGGTGGACAGCAGCAAACACCAACAAATTATCCATCGAGGCAAAACCGGAAAATCGGGCGCTGCAAGTCCTGTTTATGGCAACCTCTCCCCTGGAAGTAGAACCTGTCCTGGATTTTGAAGCAGAAGAAGGGCGCATCCTAGAAGCAACTAAGCGGCAACCCTTAGCTCTGACGGTAGAAGAAAGCGGCTGTTTGACAGAGTTGGGCTATTTAGTAGAAGATTACGGCAAGAATTATTTTGATGTATTGCACCTGACAGGCCATGCTACCCTTACCGATGGGGAACCTCGCTTCATTACTGAGACAGAAATCGGGGAAGCTTACTATGCCAGCGCCACCGATATCGCTACAGAACTGGAATTCCAACTCCCCAAACTAATTTTCCTCTCCGGCTGTCGCACAGGACAAGCAGGGAAGGAAGGTGCTGTGCCTTCCATGGCAGAAGAATTGCTCAAATCGGGAGCTAAGGTGGTTTTGGGTTGGGGTGAGAAGGTTTTAGATGCCAACGCCACGGAAGCAGCCGCAGCCTTGTATCAGGGGTTGTCGGCGGGGAAGAAACTCACTGAAGCGGTTGCCGAAACCTACCAGACATTGATTAAAAATCAGGCGCGGGATTGGCATTTGTTAAGGCTGTACGCGGCAGAAACTTTCCCCGGAGAGTTAGTTACCCCCTTGAGGACTCGACGGCGCAAACCAGCACCGCCGCCTTCTGTAGCGATACAATTTTTAGACCCCGCAGGGAAAGTTAAAGTTCCTACCCGGGAGAGTTTTGTTGGTCGTCGGCGACAGTTGCAAAATTGCTTGCGATCGCTGAAACCACCTTCTGAGATGGTAGGGGTGTTGATTCACGGCATGGGGGGTTTGGGTAAGAGTAGTTTGGCGGCTAGACTGTGCGATCGCCTCCCGGATTTTGAGCGTATTGTCTGGGTAGGAGCAGTGGATGAACCTAGTTTGGTGAATCGTTTAACAGACAAGTTGGATAGTAAGGAACTGCGGCAAACCTTACAGTCAGATGATGAAGAATTGAGATTCCGGCTGCGGCGCGTGTTTCAGGTGTTGGAAGAGCAGGGGGCAAAACCCTTTTTGCTGGTGCTGGATGATTTTGAAGTGAATTTGGAACCTCGCAATGGCGGCTATGTAATGCAACCTGAAGCAGCAATGGTTTTGTCTGCTTTAGTGTGGGCAATTAATCAGACTTATGCTCCCCACCGCATAATTATTACCTCTCGTTACGATTTCGAGTTCACTCAGTCGGAATACTTTTACAAGCAACCCTTGGAGGCATTGCGCGGAGCAGATTTGGCCAAGAAGTGCGATCGCCTCTCTGCTTTTGGGGGAAAATCCCAGGTAGATGAGGCACTGCAATTCCAAGGGAAAAGGCTGGCGGATGGGAATCCCCGCTTATTGGAGTGGTTGGATAAGATTCTGTTAGATTCAAAGGTTGACCGAGGGGCAATTCTCAAGCGTCTGGAAGGCGATCCGGTGGAGTTGCGAGAGCAAGTTTTGGCAGAGTCGCTGCTGGCACAGATGGATCGGTCAATGGGAGAGATGTTGTCGCGCTTATTGGTGTTTGAATTGCCTGTGCCGAGGGAAGCTTTAGCAGCAGTTTGCGCTGAAACTATTGGGAATTGGGAACATCAGTTCAATCGGGCGGTGGCATTGGGACTGTTGGAAGTGAGTCCGGATCAGTCTTTGCGAGTGCCGCGTATTTTGCCAGTGCAGTTGCCTGAAGATGGAGAAAGTTTGTACAAGCAAGGGGCTGAGGTTCTATATCGCCTCTGGTGGGAGGAGTCAAAAAGGTTAACGGAGGAACAAAGGCTGGAAATTCATCGGTTGGCGTTGGGAGGGAAACAAGGGGAAATTGCGGCAAAAATAGCAGATGTTGTGACAGCGCGATGGAATAACAGCAGTCGCTATCGAGAAGCAGTTAAGACTTGCCAAGATACTTTAGAAGTTGTTGAAGATTATCGCATCTTTCATAACTTAGCTTGGTCTGAGAGATTTCTGGGTGAGGTTGATAAAGCTATTGAACACTATCAACAAGCATTAGAACTTTGTCCGCCAGAAGACGAACAAGAAAAAGCCTCAATTCTTCACAATTTGGCAGAACTTTACACCCAGCAGGGGCAAGTGGAAGAGGCGATCGCCCTTTATCAGCAGTCTCTGGAACTAAAAGAACGCATCGGCGATGTTCGGGGGAAAGCTGCCACTTTGCACTGTATGGCAATTATTTACGCACAGCAGGGGCAAGTGGAAGAGGCGATCGCCCTTTATCAGCAGTCTCTGGAACTAAATGAACGCATCGGCGATGTTCGGGGGAAAGCCTCCACTTTGCACAGTATGGCAGTTATCTACGTTCAGCAGGGGGAAGTGGAAGAGGCGATCACCCTTTTTCAGCAGTCTCTGGAACTAACTGAACGCATCGGCGATATTCGGGTGAAAGCGGCCACTTTGCACAATCTGGCAATTATCTACGCTCAGCAGGGGCAAGTGGAAGAGGCGATCGCCCTTTATCAGCAGTCTCTGGAACTAGATGAACGCACTGGCGATGTTGGAGGGAAAGCGGCCACTTTGCACCAGATGGCAAGAATTTACGCTCACCAGGGGGAAGTGGAAAAGGCGATCGCCCTTTATCAGCAGTCTCTGGAACTATTTGAAGGTATCGGTAATGTTGGGGGCAAAGCTGCCACTTTGTACTCTTTGGCAGAAATCTACGCCCAGCAGGAGCAAGTAGAAAAGGCGATCGCCCTTTATCAGCAGTCTCTGGAACTATTTGAACGCATCAGCGATGTCCTGGATAAAGCAACTGCATTGAGTCAAACAGCAGCTATCAAATTGAAGCTTGGTAAATTGTATGTTAAACAGGGGCACTGGTATAACGGCTTGCGATTGTTGGAAGAAAGCCTAGCTATCTACCGCCAAGGCGACGATCTCGACCTTCGCGCTGACACTATCTACCAGATTGCTCGCACTCATCACCTGATAGGAAATCTGGACAAGTCCCGCATTTATTACCGTGATGCACTGCGCCTATACGAACATACAGGAAAGCAATACGGCATTGCTCTGTGTAGAACTGGCTTAGGTCGGCTCATGATCCGGATGGGCTTTATTCATGAGAGTCTGGACGAGTTGGAACAGGCTAAGCAAATCTACCGTCAACTTGGCGATCAACAGGGCGAGGATGAAGTGGAAGAGGTAGTCCAACTAGAGAGCCGGTCCATTAATCAGAAAACCAGATTAGCACGATCAAAGAGGTTGATACTAAAGTTCTGTTTGAGCCAATTTCATTAAGTTTAGTTAAGTAATTTTAATCTAAGGGATTGCTATAGTCACCGGATGTGCGGAAAAATAAGCTGGAAGCCAGAGACATTTTTTTAAATTAACTGCCCCAAATCTCATGGACTATGGAATAGGTGTGCTCAAAACCAGTTGGTGAGGCGATCGGGATCGAGAACATGAGGACAGATCCTGCCCAGGTGATCGGGATCGAGAACATGAGGACAGATCCTACCCAGGCGATCGGGATCGAGCTTCTTCCGGAGAGCAAAGCGAAAAAGTGAGATAAGTGATTATCCCAAATTAATTGTATATTTTTATACCTAAATTAGGAGGGCTAAAACCGCAATCAACCGGATTTGATCTAATGGGTAATGGGTAATGGGTAATGGAGCCTAGGTTATAACCCAATTGCCAATTACCAATTATCAATTATCAATTATCAAGATCATCGGGCAATGATGCAACGCCCAGAAAAAAGCTGTGCCAGAGAGCGAGCTGCTCTCGCAGTACCAATCGCGTAGCTCATGGTCAAGCTCTTCCCGATTGCGATCGATCCCGATCCATGAAACGAGCCCAAATGTGAAGATTATGAACCACTGCTGTTCGTCGCAAATCGAATAAGTTTTTACGTAAACCAATGTAACGTGCCTGATTTCCTTGCCAACGATTCAAGTGGGCTAAGGAATGTTCTACCGCTACCCTTTGTCGTAGTTGGGCTCTTCTGTTGAAGCTTAACTGGCGCTGTCGTAATTCGGTTAAGAACTCTTCATCGGGGTGAATGGAAACACTACGTCCTCTCTTACTTGTGGTACAGCGTTTTTGTAGAGGACACTCCTGACAACGCATCTGGGCATCTTCAACACTGATCCGTCTATTTTTGGCTACCCAATTCTCAACTGCTTCAAGAGCTTCTAATACTTTAGATAGAGCCAGAGAACGTTCATCTTCTCGATCCCAGTTAACATCCAATTGTGCTTTCACAGAAGAACCATTGACAATAGAGGCTCCAGCTTCTGTGGCTATTGCCGTCGGTTCCCTCCCCTGCTCGACTGCACATGCCTTCAATACTTTCTCCAAGGCATGACCCAATAGATTAATGGTGTCTTCTACTTTTCCTGCACCCCACAGTGGTGAGGAGTCCAGTGCTGCTCTTAATTTAGCTGTGCCAAATCCTTTTGTTTGTTTGGCTAATTCCACCGTCCGTTCAATCAATCGTCGATCTAAACGACGCCGAATCATAGCTTGACGGAATCTCACTAAAGTTCCTTTGCCCAAGGGAGATTTCTGGCAATCGAGACAATCAAGAACCAACTGCCATCGTCTATCCATAAGCAATGATTCGATGGCTTCATCATCACTGGCGCCGGTGTAGGCCTGCAGTATGGTTACCAACGCCAGCTTGGCTGGAGAGACTGGGGGCTGTCCTTTGGGATGATCCGCGAAAATTTCTGCTAATTCCTGTTGAAATTCATCATCAAATAATTGATGGCGTATCTTTCTGAGGAAAACGAACAGTTTGGCTCGTCGGATGAGGGAAACGATCTCTTTTTCTGAATCAGATAACTCTAAGGGAGGATGCCACAGTTCAGGTTTCATTGATTGTTTTTCTGAGAAATAGTTGACAAAAATTTATAATATGTTCTTCTCAATACCTTGAGAATCAAACTAATTTTAGACTATTTTCCCCCCTCTCAAATACTGGATCGGCTCTTTAGTTCACCAGTTTAGGTATAAAAATATACAATTGATTTGGGACAATCACTTATCCCACTTTTTCGCTTTGCTCTCCGGAAGAAGCTCGATCCCGATCACCTGGGTAGGATCTGTCCTTGTTTTCTCGATCCCGATCGCCTGGGCAGGATCTGTCCTCATTTTCTCGATCCCGATCGCCCCACCAACTAGTTTTGAGCATATCTATTCCATAGTCCATTAAATTTGGGGCAGTTAATTCAAAAAAATGTCTCTGGCTTCCAGCTTATTTTTCCGCACATCCGGTGACTATAGCAATCCCTTAGATTAAAATTACTTAACTAAACTTAATAAAAATGGCTCAAACAGAACTTTAGTATCAACCTCTTTGATCGTGCTAATCTGGTTTTCTGATTAATGGACCGGCTCTCTAGGTATGTATTGCTTAAAGCTACAGAACTGCAAGTTGACGTCATTACACCGGATGTACTGCAACAAGGGCTAGAGTATGCCGATCAACAATTGCGCGGGCAGCCAGGATTAACTCCTGAAGATTACTATGTGCTTGAACTTGTCCTAGAAAAGGGCATTTTATCGGATGAAACGATTACACTAACAGACCTAGAACGAGCCAAAGTGCAAGAATTCAACGAGATTCTACCTATCTTAGAGAAGCTTATTCAAATGGACTTGATACGCCGCTTGCCCACGGAGCGTGCTGCTGAGTATGAGCCAACACCTTTGCTATTAGGGGAGCAGGAGAAAACAGAGCAGAAAAAACTACCTGGTGAGGACTGATATCAAATCCGGGTAATTAACCATAATATGGTGTCCGAGAAAGGGGACTTTTGAAACACCTTCTTACCAATCAATTGTCAACCAACCGCAGAAGTAGGTTGGGGTAAATTGGCAGTGAAGAAAGCCTTCGTAGGGTGGGCTAGCTTGTGAAAAATCACCGAACCGATGGGATATTTTTTTTGCAATGCCCACCAAATGAGATTATAGCAGTCGAAGTATAGTGAACGAACATATCTTAATTCTCAAACTGAGTCACAGCAAGAATTGTACCGGCGGGTTTTGTTGTTGAATTTTCCTTACATAGCGAGAAATCTTGGCTAAACCCGCCCCTACCCAATACTGCTCGGTTAAGGGAGCGGAGGAAGCAGAAGAAGCAGGGGGAGCAGGGGGAGCAGGGGAAGCAGGGGGAGCAGGGGAAGCAGGGGCGTAGCCTAGTCTAGACTACCGAAAACTTTTCTTAACCGAGCAGTATTGCGCCCCTACCTGGTTCCCTTCCTGGAAAGGGTTAGGGGTGGGTGACTTTTGACTTTTGCTTTTTGGTGAGTGGTGGGCATTGTGATTATTATTGTTCAAAGACAACCAATATCTGGACAGGCAATGCCCACTCTACTACTACTGAGGGAAGAAAAATCAAACATCAAAAACTTCAAGCTCTAGCGAGACACATGGGCTATGGGCGCAAGCCTTGCGCCCCTACTGCCCTACTCTCCTCTCCCTTTCCCCCTTAATAAGATACTGCTGGTCAATTAAAAAAGGGCGATCGCTCTTGTAGGGTAGGTATTGGCGTCGGACTTGCTTGAAATCTTGAACTGGATACTGGGCAATGCCCACCAACCCAAGTTTCTCAGTTTGGGAAAAGGGCGATCGCCCTTTATCAGCAGTCTCTGGAACTAGAGGAAGGCATCGGCGATGTTCGGGGGAAAGTGGCCACTTTGCACAATCTGGCTTATATCTACGCACAGCAGGGGCAAGTGGAAGAGGTGATCGCCCTTTATCAGCAGTCTCTGGAACTGGTTAAAATAAACCAGTAAGTAATTAGGAATAAAAAGAGATGAATCTCCATGCTCATCGTTTAGAAACAACTTTAACAGATGATGGTACACTGCTACTGCAAAATTTACCCTTTCAAAAAGGCGATGTAGTTGAAGTTATTATTCTTAAACACCATTGTTCACCTGAAAAGGAAAACCCTTATCCCCTTAAAGGAAAAGTTATTCGCTATGACGATCCCTTTGAAGCTGCTGCACCTGTAGAAGATTGGTTTGTATTACAATGATTATTCTCGATACACATATTTGGGTGTGGTGGGTAGATGATAATAAACAACTCAGTGAACAACACAGGCAGTGGATTAAGGAAAATCAGTCATTTGGTTTAGGAGTAAGTGTGATTTCCTGTTGGGAGGTAGCTAAGTTAGTCGAGAAAGGGAGACTGGTTTTAGCTTGTACTGTAGAGGAATGGTTAGAGGCAGCTTTGGCCTATCCTGGAGTACAACTATTAAACTTAACTGTTCCTATTATTGTACAGTCAACACAGCTAAAAGGTTTTCATGCAGATCCTGCCGACCAAATAATAGTAGCGACAGCAAAAGTTTATGATTGTCTTTTGCTTACGGCTGATAACAAGATTTTAAAATATTCTGAGGTGAAAACTTTAATTTAAAACAGAAAAAATCCAAATAAATCTTAAATAATAACGATAAAAATAATGCCTGTCAGTGCGATCGCTCTTCGTAGGATGGGCATTGGCGTCGGACAAGCTTGAAATCTTGAACTCTCAACAGGGCAATGCCCACCAACCCAAGTTTCTCAGTTTGGGAAAAGGGCGATCGCCCTTTATCAGCAGTCTCTGGAACTAACCGAACCCATCAGCGATGTTCGGGTGAAAGCTGCCACATTAGCAATGCTAGGGCACTATTAGCAGAGGAGAAAGGAGAATGTCAAACAGCCCTGGATTATTTAAACCAATCCCTGGTACAATCTCGATTATACTACCAGAAAATCCGATTCAAAACTCGCCTTAACCCCTGAAACCTCCTTTATTACCATATATCTGTTTTTTTGTCAATAGATTCAATTGGGAAGGAAAAAAATAAAGTTGTTCGATGGCTCTTCAAACACCCTTTAATCGCTGGTGATTGGCTCTAAATTCCACGAAAATAATGGGTTTGAGGCTACTTTGACTGAGATTTAGCTAAAAATAGTTACAAGTAGAGCAGCATGACATTGTATAAGTATGATACCAAATTTCTGAAATAACGCAAGTTCGTGGCTCAAATTTAGTGATTTTTAATAAAGGTAAAGAGATATTTAAGAATTACTATTTGCAATTTTAAAACCAAAAGCGAAAAAAGATAAAATTAGCTTATATTAGTCCAGAAGAAAAACAGTTGCCGAGACAGTGAGGCAAATCATCAAGGGACGATGAAACTCAGATCCAAAACTACATAATCATACTGAGTTATATGACACAGATCTTCTATCCCCCCCGACTTAACCCTCTCTTGGTATGGTTCTGCCAAGGGATAGCACCCTTGGGGGCTAAATGGTTGTTTCGGCTTGAACTATCCGTGACCCCTGAGGCTCTCGAGAGGGTAGGGACTCTGGGCGACGAGAGACTATTGTTGCTGCCGAATCACCCCACCTATCAAGACCCCCCCGTGATGTTTTTGCTTTCAGCGAAACTGCAGCAGGCGTTTCACTATTTAGCTGCCTATGAGCAGTTTCAAGGGTGGACCGGCGGTTTTTACCAGAGAATTGGGACCTATTCGGTTCGTCGAGGCTTAATGGATCGGCCCAGTTTTGCCCAAACCCTCAAATTGCTGACCCAACCCAAGTGCCGCTTAGTCATGTTCCCGGAGGGAGGCTGCTCTTTTCAGAACGATACCGTGATGCCTTTTCGGGCCGGAGCTGTAGAAATTGCCTTGCGGGCTATGAGTCAGTTGGTTAAGGAAGGCAATTCAGTGCCGAATCTGTATGCAGTTCCCGTCAGCATTAAGTATCGCTACACCCAAGACATGATGCCGATCATTCAACAAACCCTAACTGAACTAGAGCAAGCATTACAGGTTGAAGCATCTCCAGGTACCAATGACTACCAGCGCTTGCGGAACGTTGCTCAACGAGTACTGGAAAAGGTCGAGAGGGACTATGGACAACCCATTCCTGGTTGGGAGCAACAGTCTTGGAACCAACGCATCACCCTTTTGAGGAGTCAGATTCTTGAACAGTGCGAACAGCAATTGGGGATTCATGCTAATCCAGACCGTCCTGTGCGGGAACGGACCTATCAGATTCGGGATGCGCTCAAAACCAAAGCTGATGAATTGGAGGCGATCGCTACAGATCAATCTACTGAGCAACCCATAGATGAGCAGGTTCTCAACTATAGATTGATTGAGAAGTCAACCAAACGACTGTTGAACTTTGATGCCATCTATGATGGCTATGTTGCTGAAAATCCTACCCCAGAAAGGTTTCTAGATACACTGATCCGTCTGGAACGAGAAGTGTTCGATCTGGATAAACCGCCGCCGAAGGGACACCGACAAGCCACCATCGAGATCGGTGAGCCCGTCAACTTGAAGGATGCTTTTGCAGATTACCAACGCGATCGCAAAGGCACGGTAAACACCTTAGTTAACCAATTGCAACGGGCTGTTCAGGAGGGTCTGGAGCGACTGAACCAGATCGAAAAATAGCGAGCCTTGGGATTTCTCAAGCGACTGGAACAAATTCTACGAGACCGCTACCAAAAGCCGGCATGGTTCAAAATAGGGTAACACGCTTAGAGGGGCTCTTAAGGGTATGTTTTTAAGATTTTCGGTTTAGTAAGGCAGAGGAGGCAGAGGAAGCCTCCGAAGCAGGGGGGGAAAAGCCTATTGTTTCGTTGAAAAATTTCTCCCCATCCCCCCATCTCCCT
>JBFRWF010000212.1:0-18732 GCA_051439465.1 Xenococcaceae cyanobacterium | reverse complement strand
CGATGTGTATCTCCCACCGTTGGTTCCCCGACAGCTCGACTGCCTAGGCGTTTTGCTTCCCCAGAGTCCCTGGGTACTAGCTACCAATCTTTTTGGGAAGACTTGGCCAAGATTCGGTGAGGTTTTTACCCAGACACCGAGAGTCAACCGCTGACTTGATTTCCTGTCTGGAACCCCATAACCTAAGTTGTCAAGGTGCGATCCCGTTCCCAGAGTTTGGAGGTCCCGGCAATACCTGACTTTCACTCTCAATCTGGTCAGTGGTTAGCTGATATTCTCATCGTATCACACATATTGGTACGATGACTAGAAAATTTCTCACTGTGAGAGTTTCAGAAGAAGAAGGGAATAGGGAATAGGGAATAGGCAACAGTAAGGCATTGAGGCTTTTTACATTTCTTAACTCAGGTGACAAAATTTATGCCCGACTACTTAGATCGCCGTAAATTTCTCCAGTTTACAGGTGGTGTGACCCTTGCTACAATCACCGCTGCTACCCGTTCTAGCTTGAGAGTAATGGCAATGCCTGAGTCTGAAATTGAGCTGCGGGCATGGAATGCTGAAGGTCAGCCCCTTGACAGATATGCTCTCAATCAGCTTTACTTTTTAGACCTCAATGATGATCCATTACCCAATCCCCTTCGACGGGTTGAGGTAGGCAGACTCTTCTCCCAACCGCCGCCATCCCCCTTTGCGATCGCCCTTCCGATACCAGTTCAGGGCTTTGGCGAGGTAACACTTTACGCCGACAATGAAGGTCGAGGCTACTCCCCTGCTGATTTTCCCCTTAACCTGAACCTTGCCTGCGCTCGTTCCCGACTGCATCGAGTCCGTAAAGCTATCTCTGCTTGGAGTCGAGCCGGAATCCAGTTTCCCACAACCATAGAGGTACGACTGCAACGAGCTGAGGCACATCTGAGAGTCGCAGAAGCAACGGAAGCAATTGCACTCAGAGCTAGGTGGTGCAACCAAGTCCTCTGGGAGAGTCTGTGGGCAGGAGAAGAGGCGGTATTTGCCAAAGCTCAGCAAGAGATAGCTCAACAAGAACCACGCCCAGACTTTCTCTTTGGCTGCAATTTTTTTGGATATCCCAGCGCTGGTTCTGAGTATAATCGGCTGTTCAAGCAGCTATTCAACTTTGCCACAGTCCCCTTCTACTGGCGCTCCTTTGAACCCCAGCCTGGACAGAAAAACTTTGCCCGCGTGGATGCAATGGTCAACTGGCTACATCGTGCCAGAATTACACCCAAAGGACATCCTCTGGTTTGGTTTCACAAGGCAGGCGTTCCTGATTGGCTGCGGGATAAATCCTATTGGGAAATCCAACAGCTAATTTATCAACGGGTGTCTCAGATTACGGCTCACTACGGAGGGAGGATTCCCTATTATGACATCATCAATGAACCCCACGGCATCCGTTGGGCAAACGAGCTGGACTACTCCCCTGAGCAATTATTGGAACTGACTCGCCTTGCTTCTGATGCATCTCGTGCTGGCAATCCCCAGCTAACGCGGATTATCAACAACTGTTGCCTTTGGAGAGAAAATATTGCCGATTATCAGCCACCGCAACGCAGTCCCTATCAATACGTAAACGCCTGTATTGCCGCTGAGATTCCCTTTGAAGTGATTGGGCTACAGTTGTACTATTCTGACCAGGATATGTTTGAAATTAATCGATTATTAGAGCGTTTCAGTAAATTCTCTAAGCCAATTCATATCACAGAACTGGGCGTTTCTTCGGCAGCAGAGTTGGATGAACGGGCATATCTGAAGAAACCACGGGGACTCTGGCACGAACCCTGGAGCGAGAAGGTTCAGGCTGACTGGGTTGAGCAGTTCTATACCCTCTGTTACAGCAAGCCTTACATTCAGGCGATTACTTGGTGGGATTTGGCTGATTCAGGTAATTTCTGGCCCCACGGTGGACTTCTTCATGGGGATATGAGGCCTAAGCAGTCCTTCTATCGGCTCAGTCGCTTAATTAGGCGGTGGCGTAATGTCTAGCTGTATGTAGCGTTTTACTTGAAAGCCGCCAGGCTTCTGTCGATTTTGACTATAATAATCAAAGTAGTCAATTTCAGTGTTGTTATGCGTACCTACACGCTCACAGATGCCCGCAACCGACACGGCGAGGTCTTTGACAGAGCTGCAGTTGAGCCAGTGTTAGTGACAAAACAATCGCGCCCCAGTCACGTGATTATGTCGGCTGAAATTTACCAGCGATTGATGGATAGACTCGCAGAATTAGAGGATCGGGTTTGGGGTCAAGCGGCGGAAGAGGCGTTGAGCAATTCTAAGATGGTGGGAGTCGAGAAATTTACATCAACGCTGAAGCATCTGGCAAATGGGTGACATACTCCCACGCTTATGCTGACGTATTAAGCATGGGCTTCTCTCGCAGACAGTTTTTTAGACTTCCTACTAGAGCATTTTATAGAGAACCGATGCCCAAGTCCTCTTAGTTTTATTAAGATCGCGGAATTATGATCTCTATCGAGAGAACAGCCACAATGAGGGCAATCATGCCATCTATCCGATAATTCTTTTGGGACAACATTTAAACAAGAGGAGCAACATTGACTAGTTCCTTTTGGATTAACTTTGATAACTTTCAAACCAGCTTTTTCAGCTTTGTCTGCCAGAATATCAATAAATTGGGCTAGCCCTGCATCATAAAAACTCTTGTTCCTGCCCGATTTTTGAGCTTGTTTATTAAGTAAATAATTTCCTTTTTCATCCATTTTAGGCTTGTTTCTTCTCGCCATGTTGGATATTTTCAGGTCTTCGGAAAAAATCACATCTGCTTGAGCTAGTAATTCTTTGGCTGTTTCATGATGGAATTGTTCTCTTTGTCTAGCTATTTTTAAATGTAATTTCGCTCTTCTCTTAGATAATCTATTTTTAGCTCTACTCCCTTTTTTTTTAGCAGATACTTTTTGAGATAGTTTGGCTAGTTCTGCTTGAGATTGGCGATAAAACTTTGGCGGTTCTATTATTTCCCCTGAAGAGGTAACTAGAAATTTTTCTAACCCCAAATCTATACCTATACTGTTGTTTTCCGTTGGTTCTACCTTACTAGTAAAATCAGGAATAGTTTTGTCTTCTAAAGAAAAAGTTATGTAAAACCCGTCTGCTTTTTTAGTAACAGAAACAGTTTTTATAGTAAAGCCTTGCGGTAATTCTCGATGAAAAATAACTTTAACTTCACCTATTTTGGGGAGATTAACTTTATTTCCTCTTACCCAAGAATCTTGTCCTTGAGCATAAGTAAAAGTGCGATACCTGTTTTGGCCTTTAAAGCGTGGCTTACCGCTTCTTTTCCCATTGCTATCCCCTTTAATAAACCGCTCAAAAGAATTATGAACTCTTTTGACCATCTCCTGTAAAACTTGAGAATGAACCTCTTTGTACCAAATCCTTTCTTTTTTTAGAGTTACTAGGGATTTTTTTTGAGAATAGTAGTCTGGTTTATCTTTTAATGAGGGAAGATGACAAACCAAAGGACAAGCATTTACAGGAGTGCGATTCTGCTCCCACCAAGAGAATCTTTCACCCAATAACCAATTATATTGATAGCGCAACATATTCAACCACTTGTTAAAAGTAGCTTTTTGCTCTGTTGTTGGTAATAACTTGAACTGGTAAGCGACTCTCATGGCTTGAGTAGGAGTGTATGCTATTATTATAACATTCACGGCGGTGGTGTCACTATCAATACTTTTAAAAAATATATTGAAAACCAGAAAACACCCGATTAAACACGGCACTGGCATTCATCCCACGCCGATTTTAGATAGTTTTTGTTAATTGAAAATACGGCGTGGGGCTTCTGCCAAAACAAGCTAAAGGGTTATCCTGGTTATCATCGAGTGGATACTGGCGAATACCGGATTGTTTACCGATTTAATGCTGATGAGGATTTGATTAAGGTGATTTTGGTTGGCAAGCGCAACGATGATGAAGTTTACAAACAACTGGTGCGTCTGTTGGCATGACTCAATCAGTATGCCCCTTTGCCAAATAACACAATTCTGACGGTTTCAATTAAAATATCCAAGTCCAAGTTGAGTGACCAATTATCGATATAGTAAAGGTCAAGGCCAGCAGCATCATCAAAATCATCGATATCTGAACGCCCAGAAATCTGCCACAGTCCAGTAATGCCAGGAAGCACTTGATGACGGATATGATGCCAGGGATCGAAGCGTTCCACATCTCGCAGTGTCAAGGGACGCGGTCCCACCAGGCTCATTTGACCGAGCAAAACGTTAAATAGTTGAGGAAGTTCATCAATGCTAGTGCGTCTGAGAAAATGACCCAGGGGGGTAATGCGGGGGTCTTTTTTGATTTTGAACAAGATTCCATCTTGATTTTCATTCTGTGCTTCTAAATCTGCCTGAAGTGCGGCAGCATCAGGAACCATGGTGCGGAATTTCCACATTTGGAAGACTTTGCCATGTAAACCCATGCGCTCTTGGCGGAAGAATACAGAACCAGGGGAAGAGAGTTTGATGGCGATCGCCGCTGCTACAAACAAAGGGGAGAGGACAATCAAACCTAGAAAGGCACCAATTACATCGATCCAACGCTTAAGTCGGTAGTCCCAGCCAATGAGCAAGGGCGCTTCTACTCGGAGGGTTGGTAACCCAGCAAATATCTCCGGTACTCCCCGACGATATAGTATTTCCCGGCTAGAAGGGATTAACCGCAGCGCAATACCTGAACGCCGCAGTTGCCAGTAGAGGGTTGATGCTAATTTGGTTTGGGGTAAATCTTCTGCTAGTACCTCCACCGCACCTGAGTCGAGAATTGCCTCCAGTGTGCTGGGTGCATTCGCACTGGAGGATAGGGCTGCACCAACGATTTTATAGTGCGATCGCCCGTGCAAAACCTCTGCCAATTTGTTTAGTCGATTTGCCCGAGCAATGACAAATACGGAAACTGGGGTCTGCTCAAATTGGCGTAAAATCAGGGTGATTAAAAGTCGAAAGCCAATCACCAGCACGAGGCTACTAAACCAAGCTGAAAAAAAGAGCGATCGCGGTGGGTCTAGTTTGGGGTTGTAGAAGTAACTGAGGACGAGAGAGAATAGATATACTAAGCTAACCAACTGACCAGCGCGAACATAGTTTTGACCGTGGGTTAAGGAACTATACAGACGACCGTAGGCGAAAAAAAGGAGAATTAAGGCGGCAAATACCCAGAATACACTGGGAATTCCGAACCAAACCCACCAAATCAACTGTTCTGGAATTGGGGAATAAAATTGATTTAGATATTTGGCAATTTGCCAAGCGATCGCCAAGGCTAATACATCACTCAGCAGTAAGACTAAGGTCCGATGCCATTGCCAGCCGTTGAGATGGAACAGCTTAAACTTGCGAGGTGCCCGAATGTCTGATAAGAATTTATAAGTCTTGCTTGAAATATCCATAGTGAAAATAATTAAGCATGGCGAGGGCGGGTTTTGATAATTACCTTGAGAGATTCCCCCAAGCATCTTGCTAAACCCGTACCTACTAATCCACTCTTGTTTTTGACGCCTATCTAATTTCAGTATTCCCAAGACTTTCGTTGAATCTGTCACGGGATTAAGTTTATTTACAATGCCTGGAAATACCTACCCAACTTTTGAGTAGCTGTAGCCCAAACAAAACTATGAATGTCGGGTTATTGACTAGATATCGCTGCCATAACCGCTGAGGCTCTCTGGTAAGGCGATACAGCCACTCTAGCCCTAATCTCATCATCCACCGTGGAGCCTGGGAAACTTCACCACTGTGGAAACTAAAGGCTGCGCCAACACCAATCATTACTGCTTGCAGTTTTCCTTGCTGTCTCGCCATCCATTCTTCTTGTTTAGGACAGCCTAAGCCAACAAGCACGACTTTAGCACCGGAAGCGTGAATGCGCTTGAGATCTACTTCCTCTTCTTCTGGGGTGAGGGATCGAAAGGGAGGAGAATGACTGCCAGCAATTACCAGTCCGGGAAAGCGTTGCTCTAGGTTTTGCTGGAGTTTTGCTAGCATTGTTTCTGTGCCGCCATATAAATATAAAGGCATGGCAAGTTGGGCGGCGCGATCGCACCAGGCTAACATCAAGTCAGGGCCATAAACTCTTGGTTGTTCTTTAACTCCTAGAAGACGCATTGCCCAAACTAAGGGCATCCCATCTGGGGTAACTAATGCAGCGTTGTTGATAATCTCTTGATATGCTGGTTGCCAGTAGCCAGTCATGACCACATGGACATTAGCAGCAACGATGTAGCAGGAGGTTTTGCTGGTTGCCCAGGTTTGGATGCGATCGCAGGCATCTTCGTAACTGGTAGCATCAATTCGGCTGTTGATAATTCTTCGAGCACACATTGGTTAATACTACAGTTGTACTTATCAGGTTGTAGTAGCACTGATCTGGAGTCAATGACAATGCCCACCGTAGTTTTGAGTTTAGATACTGTCGGTTTGACCGATGAACAATTTTACCGTCTCACTCAGATGAATCGAGACTGGCAGTTTGAACGTACTGATAAAGGAGAACTTGTCATTATGTCACCTGTAGGCGGGTTAAGTGGAAGTCGGGAGGCGGATTTAATTACTGACTTGAACCTCTGGAACCGCCAAACAGGACTGGGAAAAGTCTTTAGTTCTTCGACGATTTTTTGCTTACCTAATGGTGGAGACCGTTCTCCTGATGCAGCTTGGGTAAGATTAGAACGATGGGAGGCTTTGACACAAGAGGAGCAAGAAAAGTTTCCGCCAATTTGCCCTGATTTTGCGCTCGAACTGCGATCGCGTACGGATTCCCTTGAGCCATTACAAGATAAGATGCAGGAATATCTCAATAGTGGTTTGCGCTTAGGCTGGTTGATTAACCCTCAAGAGCAACAGGTGGAAATTTATCGTCCCAATCGGGAGGTGGAGATCGTTCAGTTGCCAGTGAGTTTGTCGGGGGAAGATGTGTTACCTGGATTTGTCTTGAATTTGCCTACTTTTTGAGGGGCACTACACTTATCTGGTTCAGGTTTGGATGCGATCGCAGGCATCCTCGTAACTGGTAGCATCAATGGGAGTGTTTAAAACCAATCTAGTATCAAGATTTCGAAGTAGCATAAAGCGATCGCCTTGTTAACTGTAATGGGATTCATTAGAGCAAAATGATAAATCCTTCTTGGACAAAGTGCTTATCGTGGGTTAGCACCTCTGTCAAATTGCGATCGCGCATCACCTGCATGGAGATGCAATCTACCATGCTGTAACAATTCAATTAATACCACCTCGGTGGTAATAAGACTAAATGTTCCAAGAATCGCTGTGACTTCTCTAGTTTTTTGATGCCACTGATCTTGGGGGTTGATGAAAGCCACCCAGTAGAGAGTATCAACAAAGATAAATCTCACTTTTTGGGAGTCCCGTATAAGTAATGGTCAAGATTTTCCGATGCGTCTGCTGGTAGTTCCGCTAGTACTTCTGGCGGAACTTGTGCCATACGCGCTTCGATTTTATCCCAGATGGACTGGCGAGGTATACTCCTTTGGGCAAGGAATTCAACAAAGTCTAATACTTCCTGCTGTTGCTCTAAGGGTAATTTGTTGAGTTTGTCCATCACTGTTTTAGCAATAGTCGATGGAGTTGAATTGGCTGTCAAAGACTCTGTTACCACAGTTTACCCTCCGTTTTAGTTGCCTTCATTCAACAATCTCAGCTCGATCAGCGGTGATGCCATTTAACTGACTTTAGGGCAATTACACAATCTACCATAGCACAATTTACTTACAGTTGCTAGAATTAAACCAAAAAGTGTCCGTGACAGCGCAGCTTGTTTTTGGTCGGCATTCATCTCGCCGCTTTGCTACTCTATGGCGGGAGCCTTCTGCCGACATTAAGGTAACATAAAGCAAGCGCCAGCTAAAAAGTAATCTGTGATACCTTTTTTCATAGTAGAACCTGATACTGTTGGCGAACTTAACAAAAGAGGGTCGAGATGATTAAAGGGGAACTTTATTCGCGAAATAGTTTCGCGAAGGATGCCCACTTAAGAATTGAGGTCTTCTTGCTCACCTTCGTAGCAGCGCACTAGTCAAAAGATAGTTCACGTTTACTGGCAACACAATCTTGAAGGTATAAAATGATTAATTCTTGGCAAGAGATTCCCTTGCCAAGCAGTAAAAATCGGTCTTCTGCATCGGAATTATCTTCATCCCAAAACTGTATGGCGTTATCGTCGTAGAAAACAGATTTTGCTTCTTCAAACGAGACACTGTGCTTTTTTTTCTTTATGCGATTCTTCTCGTTGTCCCACTCAAAAATTAATCGATTCATATTTACATTTTAAGACAAAAGGTTGAGGATAGCAGAGGTTTTGGGTTCGTTGCCTCAACCCAACCTACGGGCGATGCCATCGCACTAGGAATATTATAAGATGTCAGATTTAGCCTTCAAACATCGATCGCCCATCCAAATCCACAAAGAATATGGCAATGGGTAGTGCGTTCCCAATATATGATAAATGTCGAGAGCGGCGATCGCGGTTCTTGTAGCGATCACCCTATAAAATAGGTGACGGCAGAATCACGGTCAACCATCTTCCCCAATGTCGGCTCTACGGGACAAATTATGCTAAACTATCAATTAAATTGCAGATTGGTCAATTCCTGAAAGTTTTGGAATCTGTTGCTTGGAAACTTGGTAAAAGAGTAATAAAAGTAGACCCGTCCGGGACATCGCAATATTGTTTGAATTGTCTAAATCGAGTGTCGAAGGAACTCTCCGAGCGCTGGCATTCTTGCAGTAACTGTGGCGAAGAGTTAGACAGAGATTACAATTGGGCAAAATTGATAAAGAAACTAGGACTATTGATAATACAGGGGGAGGGCATCACCTCTGTTAAAACTGCGGCTATATTTCTGGCTGAAGAATCCCGCGCTCTATCGTAAGATGAGCGTCGGGAGTATGTCAAGCTACATATATTATGAGCGAATTACGTCCGAATACACCTGCTCTGTTTGCTCAGCAAGTCGCTTCCAGGTAAAATGTGATTCTACTTTACGCTTACCTGCTGCTCCCATTGCTTGTGCTTGGCTGGGATTAAGCAATAATTGACAAATATACTTGCCAATTTCATTGGTTTCTTGGGAAACAAGATACCCATCAACCCCATTGGTAATGACTTCGGAAACAGCGGGGATATTACAGCCAATTACGGGTTTGCCAAAGCTCCAAGCTTCAGTGTAAACTCCGCCAAAGCTCTCTTGCGTGGAGGGAACACAAAGTAAAGTACAAGCAGCAAGAGCGTTAGTTTTCTCTTGTAAGTCTACTGCACCCAAACGGTGAATGCGTCTGTCTTTTAACCTGGTAAAATCTTCCTCAGATTTGCCAACTGGGGGTCCGATGAATACAAAGTTTGCTTCTGGTATTTTTTTCCAGACTATTGGTGCTGCTTCTAATAGCTGTCGATAGCCTTTGTATCGATAATGTTGTCCTAAAAAAAGCAATATAGGCTCATCTATCTGGTGACGCTCTCTGAAGGCTGCTGCATCTGCTTGCTCTGCTAGAATCGGACCATTACCTGTGACAGTAATTTTTTCCTCGGAAACGCCAAGCTCCATTAGCACCCCCTTCTCTGCATGGGTGAGGGTAATTACTGCATCAGCTAATCTGTATAGTTTCAGGTAAGCACGATAGCGCCATCCTACCCAGCGAGGATGGTGGACGGGGGTGAGGACAAAGGGAATATCCTGATGTCTAGCCGCCTGAAGGGAAGCATAACTCAGTCCCTCTCTACCAATACGAACATTATGGATTAAGTCAGCTTCTTTGGCATAGGGGTGTAGATGTTTTTCTAGACAGGAGGCGATCGCTGGTAGGGCAAAATCCATCAATGGGTAGTAGATTGGCACATAAGGTGCTAGAGTTAGTTTTTCTTGTGGGGAAAGCCCCATTTGATGTACCTTAATCCCATCAATTGTATAGTCACGACTTACCAGAGGCGCTCTTACAGTTGTCCCCAGTAACCAATCAGTACGATTTTGGCTCCAATGGCTAACCACCTGAATTTCATGCTGCTTTTGTAACTGCTGTGCTAGTAGATGTTGGTGTAGTTGTGCGCCACCAATTGCCGGGGGATAAGTTGTGAGGGTATAAAGTAATCGCATGTATTTTTTAGGATCTCTATTCAGCCAGAAATTAGTGCTTTATTGGTTCGCCGCAAGGCGATAAACCCGAACTGTTTCTTCAGCACATCTTGCCCAACTGAACTGACTTGCTCGCTCTATGCTCTTTTGAGCTAGAGTAGCTCTCAAATCCGAGTTATTGATTACTTTGAGCAGTGCCTGACACAGTTCATCTTCTTGTTTGGGATCGATCATAATCCCTGCATCACCAACTACTTCTGGTAAGGAACTTGTGTTGGAAGTAATCACAGGCGTACCACACTGCATTGCCTCTAAAGGGGGTAAGCCAAATCCTTCATAGAGTGAGGGATAAACAAAGGCAGTTGCACTGCTATAAATTGCACTCAAGTCTTCATCTGGTACATATCCGGTGAATATAATCCTACTTTTTAGATCGGGATTATCTCTGGCAGATTGAAAAATATTAGCATTCTTCCAACCACTTACTCCCACCAGTACCAGATTTAGCTCTAGGTTAGGATCGTCGGCAATAATCTGAGAGAAGCAACGGATTAAAAAGCTCAGGTTTTTGCGCGGTTCCAGGGTACAGAGGCTGAGTAAATAGGGAGATTTGGGAATTTTGTAGCGTTTGAGAGTAGAGGTGATTATTTCTGAGTCAGTCACAGGATAAAAATGATCGGCAGCAGCTAAGTGTGTCACAAAAACTCGCTCAGGGTTCATCCCTGTGTACTCACATAAATCCTGTTTGGTATGTTGAGAGATACAAATAATCCAATCCCGATTCTTGTCAATACTATTAAGTGTCTTAATAAATCGACGATAAACTTTAGGAGTCACAAACTTAGGGAACAGGATTGGAATAAGATCGTAAACAGTCAAAATCCTCTGAATATTGCCCAGTATAGTACGAGGAGGAAAGGGGAAGTAGGAAGAGTGATAAATAGTATAATTTTCCACATCAAATTTCAGCTCTATATCGAGCTTTGAAAGCCCTTCAAAAGTGATTTCGATTCCCCGAGCCAATTTGTAAATTATAATATTATTATCGACAGATTTTTGGATGAGAAATCGCTGCCATTGAATAGCATTAGTATAAAAACCATAGAGATGCAGGCGGCTATAGTAGTAGGAATGTAAATATGGTTTTAACTGCGGATAAACCTTTTGTAAGTATAGTGCTGTACTAACATCATCCAAAATACTCCCATTTTTATTAAGGGCGATCGCTCTCAATTCTAAATCCTGATTTTTAATCAGTTCTAGTAATAATGACTCTACTACTCGGAAAATTCCAGTTCTTGCTTTCGGGTTTACATACCCTTGTCCTAAAATTGAAATGTCATAAGCAACTTTCATAGCTGTCAATGAAAAATGGTTTTTAATTTAATAGCTTTCAATTTTTTAAATATTTCTTTCAATTTAACGCGGTATTTCAAAGGCAATGGAGAAATGAATGCGGCAATTAACCAGAATTTCAAAATTCTCTCATAGAAATAAATCCATATTCCAGGTATCCCCAACATTTCTCGGTAATAGGCAAACTCAGCTTTCCAGTAAAACGCTGACTTTATCCTAAAATACTCCCTCCAAAACTCTAGTAATGGGCGGTCAGGTGTAACCCAGGATACATGAGGATGATCGTTTTTACAAAAAGCAACTGACTCATTACAAATTAAGAGCTTATATCCTCTTTTTTTGGCAAGATGTGTATAAGTTGTATCTCCATGATATTGAGGAAATAATTTGTCATTGGGATAACCAATTACTTCTATAACTTTTTTGGGAATACAAACAAGATTTCCATTTAAACCATCGCATTCAAAGTCCGAATTATCTGAGGCATATACAGGTAAAATATGATTGTTTTGACAAACTATACCGCCATAACTAGGATGACAAGTGTCAGGTTCTAAGGATTGACAACCAGCAATTACAAGCGGATTATTTTTGCAAACATTCAAAAGCTTTTCAATTGCTCCTTTTTTTGGATAACAGTCATCATTCAACCAGATTAAATATTCAGCTTCTTGAGAAATAGCATATTTCATACCTTTTTTAATTGCTCCCGTCCACCACAAATTACCATCACCAGCTAGGACAGTAACCTCTGGATAGAGAGAATAAATGGCTTCTGTAGTTCCGTCCGTAGAGCCGTCATCAACAACTACTACATGGTAACGCTGTAAACTTCCCTGCTGGTTAAGATTTTCTAAGCACTTTAGTGTAATGTTCTTGCGGTTATGAACTGGTATGATAATATATACAGGCTCTTGGCAAGCAGGATTCATCAAAACCTCACGGGTAGTGTGGAAACCCTCGTTTTTAAACGAGGGAGGAACACAACTCGCTTCGCTCAAAGTCAAAAGTCATGCATTCAAAAGTCAAAAGTAAGACGCGAGCGTGTCAGTTATATAAGTTGTAGGGTTCAACAATCTCTAATTTCCTAGCAATTGACAGTATAACTCAATATATCGCTTTGCCTGGAGTTCCAGGGGATATTCCTCAACAGCGATCGCCCGACAGTTTTGACTCAGGCGCTCTCGAAGCGTCTCATTTTCCAACAACTGTACAATACCATCACATAAATCTTGAGGATTGTCCGGTTCCGCTAAGTAGCCAGTCACTCCCGGACGTACCAAATCGGGAACGCCACCAACCTCAAAGGAAACCATTGGCGTACCACAAGCCATACTTTCTTGCAATACTAAAGGTAAATTATCGGCACGGGTGGGGAAAATAAATAAGTCAGCAGCAGAATAAGCGATGGATTTGAGGCGATCGCCACTGGCATAGCCCAGATGTAAAGCTGGTATGCCAACTTTCTCAGTAATGGCTTCACTGCCATCACCCAGCGTCAATAACATCGTTTCTGCTTTGAGTGATTTGGGTAAGTTGTCGAGAGTACAAAGCAAGAGATTACCTCCCTTGCGAAGATCGGTAAGGCTCACAGAGACGAACATCAAAACTTTTCTGCCAGTAGGGATACCCAGCACGGACTTGCATTTTTCTGGATCGAGAGGCTGGTAAGCCTCAGTGTCGATACCATAGGGAATATGATGAATAGAGAAGCGGTTGAGCATACTTTGCTTAACTTGTTCAGTAAGCCAACTGCTGGGAGTAACTATGGTTAAGTTTGAGCGGCTGTATACCCAATTCTTCAGCTTCCACTCCAGGCGGGTATTATCTCTACCAACGGAGGGAATTATATCTAGAGCAGGACATTTGCCACAGCCAATTTTCCAGCGATCGCAGTCATAGCTGTAGGCACAGTGTCCGGTGAAACTCCACATATCATGGAGAGTGAATACAGCAGGTTTATTTTTAGTTAGTGAGGGAATGGCTAGGTAGTTAAAGTATTCCCCATGAAGATTGTGAAAGTTGAGAAGCTCAGCATTTTGATAAAACGGATGCTTAGGAATATTAAAGGTGCTGATGATGTTGACATAGTTCAATCCCAGTCGCCATGCCAAGCGGGAGGTCAAATTTTCTGTGTTGCGCTTGCGATCCAAAATAGCAACGCGATCGCTGTTGGTTTTGACTTCATCCACTAGCAACCGCGAGTCAATACCTTGAGCCAACAAACCTTGATGGAGGCGATAGGCGGCGATCGCAGCTCCTCCGGTAAGATCGGATTGATTGATGTGCAAAATATTCATACAGAGGGTTTAATTGTTTCCATAAACAGAGAGTCAGGCTTATTCAGAATGAAAGCGACGACCGCAGCCTAGGTTAAGATAATTCATCTTATTCACGAAAAGCAAAAATATTCAATTGTATATCCATGCCTAAATAAACATGGCGATGATAAAAAGGTTGAGGAGATGTAACAGATGGGTGAATGTGAATTCTAAATTCAGCTTCAGATAATATATTGATTATTATGTTTAAAGTTTGAGGTTCATTTACGAATGAATGATATTCAACAAACAAGTTATCAACATTGAAAAGTAAATCTTGGCAATCTTTAATAACTTCTGTCTCAGCTCCTTCGATATCTAGCTTAAGAAAATCAACTGTCTGGCTCAAGTAGTCACGCAGGCGAACTGTTGGCACTTGATACTTTTCTAGATCAGATTCTAGCTGAATCACTCTTCCAGCATCAGCCCCCTCTGACATAAATTCTAGGGTAGTTTCTGAACTCCAAAGTGCTTTATTAACAAGCTTAACGTCATATAATTCAAATTTATGTATATTATTTTCTAGAACTTTAAAAACCTTGGTATCTGGTTCAAATGCAACGATATTACTCTGAGGATATAATCGCTTAAAATATATAACACTTAAGCCAATATTAGCCCCCCCATCTATAATGAAAGGTTTCTGGTTTTTAGCCTTAAATCTATAAATTTGCTGCTCAAATATTTCTCGATACATAAATAAAAAAGAAGCATTATCTACCAGTTCAATCTCAGTTCCAAGTAAGTTAGTATGAGTAGTAGTATAGCGCTGAATTTTTTTTAGCTTTTGTATTGCAAAGTACTGCTTCCTGTAGTCTGGACTCAGGAAAAACTTACCTAATTGCTTAAATACTGATGGGATCATTATTTAATAATCTTCCTGATTATTCGAGCTATTTTTTGGCTGTCAATGAATTACGCTTAATTACTTAAGTACTTAGAGTAAGCTCAAGAACTACTGAAGGCTTTTTGCAGTCACCTTGATTTTAGCTCTTGCCGAATTATTTCATCTAACTGAATAGCGCGTTGAGCATAGGTGTGATCGCTTAGGGTACGAGCTTGTCCAGCACGGGCGATCGCGCGTCTTTCTTCCTCATGCTCTAGCAGATACCACACTTTCTCCATAGCTTCCTCAGCACTGCGATAAGTGACTACTTCCACATCTGTTTCAAACACTTCACGCAAGTTTGCTTGCCAATCAGTCAGCAAGCAAGTCCCGACACCAGTGGCTTCATAGAGTCGCATATTAGAGGCAAACCGTGCTGAGAGGTCAATATGAGTATTGAGGGTTACCTGAGATTCATAGAGCTTCTGATACATGGAAATGCCAAAAAGAGCTGGCTTTGAACGAGTAGCAATGGCCGGATCGACATAATCAGACATATCTGGACGATGCTCCATACTGACATACTTTTTAATTTTGGGAATCGCAGTTAGTAAGGACTTGCCCCCTGGAATAGACTTTGCAGTTTGAACTAAGTCATACACTTTTTGCTTCAATGGTAGAAGCTGCCGTTCTTGCTCAGACGGTTGACAAATATCAGACCAGATTTGTAACTCAGTTTCTTGAACTAGCTTTTTCAGCAATTGTTCCCGTTGATGGTGGAAACCGGAGCCTTTAATAATTGATCCGACAAAAGAGAAAGCAGTGGTTGGCGCTGACTGGCTGTTGATTTTATCCAGTATTCTAGGCTCAAAGGCATGACACATATATTCGCAGCGATGACCATTCGCTCGAAAATGCGTCACTAGGCTGGGTATATTGGACAGCACTAGGTCGTATGCCTTAAACACACTCCCATCTGGATAGGGAGCGCCACACCATCCTATCACCAAACGGATTGAGGGACATTCGCTGCGTAGGTGATGAAAAAACTCAGCAGTGTAGGTCAAGTAGTCGTTGACAAAAACAACGTCAGGCTGAAAGTGCTTAACCTGAGCTGTGACAATATCAGTCAGCCATGTTTTCTTACGGTAACTAACGCCATTTTCCCGTGCCCAAGCCTTCTGCATCGGCTCTGCATTGCCCACAGGTTCCCAAACCTCGTACCCCAGTTTACCAAACCCATGAGTCCAGAAATCTGCCCAGCTGTAGCAATCCGCCATGAGTGCCTTGTACTGTACGGCATAGGTTTCCTGAAACAGTTCAGGACGCTGGGCGTAGAACTGTTTCAGGTAGGAAGGATAGTTAGTAGTGATCCGGATTAAGCGCATTATGTTTTGGGATTTGGATTAACAGTGTCACTTATCTTTTCTCACGAAAAATAGAGTATTAACCGACTTAGCGTAGAGAATGTAATCTTGCTCGCGCATGAATGATGCAATCTTTGATTTATAAATTTCATCTAGTGATAATCTCTTCAAGTCTTCTACCAAAACCATTATCGGTCTGTACTTTTGCCAGTCGTTAGACTTTAATACTTTCAAATCTAAGCCTTCAACATCAATTGTCAAAAAATCAATTGTTTGCTCTTGAGGTAGATATTTATCTAGAATATTAGACAGCTTTTCAGTCTGTATTTCCTTCCTAGAAACAATCCTATATACTCCTATTAGTCCGTCTCGCTCCTTAGAAATTTTCTCACAAAAACCATTTAATGCTGGCTCGTTAAATTCATAATAAGTTAAAATTTGATTGTCGTCTGAAATAGCAAATTCTAGATTGATATCATTTGGTCTTAGCTTATCAAAAAGCTCCATACTACCTGGCATAGCATCAATATTAATTCCTCTCCATCCTAATCGATAAAAATAATAAGTATTCGAGAATCTAGTTGGATGATGTGCGCCAACATCTACATAAAAACCTGTTTCTTGTTTCTCAAAAATACGAGACAATAACATATCTTCTCCCTCTTGAGAATAGGATTTTTTATAAAAATAAATTGGGTAAATTTTATTGACATGATATTTGATTTTGCCTTTTACAAAATCGATGATTTTCATGATTTTTTTATGCCCTGGCATAAACAGTTGATTGATTATGAACTAAGTTCCCATTTTCCGCTAACTAAAAAATCAGTATTTCCCTGAAATCCTTGACTTCCCGTAAAATAAAAATCTCCAGGTTCAACATTTAAGTATCCAAGACCATCTCTTGGCCAGTCTGATTCTTCGTAATTACTGACAATTCTACCTCCGACTCTATAAGTTCCAACTGATAACGGCAATCTAGATAAATAGCAGCGAAATTCTCCAACCGAAGGAACTGATTCAAAAATTTGCCCAACATAAGAGCTATAGAGAACAAACAATGTAATATCATTTTGATTATGAATAGAAAAGCCAATGTCTATCTTTTGAGGAGTTTCATTAGTAGGACATTCAAAGCCAAATACTAAAACAATATCCATCCCACTTTTTGCACAAGCAATTTTTTGACCTGATGCATCTTCTAGATAAAATTGCGTAAATTTTATTTGTCCATTACCTCTGCGATTTTTTCTCTGTTTTAAATCACTAGTTAAAATAAGAGAAGGTAATATAGCTTGTAAGTAATAATTGACAACATTCTTAGAATGACCTTTTTTAATTATCTGTCCTGAATTAAGCAAAATTCCCTTTTGACATAAATTTTCCACGGCTGCCATATTATGACTAACAAACAATACCGTTCGCCCTTCCTTTGTTGCTACATCCCCCATCTTCCCCAAACACTTCTTCTGAAACGCCGCATCTCCTACTGCCAATACCTCATCCACCACTAAAATCTCCGGTTCCAAATGCGCCGCCACCGCAAACGCCAACCGCACGTACATCCCCGATGAATAGCGCTTCACTGGCGTATCTAAAAACTTCTCTATCTCTGCAAACGCCACAATTTCATCAAACTTACTTTTAATCTCCGCCTTGCTCATTCCCAGAATTGCCCCATTAAGATAAATATTCTCTCTACCAGTCAACTCTGGGTGAAAACCAGTCCCCACTTCCAACAGACTAGCCACCCGCCCTTTAAGAAAAATGCGTCCAGTAGTAGGCTCAGTAATGCGGCTCAAAATTTTTAGCAGCGTCGATTTTCCCGCCCCATTGCGCCCAATAATGCCAATAACCTCCCCCTGCTTCACCTCAAAGGACACATCCTTCAGCGCCCAAAACTCCTCATAGTTATTTTGGATTTTGGATTTTGGATTTTGGATTGCCTTAAGCAGAGACTTGGCACCATTAGCAATCACATCCCGCAGGGCGACGTAGCGCGATCGCCCTTCCTGCTGGTGACCGATGGTATATTTTTTCCCCAGGTTTTCGACCCTAATGATTGTATCTGACATACTGCGATCAGATAAATAGCCTCTACATTAGCGCTCTCTCTTTTAACATACCCAATTTGTTTTCGTTAGCGATCGCTTCGGAGGATTTGGCATGAGGAGATCGGCTATCCCACACTTTGATAATACATTACCATCGCTGATGTACTAGCATAGCGGTCTAGTTTTAGTAGTGAGGACTAATTCTAACCCCCGCTCCATTGAGTCATTGACACTCTCATATCAGAAATTGGGGAAGTGTGAGGGGGTGGACTGAAGACCTCTACACTTTAGACATGGGGATGAAGTCCACCCCCTCACAAAAATAAACCGCGCTCCGCGAGACGGCTTTTCCCCCTTTGTGCTAATATAGAGAATATTGTAGACTTGGTATTAAGGGACATTCGTGTCCATTAACCTGCTCTGTTAGTAAATCAGCAATTATTGGAGATCCTTAGAAAACAGGACGGAAAAAAGAAAAAGCCTCTGTTTCTTTGCTCATTCTAGCTACAAAAGCCTTTACCTGCACTACTTAAACGCAGTTTCTCTCTCCTCAACCCCATCGGGATGAATTTCTTGATGGGAAAGTTGTTGAAACTCCTCTAGTAATTGAAAGAAACGTTCAAACCCCTGTTTTTCATCTGGGCAATAGAGCATGATAATCTTAGCCCAAGCATTA
>JBFRWF010000211.1:0-26746 GCA_051439465.1 Xenococcaceae cyanobacterium | reverse complement strand
TAAGAGAAAGAGTTCTCTTTTATTATTGTCTTTAACTAAATTTTTGCTCTTCTGAACCACTAAAATAAGTTTTACTTATGAAAGCCCGACGGACTAGAACAAATGTATTGATGAATTAAGCTTCCTTCCAGTTCCAAATAGAATTAACCGGCGGGTTCAATCCCCCGTTATAAATTCTTCCCAGTCACCAGTCACCTTGAAAGAAGGAATCATCGAGTTCATAACCAAATATTTGCGCCATTGATTTAACGCGGAATTTACTGGGAATTTTCCTCTCCTGCAGCCAGTCTGTGAGGACAAATATTTTCTGCATCACGAAAATTTCTAGAGCTTCCGGGTTGTACTGGATTCCTTCTGTGCGGCTAAATTGATGAGGAACCAACATGGCGGCATAGCGGGCTAATTCCCCAGATTTCCAATCCAGCAGAAAGGGTAACCAGGGATAAAAGGCATCTAAACGAACAAACCACAGCCTTACTTCTGGGATCTCTGAGAGTTCCCGCGGATCGGTTGGATCGCGGGGGTAGTCGATTTCAAAGCTTAGCTGCTGCTCGTAGTCAGCGATCGCCTGTTCCCGGAGTAATTTTTCAATTACCCTTTGAGCAGGAGACAAATCTAAGTTTTGTAGGTGGTCAGAATTGAGGGAGATTGAGATTGTCACTAATAGTTATCCTGATAAACCACTAGGTTTTGGGAGTTTAATGGAATTCCCAATCATCGGATCAGTTTGAACTGAGGAAACACTATTGAACCTCCCCGCTCGCGCATAGACGGGAATTCCACGAACCTTAATCTAGCTTTTAGTCCTCACTGACTTATCTGGCTAGATCCTTCGAGGTAGCTAGAGATCCGCTCTGAGGGGAGATGAGTCACCTACGTTCGGCATCGCCTACTTGATTTGCGGATTGTTTATAACGCTCCCATGCCTCTAGCAAGATTGGTTCCAACCTCGGATACTCATCTGTAGCATCCTGCAATGAGAGCTGATCCTCATCAACATATCTACTCAGAAATGCGCTAAACAAATCCCGGTGCATTACTACACCTGTTTGGTCATAATGTACTCTGTCTGAGAGTTTTTTCTTTATCCGTTCACCATTCAGATGAGTTTGAGATAGCACTGTCTTTTGAGTAGAAAACTTAGTGAATGAACCGCCAGCACTTTCAGCCTTGCGTTTCAATTCAGATTGAACAAAACCAGGGGATTTAGCCCCTATAGCTTTCCCATAACGTTTCTGCCATTCCTTGACAGATACGTTATAAGAGTTTACCATCCCTATGGGGAGGGTAGCTTTTGTCCTAATCCCTATCAGGGATTGAAATTATAGATATTCTACCACAGGCTGTTCAAGGAATTGGTCACAGATACTGTCAACCTATTCATCGAGTAGATGGGTACAACTATAGTTAAGGAAGGCGGCACGTATCCCGCCCCGCTTTCCTCCCCCACTAACCTTTGGTATAGCGGGGGTCTCCAGCGGGTTTTTTTGATGAAATTTCATCAGCACCATGGGATTATCACTGGTGGCTCAAGTGGCATAGGCAAAGCGACAGCACAGCTATTGGCTAGGGAGGGATGTCACATCTCAATCATCGCCCGCACCCAAACGAAGCTGGAGGCGGCAAAAGCTGAGATTGAGGCAGCAAGAGCAAACCCAAATCAGCAGGTCGTTGCCATCTCGGCAGATGTTTCTAATCGGGTACAAATAGAGGAAGCAATTAAGACTGCCATCGATCAAATAGGTCCCCCCGATCTATTGATTACCTCGGCTGGCATTGCCCACCCAGGTTACTTCCAGGAACTGCCGATTGAGGTATTTGAGCGCACTATGGCAATCAACTACTTCGGCTCACTCTACAGCATCAGGGCGGCTTTGCCAGTCATGGAGAAAAGGCAACAGGGCCATATTGTGCTAGTCTCCTCTGGTGCTGGACTGATTGGCATCTATGGCTACACTCCCTACAGTTCCACTAAATTTGCCCTGCGAGGGTTGGCAGAGTCCCTGCGCGGTGAGCTTAAGCCTTTAGGAGTTCACGTCTCCATTGTTTATCCTCCCGATACCGATACTCCACAGCTTGAGGCGGAAAATAAAACAAAGCCTCTTGAGACAAAGTTGATTACAGGCACTGCCAAGACTTGGAGTGCTGAGGACGTAGCCAGCGAAATTGTACGGGGGATCGAGAAAAAATTCTTTGCGATCGCGCCTGGACTAGAAATGACTCTGCTAGGACGGCTCCACAGTCTGCTCGCTCCTGGACTAAACTGGTACTTCGATCGGATTGTTACCAAGGTACGGGAACAGGGAACAGAGAACAGGGAACAGGGAATAGGGAACAGGGAATAAGGAATAGGAAATAGGGATTAGGGAACAGGGATTAGGGAATTTCCAGTCTTCTTCATTTCAGACCGAGTTTTTTACGAAGCCATGTAGCTCCCATAAATAGAAGAGGAGCAACCACAAATCCTGTAACAATCAGATGGAAAGGAAATTGGAAATACAACCACCATAGGATTAGGACTCCGTAAGTTGAGTCCATATGATCGACAAAGTAGAACACCCGGTTACTTTCATCGCCCGGAGGAATCTTTAATCGACGCTTGACAAAAGAATTTGGCAGTTCTGATAAATTAAAGACAAATCCCACAAGTAGACCATATTCTAGACAATTAAAACGGGAAAATAAAATCATATCATTAGATACTGGAAGTAGGTTTATTTCCAGAAATTGCAATAAACAACTGCTAATGGTGTTTGTTAGCGGTAAACTAATCAGTCCTCGCCATCTTTTGTTAGCCCCAAATAGTTCCGATTGAATCGGTCTATTGAAGTATTCAAATAAGCTGGTTTTCCAAAAAAAAGCTTCCATCACGCCAGCTATAAATAACCCACAGGAGAGCCACACAATGTTCAAGATATCTCGAATAAAGATATGTAAGATTTGTAGTTCATTCATAATTTTAAAAATGATATTTTCTGAGATATTCTGCTATTTAGCCGTCCTAAAAGTTCGTGACCAATCAAACCATAATTCATTCTAAGCTTCGCGAAGGCGCGAAGATAAAACGACCAGAACCCTTACCGCCTGTTCCCTGTTGCCTGTTGCCTATTCCCTGTTGCCTGTTGCCTGTTGCCTTGTCCTCACAGTTAACTTTAATTGTGTCCAACTACTTAACGTTTTGATTCATAACCTAAATAGGACTGCTATATTTATTCACAAGAATGATTTCAGTTATGACAAATAATACCCTGTTCTTGCCCAGAGTTTACCTATGTTAAATCAAGTGATATTCGAGGAAACACTGATTAGGATCACTCATAGGACTGAAGTCCTCACTACAAACAAAGATACAAAAGGCACCCTGACGGCGGATACCCTGACTTGGCTGGAAAACGGTGAAAAGCACTCGCTTCCTCTGGATGATATGGTGGGCGCGTTTATCGCTGAAGAACAAGCCAAGAATGAAATGGCTCCTTTTGTGGTCAATGCTTATCCTCTGATAACCTCTAAATTTTCTAAAAAACGCAAACGGGTGCTTCGAGAGTACAAGTTTGCTTGTCCGGATACCGAGGCGCGATCTTCCTGGATAGAAGCCATTCACAACACTCTTCAAGGTGTGCCTGTGGATGGGAAACAAACAGCAGCTCCCCGTCGCCTCCAAATATTGCTCAATCCGATGAGTGGACGAAAGAGAGCCCGGAGCATTTTTCAGCAAGTGCGTCCTTTATTTGAAAAAAGTTATCTCCACTTTACTGTTACGGAAACCACTGGTGCCGGTCACGCCCAGGATATCATCCAGAAAATGTCTCTGGAAGAAGTAGATGCTCTGGTTGTTGTTGGTGGTGACGGGACTATCTATGAAGCGATCAACGGTTTGATGGGCAGAGAGGATTGGAAAACAGCCATACTCACACCCATCGGGGCGATCCCGGCGGGAACAAGTAATGGTTTATGCAAAACTTTATTAGACATTTCAGGAGAGCCTTATGATCCAATCAGCGCTGCTTTTCTGATTGCCAAAGGCAAAGAGCGACCTCTTGATATCGTAATGACAGAGCAGGATGGTTGCCGTTATTACAGCGTCCTTTCTTTATCATGGGCCTTCGTCAGCGATGTAGACATTGAATCAGACAGACTTCGATACTTGGGTTCCCTCAAAAACGATATCTATGCCCTGATGCGTATCTGGAGTCTTCGCACGTACAGAGGCAAATTCTCATTCTTACCCGCTCTAGATTGTAACCTGCTTACACAAAAGGAGTGCAAGCCTTTTGACGAGATGTTGGACGTGAGGATGGAGGAGTCGGAAAAGAAACCGGAAACTGGTTCTATGGATTCGGTTGCCAAAGATCAGGACGAACCAGAGGTGTCATGGCTACCCCAGCTTAATCAGCCTATTCCCCAAGACAGTGGATGGCAGGTTATAGAGGACGAGTTTGTTGTGTTCTGGGCGATGAACGTTGCATGGGCCGCCGATGATATTAAAGCTGCTCCTCATGCTCACCTTTCAGATGGTACTATGGACGTGCTAGTGTTGCGGCAAGGAATCTCGAAATGGCAATTGTTGTGTGCATTATTAAGCAGTTCTAATGGGAATCACATATCTTTGCCTTATGTAGAGTATTACAAAGTCCGTTGTTTTCGTTTAGAACCATTAACCAGTCAGGGAATCTTAGCGGTGGATGGAGAGCAAGTTGATTACTCTCTTGTACAAATGAAGGTGCTCAGAGGTCTTGCCCGTATTTTATCATGAACTGCTCCAATCTGCTCCGCTGAGATTGGAGTTTCCCAATATCTCATAAAGAGCATCATGTGCTTTTAACGCTTCTCTTGGCAAGCTTACTAATCAAGTCCGGCAGACTCAAAGAGCAGAGGCTCAACCATCTGCGTTAGCAGCGACGAAGTCACTCTGCGTTAGCAGCGACGAAGTCACTCGACGTTTAATACGGAGAGACTTCGGAGATGGGGAGATAAATTTTCAACGAAAAAATCAGCTTTCTCCCCCTGCTTCCTCTGCTTCCCCTGCTCCCCGTTCCCCGTTCCCCGTTCCCCGTTCCCTGTTCCCTGATCCGAAGTTCCCTGTTCCCTCAAAAAGGAGGTAGTTAACCCGGATTTGGTATAACAGGGGATTGAACCCGCTAGATCTGGCCGCTATGGGTGCTAAGCTGGAAAAAGCAATTCAGCAATACCTATTCCAATTTTGCTAAAATAGAATATCAATAAAGAAATAAAATAAGCTGGGGAACTCCAAAAAGCAGGTCGTACCGACGAAATTAACGTCAGTGAGCAACTGCAAGCGATCACTCGCCCATACTCCTCGACATCGGTTGACCTTGAGCAAACTTGGGAGGAAGAAGAAATTATGAGCCGGAACCAGAAGCAGGTAAACCAAACCGACAACCTGTTTGAAGAAGAGGTTTCTGATCTGCTAGATGACTTAATGGATACTTCTGAGGATTCTACCAACAGTACAACAGACGATTTATTGAGTTTGTTGGGTGAAGACTTCTCAGAAGAACTCGCAGACCTTTCATTGGCAGAGGAAGAACCCTCAGAGGCAACAACCTCAGATTTCCTCCCATCGGACTGCGAAATTAGCGACCTGTTCGATGAGGATTTCTCCTTTGAAGAGGATAGCTCAGAGCTGCAAAATCTCGATGTTCTAGACTTTTCCGAAATAGCCGAGGGGGAACTAAGCGCCGCAGCCTCCTCAGGTGAGTCAGTTACAGGCGATTTAGCCGCACTGTTCAATCTAAAAACTGGTGGAGGAGAGCTCAAGTTGGATGCTTTTGAAGAAGAGGAAGAAATCTCTGGACTGGAAGCTCTTGAGCGAATTTCTTCCTCAGCACCAGAAGCTAGCGAGTTTGATGAGCTTGAGCAACTGCTGGACTTTGAACCTACAGAAAAAATTAGCTCTTCAGAGAAAGTGACTGATTTGGAGTTCTTCACTAAAGAGGATAGGGTATTGCCATACCTCTACGAGCAGTTTGAGGAATTGGATGCCTTACTTGAGGAACCGGCTGGGATGGTAGCTGTCGAAGATAACGGTGCTGTTTTCTTTGATGAGTTAGAGGCTTTAATCGACTCCCCAGCTACGGCGATACCAGAAGCTAGTGAGTTTGATGAGCTTGAGCAACTGCTGGACTTTGAACTCACAGAAGACATTTCCACTTCAGAGAAGGTGGCTGATTTGGAAGTTTTCACTAAAGAGGTCACAGCATTGCCATACCTCTACGAGCAGTTTGAGGAACTGGATGCCTTACTTGAGGAATCGGCTGGGGTGGTGGCTGTCGAAGATAACGGTGCTGTTTCCTTTGATGAGTTAGAGGCTTTAATCGACTCCCCAGCTACGGCGATTAAGAAAACCAGAACGAGCATAGAGCAACAGACATCGGCTTTAGAGAAAGCGGCAACAAGCATCGCTCCCTCGTCCCAGAAGAAGGAAAATATCGATGAGGGATTCGAAGAGCTAGAGAAGCTCCTGGTGCAGGCAAACGAGACAATGGGAGGACCACCAACGGTTAAATTTGCCAGCAAACAGAGCCGTAAACCGCAGACGCGGACACCGAAGGTGAAGGTTTTTGAACAGACAATGCGGATACCAGTCAAGCAACTGGACGACCTGAGCAACCTCATCGGCGAACTGGTGGTGAAGCGCAACAGACTCGAACAAGATCAAGAACGTCTGCAGCAATTCCTGGATAACTTACTCAATCAGGTTCAGAACCTCAACGACGTTGGTGGGAGAATGCAAGATTTGCACGAGCGAACCCTCCTAGAAGGTGCCCTGCTCGCTAGCACCAATCAAGATCAATCCTCTGGCAATCACCTCCCTCACTCAGACTCTAATGACCAAGGCCTCAACGCCTTGGAAATGGATCGATTCACTGGCTTTCACTTACTCTCTGGTGAGATGATTGAGCTGATTGTCCGGGTGCGAGAGTCGGCCTCGGATATCCAATTTCTGGTAGATGAAACTGAGCAGGTAGCACAAACCCTGCGACAAGTAACCAATCAGTTGCAAGAAGGTATAACCAAATCCCGGATGGTTCCCTTTGCTCACACAGCTGAACGCCTGCCCCGGGCAATACGAGAAATCTCCCTAAAGTTGAACAAAAAGGTCAAGTTACACGTCGAAGGTCGGGAAGTATTGATTGACAAGATGATTCTGGAGCATCTATACAATCCCATGACCCACCTAGTCAATAATGCGATTACCCACGGGATTGAATCACCAGAGGTAAGGCAGCGGCAAGGCAAACCCCCAGAGGGTCGCATCACAATTCGTGCCTTCCTCCAAGGTAACCAGACAGTGATTTCTGTTTCCGATGATGGGGCGGGGATTAATCCGGATAAGGTGAAAGCCAAGGCGATAGAAAAGAGGCTGATTACCAAGGCTGAAGCACAAAGCCTCTCCAATAAAAATGTGTACGATTTCCTCTTCCACCCCGGTTTTAGCACTAAAGACCAAGCCGATGACTTCGCAGGTCGGGGTGTAGGGATGGATGTAGTTAGAACCGGTTTGAGCGAAATTCGGGGAACGATCGGGATCGATTCCACCCTGGGTGAGGGAACCACTTTTACAATTCGCCTCCCTCTGACCCTGAGTATTGGTAAAGCACTCTGCTGCTTAAGCAACCGTGCCCGTATTGCTTTCCCCATGGACGGGGTGGAAAATACGAAAGATTATCTTCCCAGTAACATTAAAATTAATGATGAAGGTCACAAATGTATTCCCTGGGGTGACACTCTCCTTCCCTTCCAACCTCTCAGTAATCTGCTATCTTACAATCGTAAAATCAGTCGGGGTACAGTTTACGGCGGCAAGGAAGAAGATGATACTATTTCCATAATTGTGCTGCGAGGTGCCGGAAACTTTTTGGCGATTCAAGTGGATCAGGTGCTTGGGGAAGAGGAAATCGTGATTAAGCAAATTGAAGGGCCAGTGCCTAAGCCTCCCGGAATTGCCGGAGCCACGGTGCTAGGAGATGGCAGCATTATGCCCATTGGCGATGTGCTGGAACTGATTGAAATTGCTCACGGGCGGATGCCTACAAACATTAGTAGTAATCTGTGGCAACAAGCTTATGTACCTGTTGAGCAAGAAGCAGCGGTTAAGACTGAGCCAATGGTGCTGATAGTTGACGACTCGATTACGGTGCGCGGACTGCTCTCCCTCAGCTTTAGTAAGGCGGGTTACCGGGTTGAACAAGCTCGTGATGGTCAGGAAGCCTGGGAAAAAATCCGCTCCGGATTGCCCTGCGACATCATCTTCTGTGATATCGAAATGCCGAGAATGAACGGTTTAGAGCTGTTATCTCTCATCCATAAAGACGAACAGCTCGCTTCAATACCAGTCGCTCTGCTCACCTCTCGCGGTGCCGAACGGCATCAGAAAGTGGCGGCTGATCTGGGGGCAAGTGGCTACTTCATCAAGCCTTATACCGAAAAAGACTTACTGGATGGAGCTGAGCGGATGATTAAAGGTGAGGTCTTGCTAGCTGAAAGCACCAGGGTATCAGTGCCCCTCAAGGAGGAAGAGACAGTCCAGCCTCCTGAAGAGGTCGAGCCGGAAGAGGTGGTAAAGTCTGCGCCAAGGGTTCTAATCATTGACGACTCGGTTACAGTGCGCGCAATGGTTGCGACAACCTTTAATAAGGCAGGTTACCAAGTCGAACAAGCCCGTGATGGTCAGGAAGCCTGGGAGAAACTCCACTCTGGAGAGCCTTGCGACATCGTCTTATGCGATATCGAAATGCCAAGAATGAACGGTTTCGAGCTGTTATCTCTCATCCAGAAAGACGAGAAGCTCTCTTCAGTGCCCATCGCCATGGTCACTTCTCGCGGTGCAGAACGGCATCGGAAGATGGCGGCTGATTTGGGGGCAAAGGGATACTTTACTAAGCCCTATATTGAAGAAGAATTACTGGATGCAGCCCGGCGACTGATTGCAGGTGAGGTATTGCTAGAAAATAGCAGCAAGGTTGAAGGTTAGAAGATTCAAGGTTGAAAGTTTTGAAGCAGCAGACTCAGAGGAGGAAACTCATGGGGCGTGGTTTTGACATGGTTGTACTGGGTTTTTGCTTAGTGGGACTAGGAACGGCTTTTGCCCCAACCGCCAAGGCAAAGGATATTGAGCTAGAAGTGGGCATCGTCCAGCGATTTGGAGAGGAACCCACAGATGAGCTAACGATTGCCAGCACAGAGGGAGATTTACTCACCCTGAGCTTTATGGGAAGCAATATGGAACCGCAAACCTTACAAACCAGTAAGGTCAAATTAGAAGTTCGCATGCTCTCACTGAAAGCTCCGGTGGTTGAAGAACAAGTGGTGCTGAGTGACCATGCTACTTTTGAAACCGCAGAAGATAGTGCTAAGCAGTGGAAGGCGCGAGGGATTGAGGTTGAAGTAACTCAGCCGGGACGCTGGCAGGTGTGGGCAAAACGAGATGTTTATCAGACGCTTTTACTGCGCCGTTGGCTCTTGCAAAGTCTGAAAGCCAAGGGTTATACGAACCCCTATCTGGAAACGGAAATTTTGTCAGAGAAGCCCCAGATGTCTTTTGTCGTCAATGGCTATCGCTATCACCAAAAGCAATTAGAGATTACTGCTGGCAAGAACCCGATTCGGGTAAGTATTGGGAAAAATAATCAGCGTCGCCTCTATGGAGGAAGCTTAAAGGTGCAGCCTAATGCCTATGGCACTTTTACCCTGGTTAATCAGGTGTCTTTGGAAATCTATCTCCGGGGGGTGGTGCCCCATGAGATTGGACCGGGCGCTCCCAAGGATGCGACAGAGGCTCAGACGATTATTGCCCGGACTTATGCGTTGCGCAATCTGCGGCGGTTTGCTGCTGACAACTATCAACTCTCTGCAGATACCCATTGTCAGGTTTATTGGGGACTAAGTGGGACACAACCCCGTTCTGATAAAGCGATCGCTGCTACTAGAGGTCTGGTGCTGACTTACGAAAATGAACTGGTGGACGCTCTCTATTCTTCGACTACTGGCGGTGTTACAGCTACTTTTAGTGATATCTGGAATGGTGAAGAACGCCCTTATCTGCAATCGGTAATTGACGCTCCCACCCAGCTTTGGGACTTGTCGAAACATTCTTTGGCAGATGAGGAGACTTTCCGCCGTTTTATTAGCTTGAAGGAGGGATTTAATGAGACGGGTAGGAGTGTCTTCCGCTGGAATAAACAAAGTAGTATGGAACAATTGAGTAAGGATTTGCAGCGTTATCTGGAACGCCGCAAACACCCTCTGGCTGATTTCAACAGGATTGAGCAGATGGAGGTGACAAAGCGATCGCCTTCGGGACGGATTCTCAAACTGGAGGTGCAAACTGACAAAGGTGTTGTTGAATTGCACAAAACTGAAGTTCGCAGTGCTTTTGGTCCTCCTCGCAGTACTCTCTTTTATCTGAAACCGATTTATGGAGCAAATGAGACTTTAAAAGCCTATGCTTTTGTCGGCGGCGGCTTTGGACATGGGGTGGGTTTGAGTCAATATGGTAGCTATAATTTGGCTAAACTTGGTTGGTCAGCATCCGCAATTTTGGCGTTTTACTATCCCGGTACGACAATTCAACCTCTTAACGACTCAATTGTTTTTTGGCGCGAATCAGATTAGTTGTGTAACTAAACTCCAGTAACCATCAAGGTCGAGAAAACAGCAGTTTTTCGCAGATCTATAAGGCTGCATAGCTTTACCAAGATTTAGCGTACCCCGAGCAGCTAGTTTACCAATTCTGGGATCTACTTTCTTCCCAATCTTCTATTGGGTCTTCCTCTTCTATATATTCTAAGTCGTCTTCTAGTGGTCGTTTACGGTTTTGTTTCCTTGGTTTCGGTACTTGCCAGAAAAGAGGTGCGATCGCTCCGACTACCATACCAACACCAACACTGAAGGCTAACAGGACTCCCACTGGTAGCTTAATGGATTCAAAGATCAGAAATTTCAGTGATATCGGTGTGATGTTTTGGATCGAGAAAACGGCGATCACTCCAATCCAAGCGGAGATAATAAGAGAGGTGAGGAAGTTGGTGAAAGTGTTCATGGTTTTGGGAACAGGGAACAGGGAACGGGGAACAGGCAACAGGCACTCGCTTCGCTCAAAGGCAAAAGGCTTGCATGCAAAAGGCAAAAGTAGGGAACGGGGAATAGGAAATAGGCAACAGGGAACAGGGAACAGGGAACAGGCAACAGGGAAGAGGAAATAGGCAACAGGGAACAGGCAACAGGCAACAGGCAAATTAGATGCGCAGCAGCTTAGGCGGGTTCCAACTGTTGGATCATTTGCTGCATATGTTCAGCAATTTTGCTTTGCTTTTCTAGGGAGTTGGTTTCCAGATAAAGGCGCATCAGGGGTTCGGTTCCAGAGGGACGCAGTAAAACCCAGCTACCTTCTTCTAGGTAAAGTTTAATGCCATCTTTGCGACCAACTTCTTTGACTTTAATCCCGGCAACTTCAGCGGGAGGGTTGGTTTGGCAAGATTCTAACAATGCTGCTTTATGCTTCTCGTTGAGGTGCAAGTCGAGGCGATGGTCGTACAGGGGGCCCTCTGAGGCAGCGATCGCTTCTTCTACTAACTGAGAAAGTGGCTTGCCTTCCCAGGCGATCGCTTCTGCTACTAGCATATTGGCGAGGATGCCGTCTTTTTCGGGGATATGTCCGATGATACTTAATCCCCCGGATTCTTCGCCACCAATCAGCACTTCGGTTTCCCGCATTTTCTCCCCGATGTATTTAAAGCCTACGGGTGTCTCAAACAGTTCTAAACCATATTTAAGGGCAAATTTATCTAACATATGGGTAGTGGCAACGGTGCGGACAATTGCCCCTGTTTTGCCTTTGTTTTCGATCAGGTGACGCGCTAGCAGCAGCAGCACTGTATTCGGAGTGAGAACGTTTCCTCGTTCATCGACAATACCGAAGCGATCGCCATCCCCATCAGTTGCTAAACCTAAATCGGCGTTATCCTGCTTGACGGCTTTGATTAGTCCAACTAGCTGTTCTCCTTTTGGTTCTGGCATCCCACCGCCAAACAAAACATCGCGGGTGTTGTGGAAGGTTTCTGTCTTACAATCGCAATAGTTTAAAATTTCATCTAAGTAGCCGCGAGATGTAGAGTGGAGGGCATCGTACTTCACCTTTAACTTGGCACTGCGAATCCGCTCTATGTCAAGGAGACTGTAAATAAACTTTACATATTCCGGTTTCGGGTCAAACTTGGAGATTTTATCGGCACGATCGCCACTGGGAGGTGCATCAGATGACCCTTCAATGTTAGCAACGATAGTATCAGTAATCTCTGGGGTTGCAGGTCCGGCATAATCTGGGATGTATTTAATCCCGCAGTAGCTTGCCTGGTTGTGGCTGGCGGTAAACATTAGCGCTCCAGCAGAGTTGAGAAAACGGGCATTATAGGCTATTACTGGAGTGGGGCAATCCCGTTCTACAATTTTGACCGTCCAACCTAAGTCTGCTAGCACCTCCCCAGAAGTGTGAGCAAACTGATCCGCTAAAAAGCGGGTATCATAGGCAACTAACACCGGACGGTCTTTAGAATAGGTGGTTTCGAGATAACTGGCGATCGCTCTTGTCACCTTGTACACATTCGGGAAGGTGAAGTCATCGGCAATAATCCCGCGCCATCCATCTGTACCAAACTCAATCTTTGGATTACGAGCTATACTCATCTTTGACCACTTTCTCTTCAGACCATTTCAATAGTAATGGAAGAAGAATTACAACTGGGCTAGCCCGAACAGCTATCTCAAGAACTGTTCCGGCTAGTTAAGGGCAATGCTAATTAGCTTTCAAAATGTCTAAAGTTATAATTGTTGTCAACGCCGAGGTTAGAGAGACAGGAAAAATCATCGCGGCGTCGCCAGTGACACAGAAAATGGTCACTGCACTCAGACGGGCGATCTCAGCCAATTCAGCCAAACCCGTAAAGATCGAAGTGGTGGCAGCTGCTACCTTATGGTCAAACTCTGCCAATCTGGCAATTGATTGCCATAACTTGATTTATTGCCCTTTGACAATTCAGTTGCCCGATTCCTTCAAGTTTCCCGCTCAAGCTATCTACCAAGCGTGTAAGGATATCAAGGGCAGACGTCGCTGGGTAGAACAAAATTTAGCATATAAGACCAGTATTGGTGATAACTGGTTGGGCGATCTCTGGTTGCCAGTGGTGCTGACGGCAAAAGGACCACTCTATGGAGAGGTCATTGGTGAGGGAGAAATGCCGAACTTTTATCAGCAACCTGTATATCTAGCTGATGAACAGCGTCAGCCTCTCTATGATCTGGCCTATCAGTTGCTGCAATCAATAGGCACACCACCAGCAGTTTACTTATTGCAGTTCAGCTTGCGAGGAAAAGAGATTGTCTTTGATCGACTCTGGCCTTTCCCTGCTGCAGCGGCGATCGCCAGTCTCGGAGTCCAGAAACCAGACTTATTTACCTGTCACTGGCATTGTTTAACCAATCAGCCGATTTGTGATTTGACTATTATTCGATCAGGGTAATTAACAGTTGCTTGCAATCTTGGATAATCTCTGCTAATATCTTTGAAGAGCAAGCTTCATAAAGTTTTTTATCCTGAATCTGGGTCTAAAACCCCCTTGATCAATTTTCTATATTTTTCTTCCCCTGCTCCCCAAAAGAAGCAGGGGAGTAGGGAGCGGGGTGCAGAGGAGATTAATTAAATGATTTGTGACAAAAATAAATCTCTCCCTTTCTCCCTGCTCAGAAGCTCCTCTGCTCAATATCTGTTCCCCGTTCCCCGTTCCCTGATCCGAAGTTCCCTGTTCCCTGCTTCGAGAAAAAAGGGGGTAGTTAACCCGGATTTGGTATGACTTCCCCATAGCGGCACTAGTATTCCTCCAGTTTTTTTATCCCCTCTCGAATTACCTCTTCCATCTTTGCCACATCCTCTGGCGTCTTAGGACATGGATACCTGATATTATTTTTAGAATTAGCTTTCAAACGATCAACCAGTTGGTAGAAAGCTTCATTGTTATCCCTGTGAACAAGTACATAGGCTCGTAATTCAGCCTTACTCATTTTGTCAAAATCTGGTTTCATGTTAGAAATTCCCATACACCATCACGACTCACTTGGATTTGAAGCTCTTCCCCTGCAAAGATAAAAATTGTGCCATCGCGCTCATGTGAACTACCCACACTAACCCTGTCGGGTATAGTGTGGGCTTCCAACTTCTCAGGGGGAAGCCACAACAGAAGACTTGCGCCCTCTGCGTGGTCTTACTCTCCCTCCATTGGCAGTCTCCCGTGTCCCACAGGAGATTATTCTTAAGCCTTCATCTCGGATATTTAACGCCGCGTTTAGATCTCGGTCGTGGTGAACCCCACATTTGGGACAGTCCCACTCTCTGATATCTAGTGGCAGGCTCTCTACAACATTCAGGCAAGAATTGCAGGTTTTTGAGGAAGGAAACCATCTATCGATTTCAACCAATGTTTTCCCTTCTTTCTTGCACTTGTAATCCAAAAAATTCACAAACATCCCCCATCCACAATCGGATATAGCCTTGGCTAGATTGTGATTTCGTACCATCCCTTTGACATTAAGGTTCTCAACGATGATGACTTGGTTTTCGCTCACCAATTTATGAGATAGCTTATGGAGGAAGTCTTGTCTTGTATTAGCGATTTTTTCGTGGACTCCAGCAACTAACTTTCTCGCTTTGTTTCGGCGGTTACTCCCTTTCTTCTTTCTGGATAAACTTTGCTGTTTACGCTTTAAGTTCCTGGCATACTTTTGTAAATGCTTAGGATTAGGATATTTAGACCCGTCAGACGTGATTGCAAAGTCTTTCAACCCCAGATCAATACCGATAGCTTTGCCGTCGGTCTTGGTTTGGGGCGGTTCTGTCCCATCGTCAAATAGCAAACTAGCGTAATACTTCCCTGTTTTAGTCTTGCTGATTGTTACTGTTTTTAAGTATCCTGGGAATTGACGATGAATTTTCGCCTTGATCGTCCCCAGTTTAGGGAAAACCAAAGCCCCAGACAACAACTTCACATTTTGTGGGTACTGTAGAGATTGCTTGCCATATTTTGACTTAAACCTGGGGAATTCTGCCCGTTTCTCAAAGAAGTTAATAAAAGCCCTGCCTAGACCAAGGACACTAGACTGTAATACTTGAGAATAAGTCTCCTTTAACCAGGTGTATTCCTTTTTTAGCTTAGGAAGCCATTTTTTCAGAGTCAATGCAGATATCCCCTTGCCTGTTGCACGATAATGCTGGTTATTCGCATCCAGACAATAGTTCCATATCCATCTGACTGTCCCGAATGCTTTCGCTAGAGACAGTTCTTGCTGCGGGGTTGGATATAATCTGACTTTGACTATATTTCTCACAATTCTATCTTAGCAAATAATTAAAATAACTGTATAGCTTCTCAGCTTTTCTGGCTGCTGAGGCAAAAATTGCGAGTTGCCTGAAATTGCCAACTATATGATATCAGGACTATAGGGGGCGATCGCGCTCAGAGATAAAAACCCAAGAAAAGACTGGAGGGAAAAAAGAATGCAAATTCGAGCAACGGATATGTCTCAGCTAGATTGGACTGGGGATGCTCTGGCGATTGGTTTATTTGAAGAAGCTGTTGAAGTGACTGGGGATTTAGCCCAGTTGGATGAGAAGCTGGCAGGTACGATTGGGGAGTTAATTGCCGAGACGGAATTTGAAGGTAAACCTGGTAGCAGTGCGGTGACTCGTGTGGGAAGTAATAGTCCTATCCGCAAAATAATTTTAGTGGGATTGGGCAAACCAGATGACCTGAAGCTGGACAGTGTGCGTTGTGGTGGGGCGGCGATCGCCCGCATCGCCAAAAAGGAAAAGAGCAAAACCCTAGGCATTAGTCTGCCCATAGTTAACGATCGCCCGGCAGCCACAGCCCAGATTATTACTGAAGGCATCCTTTTAGCTCTGCACCAGGATAACCGTTTTAAGTCAGAACCCGAAGATAAAGGGGCAAAGCTCGAAACTGTCGATTTACTGGGATTAGAGAGTCAGGAAGCGGCAATTACCCGTGCTGAGCAAATCTGTTCCGGTGTGATTTTAGCCCGAGAATTGGTTGCCGCCCCTGCTAATTCAGTCACGCCGATTACAATGGCGGAAACAGCGGAGAAAATTGCCTCTGAACATGGTTTGTCGATAGAAATTCTGGAAAAAGAAGACTGCGAAAAGCTGGGAATGGGAGCGTTTTTGGGGGTAGCGATGGCATCGGATATGCCTCCCAAATTTATTCACCTCACCTATAAGCCTGAAGGCACACCCCGACGCAAGTTGGCAATTGTGGGTAAGGGTTTAACCTTTGACTCTGGCGGACTGAATATCAAAGGCGCAGGTAGTGGCATTGAGATGATGAAGATAGATATGGGAGGGGGTGCGGCTACTTTAGGTGCAGCAAAAGCCATTGCTCTACTGAAGCCTGATGTGGAGGTTCACTTCATCAGTGCTGTTACAGAGAATATGATCAGCGGTCACGCCATGCACCCTGGGGATATTCTCACAGCTTCTAATCGCAAGACTATTGAAGTCAATAACACCGATGCTGAAGGACGGCTGACGCTAGCAGATGCTTTGGTTTTTGCTGAGAAGTTGGGAGTAGAGGCGATCGTAGATTTGGCGACTCTCACGGGTGCTTGTGTTGTTGCTCTGGGTGATGATATTTCCGGTTTGTGGAGTCCTGATGATAAATTGGCTAGCCAACTTAAAGAAGCCTCTGAACTTGCTGGCGAGAAGTTGTGGCAAATGCCTTTAGAAGAGAAATATTTTGAAGGCATGAAGTCCCAGATTGCTGACATGAAAAATACTGGCCCTCGTGCTGGAGGTTCAATTACTGCTGCCCTTTTCCTCAAGCAGTTTGTGAAGGAAACTCCTTGGGCGCATTTAGATATTGCTGGACCAGTTTGGGCAGAGAAAGAGAGTGGGGTCAATAATAAAGGTGCCACTGGCTTCCCGGTGCGGACTCTGGTGAATTGGGTATTAAGTTAGGATTAAAGTCGCTATACTTACAGCATAAAACTGCCAGAATGCCCTGCCCTCCCGTCCGCAGGGTGGGGAGTATAGCAATCGGAATTGATTTGTAAAAAAGAACAGACTCCGGAGACTCCGGAGACTCCGGAGAAAATCGCTGTTGAGTTATTTAATGTCGGCAGCATTGGTTTCACGAATCAAATCTCATTGCTATATGTCAACCCAAAAAGGAGTTTTTGATGACCAATTCTCCACCAGATAGACTTGATAGAATCGAGGCAGTACTGGAAAGTACCGCTCACCTAGCGCAAAGTAATACTCTATCAATTACTGACTTAAGAGAATCAATTCGCTCAGTGGAAGTAATTGCTGAGAGTAACACTCGCTCAATTGCTAGCCTCCGAGAGGCAATTCGGGCAGTGGGAGTTGTGACGGAAAATAACGCTCAAACAATTACCCGTTTGAGCGAAGAAAACAACCGTACCATGTCTCGTTTAGCGGAAAGAATTAACCGCTTCGTTGAACAGGCTGAAAGAGATCGCGCCGCCATTCTCCAGATGCAACGGGAAATTAAAGGACTTCAAACGGAAAACCGTCGCATCTTAGAACGCTGGCAAAATAAAGACCAGTAAAACTCATATGTTGAGTGGCAATCGCACATACATTGTCATCGCTGAACCAGCCTAGTCAAGGTGGGGATTTAGGGGTATATTACTATAATTTTGTATCTTACTTTAGACTTTTCAAGCAGGAGATTAATCTTGGCTCGTGAGCCTGAGAAGCTGTTTTGATAAACATCAACTAAAATTGATAAAAAGTGTAGTTCTCAATACTAAAATTTTCTCATCATATAGGAAGGCGATCGCTTTTCTCCTCCACCAACTGTTTTTGACTCAAAAGAGTCAAAAGCTAACTTAGATCCACTCAGCATCTTCGAGAATAGTTCTTTCAACATCCGCTCCTTCATAGTTGCCTTTTGATTACTGTCCCGGCTTAAGTAGATAGCCAAGATTTCTCTAATTTCCAAAGTCTTCCTCCCAGGTGAACAAGCTTTAGTTTATGCTGCTGCTTGAGTTTATTGAGCAATGTCCGTGAAGGTCTGTACAAGAATATATCGCTGAAACCGTCAGCAATTTTAAAATCTATTTGCGGCGAGCCCAACTGAAGCCGAACGTTAGACTTGAGCAGATAACTCAGAGCAATTACACTAGGTTGACCAGAATCGCTGATTATCAAAGGGCGAGGTGCTTGATTGATAATTGCTGCTACCTGAGGATAGTGATAGGTAGGGTCTTTGTTCCACCATTCTTGGGCTTGACTGCTAATGCCGCAGGAGAGTAGTCCTAGGGAGAATACTCCTACCGTTAGCAACTGCCAGAGTTTTCTGTGCCAGTTATGAGGATAAATAGAGGTAATTTTAGTAGCCAGCAAATAGGCAACCGCTAATTGAATGCCAAGATAAGAGGGTATTAAATACCGACCCACGCTGGAGCGATGTCCTCCTAGGAGCAAATCTGACAAGATTAAAGTTAGTCCAGTTACTCCAATTAGGGTCAATACGAACAACCAAACTTGTTTTGCTGTCTGGCAATAAAGAAAATAAACTGAGTACCCTATTAGAATGAATAAGATTAAGATTAGCGGTATTAGAGATAAAATCTGCCCTTCCCTACCTCCTAGATCCAGGAAAACGCGGCTAAGGTCACCCACCCAAGCTTTAGCTAGGAACAATAAGTCCACCTTCTGACTAAACCAACTGGGCATTTTAGAAGAATTATTCACTAGAATCCACATCCAGGGAGTAAAAGCAACAAACCCCGCCACAGAGGCTGATAGATAGGCAATGAATGTCCTGGTTAAGCGAAAATTTGCCAAGAGAAGAATATAGATTCCGTGTCCAAGGGAAACTAAGACAAACAAAAAATGAGAGTATAGTCCCAGCGCCACAGTTGCTCCGTACATTCCCCAACTGAGTATATCTGAGCGTCGCCTTGCATATAGCAGTGCTGCACTCGATAGCAAAATTGTTACTATCCACAAGTAATAGGGGCGTGCTTCTTGGGCATATAGTAGGTGGAAAGGTGAGATAGCCATCAGAGCGATCGCTACCCAAGCGACTACAGCAGAATTAAACAATTCTAGACATAGCCAATAGACGCAAGGGAAGGCAAACAAGCTTAAGAGTACAGATAAGCTTCTGGTAACTGCTACTGAATTACCAAACCAACCTGCCCACAACCTCACCATGACAAAGTAAAGTGGTGTAAGTTGAGGCTCTTCTGTAGCTAAACCCTTTATGGTATCTACTATGCCTTTTTCGGAATTGGTGCGCTGATACTTATGTATATCTTTTATGCCGATTTCATGACCATCATAGATTTGTTGACGAAATTCCCTCTGAGTGTAGCCAGAAATACGCAAAGAGGTAAAAGTTTCATCGCCCCTGTAAATTTTGCCATCAAGATTGACCCAGCGAACAAATATTCCCAATGCCAAGAGAACAAGGCACAACAAAAGCACGCCCATGGGAATAAGCCTACGATTCTGTCTTAATTCATTGGTCATGAAAATGATTCTCAAGGTAGAGTAATGGTTTTAGGTGTTCCTTTAGATCTTTATTATCCAAAGCGGTAGTGAGAGCGAGCGCTTGACTTTGGGTCTTTGAAGCTGATAATAATGAATGGGCGATCACTTCTGATCTGTTGTCCAATAAAGCCAGCAATCTGATGGAGCCGGACAAGATGGAGCTAAAGACTCTACAGGGACAGCCAGCGAGCCTCCTTGGCCTGGCGGGTCAACCCCAGATGGACTCGTCCTGCGTGCCTTTGGCCTATGAGGCGGGGGTCAACTTTTTCTTCTTCTACAATCTCTCATTTAAAAGTCTGTTAACCGAATTGAGGCGGCTGCTAGCAATAGGGCGCGAACAACTGATGGTGGCTACTGGCAGTTCCCACCGCTCCCTCAGGAAATTACGCCAGTACCGAGACGAGGTACGCCGCTATCTCAATACAGATGTGGTAGATGTCTTCTTGGCTGAGTACGTCTCACCCGCCGATGAGATGGCTCAGGTGCTCTGTGTCCTCGACGAACTGCATGGCTGGAAGGAACAGGGGCTGGTTCGCTATGTAGGAGGCACAGTCCACAGCCGACCCTTAGCCCTGGAACTGATCGAGGGAGGCCAGTGCGAGGTGCTCATGCACCGCTACAACATGGCCCATCGAGGAGCCGAAAAAAAGGTTTTCCCAGCCGCTTGGAGGGCCCGAATCCCCATAATCGCTTTCACCTGTACCCGTTGGGGTTCCCTGCTGAAGGGGCATCCAGACTGGCCGGTCGAAGTGCCACAAGCAGCAGACTGCTACCGATATGCCCTGCAGCACCGGGTAGTACACCTAGCTCTGACGGCTCCAAAAACTAGGACTCAATTAAAGGAGAATCTGAGGGTCCTGTCTGCTCCTCCACTCACCCCTTCTGAAGAAGTGCGCTGGCAACAATATGGAGACCTAATCTATGGAAATGGTCAGGATGCCTTTGAGACCTCTTGGCCCTGAGTGCTGTTACGATGAATTTTAGAAATGGCTCTCAGGAACTGGTGTTTAGACCCTTATCGCTGGACCAGCTTATTGAAACCTTGTTTGAAATGCACTTAATGCAGCCAAAGTTTTGCTCTTTTCATAGATGGCAAAAACAACTCGCTCAAAGCAACCACAAAATTCTGGACTCATTAACCAATTCCCAAAGATGTCAGCGACAAGCTTTGGGTCATTGCGAAATACACCACATCCCCAAGCTCCTAATAAGACTGAACGATGATTGTTAGCTCGTGCAACAGACAAAACATATCCTGCTCTGAGTTGTAGGGTTGTTTGTATTTTGGGTAAAGCCTCAGCATCGCGGCGTAAAGCTTGACCAGCGTTGGGAGCAGGAGCCGTAATAACGGACGCTGTAAAGATGCTCTCTAACAGATTTCGGCTTTGTGTTCGGAAAAAGGGAACCTTAGGAGAGTAGATTATATGGTCGGTATATAATAAAGAGCTCTGATTCCGATTTGCTTCATAATATGCAGGTTGTGTCATTAAGCAAGGATACAATCCAGAACAACGTGCCAAATCTTCTTCTTGTGCTTTGGCTCCATTGATGAATCCTCCCCCTGGATTTCGCGCCGAAGCATAGTTCAACAACACCAAGTCATTACATCCTTCAATTTGGACAAGACGTTGAGCCGCTACCTGGGTTGTTTCATTAGTGACTTCGATGATGGTTTGAGTAACATCACGCTTATTGTCTTGGGCTAACAGGGATTGTAAAAGCTCGGGGGTATAAAGGCGCGTTCCCCTAACCGCTTCCTTCTGTTCATGCTCAAATTCTACAGATATCCCCGATTCTGTCAGATATTGACCATTTTCTAAAATCAAGAGTGTTTCTTTGGCAACGTTTTTTAGAGACATGGATTACTTGAGGGCAAAAATGCAATAGAAGTAATGTTGCTTGAAAACCAATAAGGTTCGGTCATGGCCGCTAACATAACGACAGGACCCGCCGACCAATGGTATATCCAGCCGAGATAGGTGAGTTTGGATCTCGTTTGCAAGTCTCATCGAAGAAGTACGCCGTTGACAAGGTCAGCCACCCGACAAAGAAACCTGCGCCGCCACAAATCATGGAGCCACCGTCGCCTCCGCGTGTGATATCCGGTGAGGCAGTCAATTCATATTGGTAGGGATCCGAAGCGATGAAGATACCAAAGGCATTGGGACGTCGGTGAAGGTCCCAGTCGGATGAAAAGCCTTCAGGCGGATATTCAAGTTTCCCCCCCGACAGAACCCAATCCCTCCGCCATGCTGCCTCTTGGGGGCTAATGTCAGTGGGATATCGGTCACACGGTACATGATCTCCCCAGCGGAATAAGGTGGATGCGCCGCCGGAGCACGCGTATTCCCATTCGTCGGATGTCGGGAAGCGGAATCCTTCGTCGTCGAGCCGTTGCGAAAGCACTGCGTGGGTTATCGCAACGGCTCGTTCCGCCTTGATCTGACCATCATCTAAGCGAGTGACACGTGTTTCGGTGTCTGCGCGACAAACGGTTGCCTGTCGCGTATTACCTTGGAGATGCTTGATGATTTCCTTAACTTCCGGGTCCGACGACGAAATCGGTTGCCATCCGAGTTCGCGAGCATTCACTTCCATCAGAAACGGATTGAGGTTTACCAATCGCGGCCTCAAGGTAACATTAGAAATGAAATCCTCAATTGAGTCTTCAATTTCGTATTCTTCAGCGGTTTCCTGCCAGCTTTCCCTTTCATCGGTTGTCGGTTCCCAACGTTTCGCGTCGTATCCCAACCTAATCGCCCCGCCGGGGATCAGAACAAACGACGTTTGTTGAAAGTCGAATTCAGCTACAAGCCGTTTTTGAGTACCAAGATGACAGGAGCGGATTCTCCTGAAGGCGAATCCTGTGGGCAATGAGCGCGTGAGCCGTTTGGCGTAGGTTTCGCATGAGGCTGGCGATAATGCATCCCATTTGTCGAGGGTCAAATCATCCATAGCGTCGGGTTTGAGGAAGAATGGTACATCAATATCCGTCTTAATGGGGGCGATCACAGCCCCTTCGGGGAAGGCAAAAGTCAAAAGGCAAAAGTCAAAAGGAAAGAGGTTAATTGGTGAGTGCTCTAACTTATTTAACTGACAGTGCAGTATTACTTTTGCATGCAAGCCTTTTGCCTTTTGACTTTGAGCGCAGCGAGTGGCGATCGCTCCCGATGAACCCAGATCACATAAATGATACAATGTCCGCGAAAATTTAGATGGGTTTGCCCTGCCTGACTAGTCACCTTCTGCAATTGGCGATCGCCTATGTACTGAACTAATCTCTACTTATTTGGCTACTTTGAATAAATGTATCCTATTTGATTTCATTTCTAACTCCACAGGAACCAGCATAAGCTATACCGATTGCGTCTACACTATCGTCGATAGGTAACTCTTCTAAATCAAACAACTGCTGTAAAATTTCTGCTACTTCTTCTTTGGTTGCTCTCCCATTACCTAAATGACACTTCCAACTAGATTGATGAAGAAAAATTGGCTCTACTTCTGCGTCTCTCAAACTGACAAGACTGACTATGCCTAAAGCTTGCATCACCCCTCCAGCGGCCTTGATTTGCCTATTGAAGTAGGGCATCTCGACTGCGATGGCGTCTGGCTGAAATTCTTTAACAAGAGCCACCAAGTCTTTCTCAATCTCTACCAATCTTTGCGGGGTGGATAACTCTTTAGAGGTTTCAATGGTGCCGCAATCAATTAGAGAAGGATTTTCTTGTCCTTGTTCGGATAAGATGGCCCAGCCAATAATAGCCAAGCCTGGGTCAATTCCCAGCCAGATTTTCTTCATTTATATCAGTTTCTCAGCAAAACCTGCATGCCTATCGGCTCATCTAAACCCGGAATTGGCATAATCAAGGCAGGAAAACCACCTAGACTACCGAGAACGTTAATCTCAAGAGTCTGAGACCGCAGTGTCTTCGAGACCGCAGCCTCATAGGTTGGTGCGGCAGACGGTGCGGCGGGCAAGCCCACCATCGCGTAACCATGAAAAGCTCTCGCGCAAAACTGGTTAAATCTCTCCAAAGTGATTTGCGCCCAATAATGTTCTTTGTCGGTCCAACGCTGCCCGCGAATAATTCTCTCCCAAACTAATGGATCGTAGCGGAAGCGGTAATCTGCCATCCACTCCCGGTGAATTTCCCAAGCTTGAGTACTTTGTAAGATTGTAAAACATTTTGTCCAATCTGCCAATTGGGCAGTGAAAGTAGCATTAAGATCGGGAGCAAAGACAAAGCCCTTGGCCTTGCTAAATGCCAAGAAAGGTTCGGGGAACTTGAAGCTAGCCGGCTCAATTCCCAACCGTGCTTTTTCCTCAAAACGATCGATTCCCGGAGCATTCATTGCCTTCAGGACGCTGATCAGATCGCCAAAATTGGATGTAAACCAACCAACTGTATCGAACCTGGGAGCGAGGGGAAAACAGCCTTGTGCTAACCAACCTGGTCTAGCTCGATAGCCGTACAGACCGCAATATGATGCAGGTACCCGTATTGAGCCCCCGGTATCTGTTCCCACTGCTAGAGGAACTACACCTCTGGCTACTAGAAAAGCGGAACCGCTGCTGCTCCCACCTGAAACCCTTCGAAGAATAAAGGGATGGGGACAGTCTCCAAAATGAGGGTTTCGACCATCCAATCCATAGGCGAATTCGTTGAGATGTGTTTTGGCAACCACAACCCCTCCCAAGCTTTTCAGTCGTTCTACCAGGGCGCTGTCAGCGTCGGCTGAGGACCCGCGAACCTCTGGCAGGAAGAGAGAAGATGCCGTTGTCGGCAGCCCCTTGAAATCAAAAAGATCTTTTAAGGCGATCGGGATGCGAGCTAAAGGTCCATGGCCTGTTTCTAGCTGCTCCCGCCAATGTTCTTCAGAGAGTTCCCAGGCAATGGAAGTCTTTTTTTCTTCAGGACTTAACTCCCGCAGCCGTTTGCTCAGCTGAGCCACCCACGCCTCATCATCTAGTTGTTGCCAATATTGGAAAGTATTTTCCATCTGATACAAAATTAGATGGGATTACCCTGGCCTATACCCAAGGCTAGTCTCCGTTTGAACGGGGTTGTCACCCCGTCAGCCAAAAATCCTTAACCGAGCAGTATTGCAACGCGCCCCAAGCGCAGCGCGTCGCCGAGTCGCGTAGATGACTTTTGACTGACCCTTGCGGCACTACCTGCTTGGCTCTTTCTTTGTCCTGGGAAAATCTTATCAGAATTTTGCTACCTGGTCAAAAAAACGCTCCCTATCGGGAGCTAATAAGGGAAAAAAGAAAAAAAGAAAAGAGGATAAAGGGTAAGAGGGGAAAAGGGAAAAGGGTTATGGAGTTCTCCCGGAACCGCAGACTACACGAAAACCGATATCGACGTCGCGGTCGTCGCGCCGATTGACGCCGTCGCGGTACGCGGAACGGCAGTCCTGAGGGAGCCACCTCCAGGAACCACCCCGCAGTGGAGAACGATTCTCATTCCCATCAAGCCAAGCACTGCCATCGGTAGGCGCACCGTCATAGTTATCATGCCAATCATCCGCGCACCATTCATCTACATTCCCGTGGAGATCGTATAATCCAAAGCCATTGGGGGGGAATTGACCCACGGGGGTGGTTTCTTCTCTATATTCCCCTGAAGGTTCCGCCGCATAGGTATCTGAGGCATCATAATTGGCAAATTCCCCTGTAATGGTTTCCCCAAAGTAGAAGGGGGTGGAAGTCCCGGCTCGACAGGCATATTCCCATTCTGCTTCTGATGGCAGTCTGTAGTCTCTTTCTGTGGCTTTTGATAACCTTTTACAGAATTCTACTGCCTCATACCAATTTACCCATAGGTGGGCTGAGTGGGAATGGGTGAAGGGTCAGCAGGAATTTCTGGTGAGTCCTCTGTAAACAGAAAGACTTGCTCAAAGCCCGCTTCCAGTTGACACCAATCTCGTATTGCCTCAGCATCGCCCTTGGCATACTTTAGATGACTAAGGTTGCTGTACCTGTTAATACCAACTGCGATCGCCCAATTTTTAGCCATCTCCCTCTTTTAGTTTCCGCTTGAACTTGAGTTGAATAGCTCCTTTACTCCCGGCTTTGCCACCTATCCCCAATAGATTGATTCTTCCTTCACCATTGATTTCTACCGAGAGATTCAATTCATCCAGTTCTAAGTCCGACTGTTGTTGCTCTGCGGAGCTGAATATATAGCCTACGACTCGCAGAAAATCCCTCATTTCCTGCTTGAGTTTCTCCACTGGAATACGAACAGCACCCCGATCTCTTTCTGTTGACTCCTCTTCAGAGCCAAGCAATCCTCCTGTATCTCCCCCACCATCTCTGGCACCAGAGGGGGTTTCTTCAGTAATAATCCAGATGTTCTTAGGAATTTCTTGTGACATAGAGCTTATTTGGACGACTTGCGACGAGTTACGCCACGAATTAGGGTACGAATTACCTGTCGCTTAGTCTCCTGACGCTTCAAGCAGTAGTCCTCAAGCGCCTGGTACTCACTCAATGGTAATTCTATATTCAGCCGCTTGACTGGTTCAGTTGATACTTTCCTTGGCATCTTTCCCATAGCAAAGTTCGTGCATCTAGGATAGCAAATATGGATTCACTTGCCCAGGAAAAATTACTTGCTCGCTGCTTTAGGTCAGACTTATCAAGTTTCTAAAATAGAGAAAGCCTTAGAACAATTTAGCTGTCAAATTTTAGGAATGGTTATTTATCTCGCCTTCACAATAGTGGTCGGGGTCTATCAGAAAAGGATTTAGAGGTGCTAACTGTCATTCATAATTTTGACCTCAAACGCGCCGATGGCTCCGGCGGCAGCTCGTCGGTTCTTTGGTCAGGATTTTCCGGAATTATTTCCTTGGCTAATGTCAAGAATAGTCGATTTGCCCGAACCAAGAAAGCCCCGAAAATCTAGAAAGTTTACTATCTCTATCGCCTAAGTAAAACTGCTAAGCTTTAAATTTATTTGGTAGACAAGTCATCGAACTGTTTTTTGAAATCGGTTCCTCTAGAGTCAATACTGCTCGGTTAAGAGAATATGTAGGTTGGGTTGAGGAACGAAACCCAACTCTAGTCTAGTTTTTGTTGGGTTTCACAGGAGTTCAACCCAACCTACAGATAAGGGTTTTCAGCTTATCCGA
>JBFRWF010000210.1:0-27984 GCA_051439465.1 Xenococcaceae cyanobacterium | reverse complement strand
CCCAATACTTCCATTTTTTCCCCCACCTTCAACAAGCCAACGACAAACACACGGCGTCACCCCCCCCCCCCCGCCCCAAAAACATCTTTTCTTGTTGGCCGCGGGGGGGCGCTGCCGTAGGCACTCGCTCCGCGAGCACGCACTTTGGCCCCACCAACTATTTTTGACTGCACCCGAAAGAAACTGGATATTTTTGGCCATATATTTCTCAACAGTACTCATGAGATCATTTCCAATCACCAACTAAGATAAAAGGAGCCCAGTAGTAAACGTCAGAGTAAACAAGTTTTTGATAATTGCTTGGCTCAACGTTTGGACTAAATTCTTCGCAGACTAAAAGTAAATCTTCTAGTTCTTCGTATTCTTCACTATCGGGGTCGGCTGTTGCCAGAAGTTGACGGAAATCTTGAGCAGCTCCCTCGCAATCTCTAATGTTAAACCGGATTTTGGCAATATCCCAGTCTAACAGCCGTTCAGCTTGTTGAACATCCAAGCCTGAAGAGGGACGGGTCAGGCGTTTTTTGGCTTCCTGACAGTAATCAATGACTTCTTGAGCAGTTATTTCCCGCAACTCGATTTGTGCTTGCTGTAGGGCTTCAGCCTTATTAGCTCCTGCTTTAAGTTTCTGATAAAATCGGCTCATGAAAATGCTAGTCGAAACCTGATCCACTGACCACAAACTCACGACCACTGAAGCAGTCCCTGCGTAGATGAGGGCACTGGTGAGTCCAATCAATTCATCATCAGATCTATTTTCATTGATGCCGCTCTCACAGACACTGAGAGTAACGAGATCGGCATTCATCTGGAGACTGAAAATTTCTTCAGCCGTGAGCTTCTCGCCCCCTGCTAGATCAATGCCTGATTTTAAAGCTTCCTGTGCCTCGAAATTTCCATGACAAGCAATATGCAGGATGTCAAGGTCTGCTTTGGCTTCGTCAAGCTTCTGCTTAAGCAAATCTTTAGTGGCTTTTTGGCCGATGTAGAGTTCAGCTTGAGGGTCAAACAGTTCTTTAATCGCTATTCCTTGATCTTGGGTATGTAACCGATCTCCGAGGGGGTCAGCCAGAATCAATGCCTTCTCCCGTTTGCCCTTCCGCTTGGCGTGGCAATACTTCATGACCGAAGCACTAGGGGTATAGCAGATGGGGTTGCGGTCAATCAGGAAGCGATCGCCCACTTTCAAGGCGTGTAGGGGCAGGTAGTGGAGAAATTTGTGTGGTACTAGCCAAATAATGTCCTTCTCCCGTGTCATTAGATCCTCTTTAGGTGACGAGGAAACTAGAGGGGCGACAAAAGGTTCGAGGAAATTCTGGAAATTTTGGTAAGCTCGATCTTTCAAGTTCCGAACTTTCCGACCCGTAGACTTGACTACCCTGCCATCGCCGTTTTTTTCCGCCTGGAAGTGTTTCATCACAAATTCCTGGATGGCATGGGCTCCTATTGGAATTTCCTGAACTACTGGTTCCGAGAAATCCTCCCGAACCATAAAGAGTAAAGTCCGGTCTTCGCTCGTAAAGTATTCAGCTAAGATGATACGTTTGGTAGGCATACTAGAGGTCAATTGAGACAGTTTCAAAGTGAAGCAATGATTGAAGCGTTTCCCAACGCATTGGCTCCCCGAGGCGCAAGCTGACGTACTCAGTTGCGATTGCCTCCTGTTTCATTTGCTCCCAAAGCTCGTGCAGTCGTTCACTCAGCTCCACCACTTCAGTTTGGCGAGAAGCCCGATTGAGATCTGCTAACAACTCCTGCTCCTGCACGAGCAGGGTGCTGTCAACTAAAACAGGAGGACGCAGGGGGATAATCGCCAGAGCATCCAGAAAAGCCCTTCCTTTGAGTCGTTCTAATATAACCTACATTCGGCAGGTTAGCTAGCTTTGGGGACTTGAGAAAGAGGCGGGATACAAAAAACAAAGGGTCTTTGAGGAAGCGGAAACCCCGCTCACAGGGTTGGTCTTTGTACTCGAGAACCACCTTGTCGTTAGACCAGGTTTGCTCATCGAGGACATTGGTGGCGACAATGAAGATAAAAAAGAGTTAAAATCAAATAATCCTAGAGCCTTACTATGGAATAACTAATCGTGGATAGATATGAACCCCTATGAGTTTAATTAAGAAAATCTATAATAAATTTAACCCGTTTGACCCTTTACCAGCTAACGATCCAGCTTATGTCAACTGTAGTGAGGTGAGGGGAGATGACAATATTTTCAGGGAAATTGGCAAAAGTATTATCTTTTCGGATCAGCCGACTTGTCAACTCTATACTGGACATCGGGGTGTGGGTAAGTCAACGGAATTATTGCGTCTGGAAGATTATTTGCAGAAAAATGGCTGTTTTGTGGTCTATTTCCCAGGAACGGAAGGAGATATTGATGAATTAGATGTTCAATATACAGATATTATTTTAGCTTGTACTCGTAATATTTTAGAGAAACTTAAAGCTTATGCTTCTCCTAATCCTTTATTAAATTGGTTACAGTCTCGGTGGACTGAATTAAGGAATTTGGCTTTATCAGATGTGGAATTTGAAGCTCTGAGTATTGAATCTCAAATTAATGTTTTTAGTAAGTTAACCACAAGTTTAAGACGCATTCCTAGTACCCGTGAAACCATTAGAAAACAGGTTGATAATTATAGTGTTTCATTGATTGCAGCTTTAAATGAATTTGTTGAAGATGCTCAAAAGAAATTGCCAGAAGAACAAGCAAAAATAGTCGTGATAGCAGATAATTTAGATAGAATTATACGCCTTGAAAGAGGAAATGAAAGAACAAGTCACGATGAAATTTTTGTGGATTATAGTAGTCAATTAACAGCTTTAAATTGTCATATAGTTTATACTGTTCCAATTTCTTTAGTCTATTCGAGTCAAGCTACTGAGTTAAGAAATATTTATGCAAATCCTCAAGTTTTACCAATGATTATGGTAAAAAATCGTCAAAATGAATCTTATGCAAAAGGGTTAGATAAATTGAAGGAAATTCTTGAGAAAAGAACTCATTTAGTTAACTCTGAGATTGATATCGATACACAAATCTTTGATAGCCAAGAAACTCGCATTAAGCTTTGTGCTATGACGGGTGGTCATGTACGAGATATGATGCTATTAATGCAATCAGCTATACGTCAAATTGATAACTTTCCTATCAATCTAAAAGCAGTTAATCGTGCTGTTAGTGATGCAAGAGATAGCACTTACAGGAATGCAGTAAGTGCTGACGAATGGGAAAAATTAGCTGTAGTTTATGTTTCAAAAAATATTCCTAATGATGAGGAATACCGCAGTTTATTATTCCGTCGTTGTGTGTTGGAATATCGAGATGTTGATGAAGAAGGTAATCCTGTACGTTGGTATGATGTTCACCCATTAATTGAAGGAACATCTGAGTTTAAATCTGCACTAGATAGGTTAACTACTAATGAGTAATATCTTAGTCAATCAAACTGAAAAATTTATACCAGATGAACAAGAAGTTTATCTGACTCTGAAACGTGATTTGTCTTGGCGTGAAGGTTTTGGTATTTTATTTGTGCGGTGTACTCCTGTACAAGAAAGTTTGATTATTGAAAAAGTTAAACAAGATATTAAAGACAAAAAGTTTGATATTTTAAAGTTAGAACATTCTATTGATAATTTATATGATTTGATTGAGGAGAAGGTTAAAGATAATCCAATTGATATTTTATTTATTAGTGGTATTGAAAAGTCTTTAGCTTTAGAGGATTATATTAAACGCACACTTGAAAAACCTAAACATTCTTATAAAAGATATTCTAGATCACGCTTATTAAGTCATCTAAATTGGCAACGGGAAAGATTTAGAGATGATTTTAATTGCTGTTTAGTTTTTACAGTCAGGAAATATACTTTAAAGTATTTAGTGCGTCGTGCCCCTGATTTTTTTGATTGGCGTTCTGGAGTAATCGAGTTTCCTGTAGATAGAGATATTGATTTGCTTCAATATTATACTCCATTTCAACGTTATATTGAGCAAGATTATATTGAGAAACAAAAAGAAAAATCATTTTTTGAAGAGAAAGATATAGATATTCAAGAGTATATTTCTTTGTTAGAAAAGCTATTATTATTGGAATATGAAAACAATGGAGATTTACAATTTATTTATTCTGTTGTTAAATGTAATACTGATAAATTAGATGACTTTTTTGCCCAACTTTTACAACAGTGGATACTTGATACTTGTTCTGAATTAAATCCCGAAGAAAAAGAAGCAATTGCTGGAATAGTAGAAAGTCTTTGTCTTGATATTTCTCAATTTCCTTTGGGAAGATGGTCAAATGTTTTAGAAATAGCAATTACTGGATTAGAAACTGTTTTAAAATTGCGTCCCCGTGAAACTTTTCCTGAACAATGGGCAACAACTATTAATAATCTTGCTTATGTTTATATTAATCGCATTTTTGGCAACAAAGCTGACAATTTAGAAAAGGCGATCACTTATTATCACAAGGCCTTAGAAGTAAGAACCCGTGAGGCTTTTCCTGAACAATGGGCAACGACTATTAATAATCTTGCTATTGCTTACACTCAAAGAATTAGAGGATACAGAGGAGACAATCTGGAGAAAGCTATTCTTTATTATTCCGAAGCTTTAGAAGTACGAACTTGTGAATATTTTCCTGTAGATTGGGCAAAAACTCAAAATAATTTAGGAAATGCTTATATATATAGAGTATATGGAGACAAGAGAGAAAATTTAGAGACGGCTATTGCTTGTTTTGATCAATCTCTACAAATTTATACCAAAGAAAGTTTTCCTCAAGATTGGGCAACTACTCAAAATAATCTAGCTAATGCTTATCGAGACAGAATAATAGGATATAAATCCTATAATCTTGAGATGGCGATCGCTTGTTATCAAAATGCTTTACAAATCTATACCAGAGACGCTTTACCTTTACTATGGGCTGAAACTCAGAATAATCTAGCTAATGCTTATCGAGATAGAATCAAAGGAGATAAAGCCAATAATCTTGAGATGGCAATCGCTTGTTATCAAAATGCTTTACAAATCCATACCAGAGACGCTTTACCTTTACTATGGGCTGAAACACTCCATAATCTGGGAGTTGCTTACAGTATAAGAATAAGAGGAAAGAGAGCAGATAATATTGAAAAAGCAACCGATATATATTGTAAAACTTTGCAGATTTGGACTCCTGAAAAATTTCCTCTTGAATCTTTAAAAGCTAGTCGCAGATTAGGTGATTTGGGCTTTAAAGAAAGTAATTGGCAACTTGCTATTCAAGCTTACAACATCGCTATTAAAGCAGTAGAAATATATCGTAGTTGGGCCCTAACAGAAACACGCTGTCAAGAAATTATCTCACAAGCTATTACTGTTTATCATAACATCATTCAATCCTACATTAATTTGGGACAAAGAGACAAAGCTCTAGAGTATGTAGAACTCATTAAAAGCAGAACTTTAGTTGAACTTCTTGCTAACCGTGACTTATATCCTACAGGTAATATTCCACCTATAATTATCCAAGAATTAGATCGACTTCGGAGAGAGATCACCATAGAACAAAAACGACTAAGTGAAAGGGAGTGGTTGCAATCCCAACTAGCTGACTATAGCAAACTTAACCAACTGAAACAAGAGTTAGATGAACTAATTTCTCGTGAAATAGTGCCTATTGATCCTGCTTTTAAACTTACCCAAAAGGTTGAACCTATTACTTTTGAGGAGATTCAAACTTTAATTAATGACTAAACAGCAATTATTGAATAGTATATTACAGAGCATCAAATTCTTACTTTTATTACTACTCGTCATTATAATCAACCCAAAATTTTACAATTTTATTTTGTTGATGTAAACCACGTCCAAATTGAAACAGCAATTCCAAATTCAGATGGTAACAAGTGATACAGACCTTTTGTTTGCAAATTCGGCTACCAACTTAACTTTTTTCTGTTGATTATTTAGTCAACGACAAAGAAGGAGATGAGCCAAGCTCATCCGAGGGAAGTTTTTGGCGCTGCCGTAGGCACTCGCTCCGCGAGCACGCTGTTTACCCCACCAACTATTTTTGACTGCACCCTGTTGCTGGTGGAGTGGATAGTTAAGCAGCAGCAACTTCTCAAACAGCAGCTTAGGCGGGTCAGGTTGTAAGTTTACAAGCCCCCAGATTCATCTGTGGGGTTTGCTCACATCGAGATCCCTGACTGAGAAGCAAGTTCACTGAGAGCTTCATCAATTACCTGCTCACTTACTCCATGACGTTTTAAACTCTCAATCAAAGCTGAAACCGTATCATTTTCTAATCTTTCCAAATCTGTTCGTAGCCCTTGTCCAATATAAGCACGCATCAAAGGTTGATACCCAGAAAATCCCAATAAAGGAGCTATCCGTTTTAAATCTTCCACCACATCTTCAGGAATACGAAGAGTTACACTGATCATCGGACGATCTTTGGTTAATCGTTTTTTTAAGGTTTCAGGTTTCATAATATTCACGCTCTGTTCGAGTTGCTTTCCGAGCTGAAATAAAAGGTAATGCCATTGCTGGGCGTGGTTGATTTGTCTAATTATCCATGACAATGTAGGTAGTGTTTTCAGATGCCAGATGAGATAGATAAACTTATCTCACGATAAGACGGAGACCCTCACTCATGACCGCTATCAACCTGACCTTAGAACCTGTGGTCAATCTGACCAATGAGCAGTTCTGTAAACTGTGCCGCGCGAACCCCGAGGCCAAACTAGAGCGGACTGCCGCAGGAGAATTAGTTGTTATGTCCCCAACTGGAGGAGAAAGCGGAAGCCGCAACCGCAAACTGACTCAACGGTTAGGCATCTGGACTGACGCCGATGGGACAGGAGAAGCGTTTGACTCTAGTACCATGTTTGAGCTACCAAATGGGGCATTTCGTTCACCGGATGCTGCCTGGATTCCTCTAGAGCGTTGGGAGTCTCTGACTGCCGAGGAGCGCAGAACCTTCCCACCCATTTGTCCGGATTTTGTCGTTGAGCTGCGCTCCGACAGCGATAGGCTCAAGTCTCTGCAAAACAAAATGCAAGAGTATATCGACAACGGTGCTCGCTTAGGCTGGCTGATTGACCCCCAAGGAAAGCAAGTAGAAATCTATCGCCAAGGTCAGAGGAAAAAAGTTCTGAGATCGCCAACTCAACTAAAGGGAGAAGATGTGCTGCCAGGTTTTGTACTGAATTTGAAAGGCATTCTTTGAGTTATAGCACTACGATGGCAGGTTAAGACATATTTAGATGAGGGTTAAGCAGACTATTGACTTAATCCGAATAAGGGTTTATACTCCCTATAGGAAGGTTAGGTTTTGTCCTAATCCCTATCAGGGATTGAAATAAACTCTATTCTGGCGATTCCCTCGTCAGCGGGACAAAACGAACCGGAATCGTTCTCTCCTTGAGTACGCCATCCTGCATCTTCGTCAGCACTACCATTTCCTGGTACCAGGTACCCACCGGAATCACCATCCTTCCGTTCAGTGCCAACTGGTTGACCAAAGGTTCAGGGATGTGGTCCGGAGCAGCGGTGACGAGGATAGCGTCGTAGGTCCCATGTTCTGCCCAGCCCTGGTATCCATCACCTGTCTTCACGTGTACATTCTTGTAGCCTAGCTCGCTGAGAGTTTGGCGCGCTCTTTCGGCCAGCTCGGGAATAATCTCGATGGTGTAGACTTCTTTGGCGATCGCGCTCAGCACAGCAGCCTGATAGCCGGAGCCAGTTCCGATTTCCAGCACCTTTTCATCCGGGGATATCTCAGCAGCCTCCGTCATGTAGGCGACGATATATGGTTGAGAGATAGTCTGATCATGACCGATTGGCAGGGGATAATCCCGGTAGGCTAAATGTGCCTGAGAGGAATCAACGAATCGGTGGCGGGGCACCTTTGACATGGCTTCGAGGACTGCCCTGTCCTGTATCCCGCGCGCGCGGATCTGTTGTTCCACCATTTGCAACCGCTGGCTTTCAAACTCATCCGCAGTATTGCTAAAGTTCTGTCCCTGGGGCGAAGTCGAATCAGGGAACTTTTCAACCGCACATCCGGGTAAACACAGAAGCGAGATGCACAGAAGCGACAAAATGATTGGTATGAACATAAGTAGGTCGGTCAAATTAATTAGAAAATGGTTGAGAGAGGGAACTTCGGATCAGGGAACAGGCAACAGGCAACAGTGCGCCCAGCGTCGACGCTGGAGGCTGGGCGCAACAGGCAACAGGGAATTGGGAACAGGGAACAGCTAACCCTAATACCTAATACCTAACACCTCATCCGGGTTTTATATTTATTTTTGCCCATCTACTTAAAACCGAATCAAAAAAATAAAGCAGGGACTCACAATTGATGCCCCTGCGAAAACCCTCTGTATTGGAGTTCTAAGTATCGGTTTAGTAAAGTGCTTCCTCTTGATGAGTGAGGATTGTGCAATCTGAGGTGGGATAGGCTACACAGGTGAGAACGTAGCCTGCTTCAATCTGATCGTCATCCAGGAAAGACTGATCAGATTGGTCAACTGTACCAGATTCTATTTTGCCAGCGCAGGTGGAGCAAGCACCTGCGCGGCAGGAGTAAGGTAAGTCAAGACCTTGCTCTTCAGCGACATCCAACATATATTCGTCGTCAGGGACTTCGATGGTTTGTTCCCCATCTGGCATTTTTAGGGTAACTTTGTAAGTTGCCATGTGTTGCTCCTCTTCTTAAGTGAAACGGCAGTCTTTACTTACTGCGAAGCCAGATTTATCGGTTGAGCCGGATAAAGTTTTGCTTCTTCGGTAAGCTTCCTTTCTGATACTACGGGAAAAGTCTCCAGAGTTTGAGGGGCATTAGCAATGAGATTCTTAATTAAATGTGAAATAAGATTTACTTATATAATAATTTAAAGCGAATACCATCATAATTAGAGAAAATAGATATGCTATAACCAAACAATGATAGTATTTTCAATCTCTCGATTTCCGGATTCACACTTCCCTGAATCCCAGATAAATGAGTATTAATTATAGTTATAGCCATAATTGATGATTTGTACTTAGAGAGGGAATGAAGGTGAGTGGTGAGTGGTAACTGGTGAGAAGGATAGCCCCCACTTGCGGGCAGAGAATAGCTCAAGGAAACAACAACCCACTGTAATTATGGTGAATTACCCGAATTTGATATGACACAGATCAAGAATTCTACTGATTTTTCTGTCACACGCCCATTGAAGGTGGGGTTAGTTGGTACTGGATATGCGGCGAAGCGACGGGCAGAGGCGTTGGAAGGGGATGGGCGATCGCACTTAGTTGCCGTCACTGGTAATACACCAGAAAACACGGAAACCTTCTGTCAAACTCACTCAGTATCATCTGTAAACTTCTGGCAGCAGTTAGTCAAGGAGGTCAACCTAGATTTAATAGTTATCTCTACAATTAACCGCGATCATGGTATGATTGCCCGTGCTGCCCTAGAAGCTGGAAAGCACGTTGTTGTTGAATATCCCCTCGCCTTTGAACCCTCAGAAGCAGAAGCCTTAATTACCTTAGCCAAAGCCCAGGGCAAACTCCTGCACGTCGAACATATCGAATTACTGGGTGGTTTGCACCAAGCGATGCGCCAATACTTGCCAGAAATTGGCAATGTTTTCTATGCTCGCTACGTAACCATGAATCCCAAGCGCCCTGTACCTCGCCGCTGGAATTATCACCGAGAGATGTTTGGTTTTCCCTTGATTGCCGCGCTTTCCCGCATCCATCGATTCACAGATTTATTTGGCACTGTCGCTTCTGTAAGTTGCCAATCTCGCTTTTGGGATGCCTCAGAAGGATATTACACCGCCTGTCTTTGTAATGCACAACTGCATTTTACCAATGGTTTAATCGCAGAAGTCAGCTATGGTAGAGGAGAAACCTTCTGGCAAGGCTGTCGCACTTTTGAATTGCACGGAGAAAAAGGGACACTCATTTTTGAGGGGGAGAAAGGGACTTTAGTACGGGGAGAGGAAAAGACCCCAATTAAAGTGGAGAGTCGTCGTGGCTTATTTGCCAAAGATACCATAATGGTCTTAGACCACTTGTTCGAAGGCGCACCTTTATATGTCACACCAGCTGCCAGCTATTATGCCCTCAAAGTAGCTGATGCTGCCTACCAGTCAGCGAAAACAGGGAAAACTGTAATCGTGGATAATGATAAATATTAATTGACATCTCCCCCTTCTCCCCACACTCCCCCCTCCCATCCAAACAAGAAAGATGCCGTGAAAAGTCAGGGGGAAGAGAGGGGAGAAAACATAAACTTCAGCCTTTGACCTCATTTTCTCTTCCTTAAAGCTTTAAAAGCTTCAAGACTTGTGGGTAAAGGATAGGTCTTTCAAGGGGGGGAGTGTCAAATTCAAGGTGTAACTGAAACTGAGCAGTTGTAACCATAAGCCAGGATAGCGCACCTCCAACCAAGACTGCGATCGGTGCAGCCAGCGTGGAAACCATCCCCCCAGCAGCCAATTTATCAAAGCATCAAAGGTGAAGGCTAAATATGAGCCTAGCCAACGCAGCATATCTTTACTACCTGCCATCTCCCAAATCCACAGCAGCAAGGCAGGGTTTCTCCTCGCGGCTTTGAGGGCTAGTCGGTTAAAAGTTAGCCAATCGGTTCGATCTTTAATAAAGGTATCTGCCACTTCTGGGGGTTCATCGGCGAGAAGGCCAAAGAAAGTATTGAGCATGGCATTAATTCGCTGTGGTGGCAAGGTTTTACCCATCGGCACCATCATCCCTTTAGAAAAGAGCCAGGTGACTGAGATGTTGCTTTGATAGGCGCTAATCTGGTTCAAGTGTTCTGCCTTGAGCAGGTCATGTTTCAGAGCAGTATCCAGCAAAGTGGTTAAGCGAGCAAGATTGCGCACCAGAGAACCAAATCCAGTAAAAATTAAGGGAGACTGGAGAGATGCCGCATCGCCAATGGCTAGAAGTCGGTCAAAGGCAACCGTGCGATCGCTGCTTCCCACACTAAAATGACCAGGAATATAACCAAAGGTCGGCTTTTTCCACACCAGCTTTTCCAGATCACAGCGACGATACTCCGGCAGAATTGTAAAAAAATCTTCATACATTTCTAATAGAGAGCCAGGGTTATCCGGATGCACCTGATGGTAGTGGAACAGATAAATAGTCAGGTCATCACCAGCACCGGGGAATAACTCCCAAATCAGTTGTCTTCCCCGGGAGATATCTCCATGAGAGTTGAGGACATCGCCGTAATTGGAATCCCACACTCCCGGCTCAAACCCACTCTCAATTACAGCACCTACAGTTGGGCAGACACTATCAAAAGTGCGACCTCCATTAAGCTGCCACGCAATTGGTGAAGCAGTTCCCATTGCATCTATGAGCAAGCGTCCGCTCACCTGTCGTGATTCCCCAGTCTTTAGGTGTACCAGTTGGACGGCGACTTGCTCTGAGCCAATATCGGCTCGGATAAACTCTGTTTCATCCCATATTTCCCCACCCGTGTTGCGTAGCTTTTCTCCACATAAGCCCAGCAATTTCTCAGAATCTATTGCCACATTCAGCACCGTTGGCGTGTGCAAAACCTTAGCTTTCAGTTTTGGTGGATTGTTGCCATCAAAGAATTTGCTAAATCCGTCGATGTATTCCCTAGCAATCATGCTTTCAAATTCAGCAGGGGTAAATAAACCCAAATCGATTAAGCTTTGAAACTCGGAGCGGGAAATATTCCACTCCCGGTTCATCCGTCCAAATGGTAGCCGCTCAATCAGCAGAACCCGATAGCCTAGCTGTGCCATGACTGCTGCATGGATTATCCCTAAGGCACCACCAATATAAATCAGATCGTAATTAGGGATTGGTGATTGGGATTGCTCCTCTGCTACCCTACTCAAAAGCTCCCCTGCCTCCTTAAAAATGACCTGCTTCGGTTTCTTAGGATTGCGGACACTCTCGCGCCAGCGCTTTTCCCACCAGTAGACGCGGTTGAGGTCGTATTCTCCCTTGGGCATTTTCTGAAAAAAGTGGACAGTCTGGGGGTAGTAGGGAGCCAATGCCTCAAAAATTGATTGCTTGGACAAGTCAATGTCCGGGGGTTCGGGATATTGCTGCGGAAAACGACTTCTGAGGCCGATAATTAACTGTTGCCCGATTTTGGGAGCCTCTGTGAGAGGCTTCTGTCCCCATTGAAAGACTTTTAGATAGGTGGTGCGCTGTACTGACCAAATAAAGATCGAAAGTTCGCTTTCTGGAATCGGTTGCGGTTCCTTTGAAGTCTTCTGGGGAAATTGCAGGCGGATGCCGTCGGGTGTAACAATTTTTTGACCGACCTCAGGCTTCCATTCCTGTTGCAACCAGGCGCGTACAGCGACTGTATCTGGCGTTGGGACTTCTATATAGAGGATTTCTTTCATCTTGATGTTCTTAATTAAATGTCAATTACGACAAAAGGCGCAGTTGAATTGGGCCAAATTACGGTACACTTCCAAATACTGAATCCTTAAAATGGATTAACAAAAGTTTACTTTTCGCTGATTTTTGTAAATTTATTAGATGCAATTGTGAATTTAGTTATGAATTATCCCATTCCAGCCAGTCCTGAAGAAATCATCGCTTTACACCAAAGACCTGTTGACGAAGAAATGATTGCAGCAGCGATCGCCGGTGTGGTTCAGATTGCCCGTTCTCAGGGTCAATCTCTAGATGAGTTGACTGCTGAGGTACTAGAGGAAGATCCCATACTCGATCAAGTACAACGACGCTGGCTCAGTAATATTGTTACTCAGGCATGGAAAAGCTTGCCTTAAATCGGGCTATTGCTGTCCCTACATTAATTGGGTCAAACTAGAAGTGAGCATAAGATTGGATTATACGCACACTTTGCGCCGTGCGGTACTTTACCTGAACCTATGCGCGTCGTCTAAAACCCCCTTTATCAATTTTCTGTATTTTTCTTCCCCTGCTCCCAAAAAGAAGCAGGGGAGCAGGGAGCGCGGTGCACAGGAGATTAATTAAATGATTTGTTCGCTTAGTAACCTTTCTCCCTTTCCCCCTGTTCACAAGCTCCTCTGCTCAATATCTGTTCCCTGATCCGAAGTTCCCCTTTCGGGCCCTTGTTCCCTGCTTCCGGAAAAAAGGGGGCATGGTTCAAAACAGAGTAACACGCTTAGAGGGGGAGCAGGGGGAGCTCCCGGGAGCAGGGGAAGCAGGGGGAGAGAGGGAGACACGGTCGGAGGGGACAAAGTTCTAAAAGTTCCCCAGACTAACACCCCTATGTGTTACCTTGCCACTCTACATATTGAACCATGCCAAAAAGGGGGTAGTTAACCCGGATTGGGTATGACCCCTTAATCTATTACGGGCCAAGGGTTTTAGCCATCTGCAATCATCGAATTATACGTCGAGCGTTGTTTTTTGTCCATTTGCTGTTGGATCGCCAAAATCAGCCATTGCCTTGAAGAAGTTCTTGCAGTTTTGTTTCCTGTTCGGATAGAGGCATATCTGTATCAAAATAGACCGCGTTGGGTCGCGGACGACTAGCATATTCCTTCCAGGCTTCCTCATCATCTCTGTGGACTAAGACATAACGCCGCAGTTCCTGAAGACTCATTTCGCTAAAGTTAGGCTTCGGTGACATCATATCTCCACTGTCCCTGAGCAAAAATCGTGATTTCGATGGTTCCTAGTTCTCCGGCGATAATAAATATCTCTTTTCTCCTCTCATCATACCGAATTAATTGAATGGGTCGATAGCAATTAGATAGAATTTGACACAGAACTAGGCACTTTAACAGTTGTGACTCTGTTGGCATTATACTTTCATCTTGTTGATTCCTACAATATTCCTTGCCCAGTAGGGCTTTTGGCTGATTTAGCACACTAAGTACGGAGGAGCCGCGTTTTTGCGTTTTTGTCAACTCGATTAATTTGTCACCTAAACTTCACCAGACTGTCACGAGAAAGTCATATCGCCGATCTAAATTAAAAATTGTCAGCTCAAATACTTTACCTCAATGCTCCTTCACACTTGAGCTGACTTTCCTCAAAATCAGTAGTTGAGTGCATCAAAGGTGACATGAAAACAATGAGACAACAAAATTTACATTCAGAGCCGCTAGACCTGACAAATTCCTCATTTTCAGCACCCAAACCTCTCTCCTCACCTTGGAAAAAGTCTGTTACCTATGTTTCACTGGTGCTGTTGGGAGCAGGAATTACTTTAGGAGGCAATTATCTATTCAATAATCCTCAAATATCTACCCGAACTCCAGACGTTGAAGCCTTGTCTGGTGATAGAGGAAGTTTAAGACAAGTTTCTCCACCGACAGCAACGACTTCTACTAACTTCGTAACTGAGGTTGTGGACAAGGTTGGTCCTGCTGTGGTGCGGATTAATGCCTCCCGGACAGTGACAACTGAACTACCTGATATGTTCAACGACCCCTTTTTCCGTCGGTTCTTTGGTTCTCAATTGCCTAACTTTCCAGATAAGCAGATTCGAAAGGGTACAGGTTCGGGTTTTATTGTTAGTTCCGATGGTCAGATTTTAACCAATGCTCATGTGGTTGATGGTGCAGATAAGGTGACAGTCACCCTTAAAAATGGTCGCACCTTGGAAGGCAAAGTGGTAGGTGCAGACTCCGTGACTGATGTAGCGGTAGTTAAGATTGAGGCCGATAATCTCCCCACTGTAAGTTTAGGGGATTCCGATGGACTTCGGACTGGAGAGTGGGCGATCGCCATTGGTAACCCCCTGGGCTTGGATAATACGGTCACTACTGGTATCATCAGTGCTACAGGTAGAAGCAGTTCCCAGATTGGAGTTCCTGATAAGCGAGTAGACTTTATCCAAACCGATGCTGCTATTAATCCGGGTAACTCTGGCGGTCCCTTGCTCAATGCTCAAGGTGAAGTGATTGGCATCAATACCGCGATTATTCAGAATGCTCAGGGAATTGGTTTTGCAATTCCCATTAATAAAGCGCAACAGATTACTGAGCAATTGATCGCGAAGGGGAAAGTTGAACACTCCTATCTGGGGATTCAGATGGCATCTGTTACCCCACAAGTGAAGCAACAATTGAAGAATAGCATGGGTCTGAGTTTGGAGGAAGAAGAAGGGGTATTGATTGTGAGAGTTGTACCCAATTCTCCCGCTGATCAAGCTGGTTTAAAAGCTGGAGATATAATTCAAGCCATCAATGGTCAACCTATAACCGACGTCAGTGAAGTACAACAGGCTGTTGGCAATACTCAAGTGGGGGATGATTTGCCCCTAAAATTACGTCGCAAGGGAGAAACAGTGGACTTATCCGTCCGAGTTGGGGTCTTACCCACCAAAAAATCTTGACACTTCCAGAGCTAAAGCTCGTGGGATTCTGATCGCCTAGAACATACTCATGAAACTATTCTGTCAGACTTTGACGGCTTTTGTCAAGGTTTGACAGGATTTTAAATGTAATCAGTGCTGATAACTGAGACGAAGTACAAGAGTTTTAGTTGGCTGAATTTTTATTTGAAGAAATCTATTTTTGAAATATAAAGCCGTGACAAGTGGAGAATTGCAAACTGTTTTTAACGACATTATGGTCATTGGAGAGTATGACAGTCACGGCTTAGCCGCAAAGCTAGACCAGATTAGTGGCTCTGATCCTGAACTCTCGAAGGGATTGGAGCAATCCAAGAGTGCTGATGAACTTTTGCGCTTTTTTGGACTGATTAAGCAACAGCCCTGGATGCAAGCAACTCATCAGTTTGGCTATATTGCGCAACGGCAACCCAGATCAAAAGAGCCTCAAGGGATTGAATATCCGGGGGCGATCGCGGCAGATGCAGCACTGAAGAACAGCCGAATCAACATCCGCCTTGATCGCCTGCGAGTTCATAAGTATCCGGGCGGTGGCACCCACAAGATCATGGTGAACTTTGCTGCCCGCAATCAGGTGGCAGATTCCCAGGAGACCATAACATTTAGCCAGACATATCGGGTTGCGGAGGGACAAACGGCTGGTGTTACAGGTTACCCCATCTTTATAGGGCTAAATGTTGGTTCTCAAGGTGTTGCGTTTGAATGCTTTACAGTCAATGTCAATAATGAGGCTGACCAAGCAATTTTAGCTGCTTTAGAATCTCCGCCATTTCAGAATGGACTGAGTTTGTTAACGACTGCCCAACCTGCGATCGCACCCTTTACGGAGATCACGTTAGGAGTGGTGAAGGCACTGGCTAAGCGGACGGAGAATGTCCCTGTTCAGAAGTTCTTCCTGGGGCTGGATTTTGAGGACGCGCCGATGGGTATTCGGCTGGCAGAGGGTAATTATATTGCCGTGCATGTTCCCAGTGAAACGGCGATCGAGTGGCATAAGTGGGTGTATCGACCAGATATCGGTACAATTGTGCATAAGGCAGAAAGTTCGGAAACGCTGCCATACAATTACTTAGTTTTTCGGGTCAGTCGCTATGAGGCATAATCGGCAAATTTTTGGTTCTAGCAATTATGTGATTGAGGAATCGTTGATATGGCTGAAACATTCAATCATGGCTATGCATTGCTGATTGGGGTTGGTGAGTCTGCTTACTCAAAGCTGTCTCTAGCAGTAACTGTAAAAGATACTCAGTCTCTTTATGCGGCTCTCATTGATCCTAACTTGTGCACTTATCCTGACAACCAAGATCACATTCGAGTATTGAACGACGATAAGGCGACTCGGAGTGCGATTTTAGATGGATTAACTTGGCTAAAGACAAAGACGGAAACTGATTCAGAAGCTACTGCATTGGTTTATTACTCTGGGCATGGTTGGCTGGAGAAATCTAACAATCATTACTACTTGCTGCAACACGATATTGATCCGTTTGACATACAGAGTTCTGCCTTGTCATCCGAAGACTTCACCAATGCCTTGCGCCAAATTCAGTCTGAACGCTTGCTAGTTGTTTTGGATTGTTGCCATGCAGCGGGAATGGCAACTTCTAAGGAGGGTGAAACTGTTGCTCCTCCCCAGTTGCCGAAGGGATTTTCAGAAGTGCCTCCTTCGGAAGCAAAGGGCTTGATTGATGCACTGAAGCAAGGGAAGGGTAGAGTTGTGTTTACCTCATCTAGGGGTGAGCAGAAGTCCTGGATTAAGGATCAGTCCAACAGTATCTACACCTATCACTTTCTTGAGGCACTGCAAGGGGCAGACAACAAGCCAGGTGAAACCGAGGTGCGAGTTTCAAACCTGATGCACTATTTAGGGTTTGCTGAAAAAGTAAGAGAACAGCTTGAGAAATATTAACTGATTATTCAAGCCAGTTGAGCCGATAACTTTTTCTGATAATAATCAGATGAAATATGAGTTCTCTTGATGATTGAGGCAGTCAACAGTCGAAAATGTGTTCGATTTTGAAATAGACACAAAAAAAGACAGAAAACCTGCCGCAGCAGGGTGGAAAGATTCATTACCAAAAAAGTGATAGCAATGGCTGTTTGGGAAGTTAAGGAAAGTTTGGACATCACTCGATTAAGTCCAAATCTTCTTTTTCGGAGTCCAAATTTTCCCTCAATCGAGTTGCGGATCCTTTCATCTTCAATTGCTTGGTTCTTTTTTTCTTTACTAAGATTTGCTGGCGGTCTCCCTAAGGGAGGTCCACTGATTCTAATTCCTCGTTCTTTACACCAAGCTCGGTTCTCTCTGGTTCGATAAATTCGGTCTACATGAACTGATTCTGGGTAGAAGCCCGTGAACCGTTTAAATTCTTCTATTTGGTCTTTTAAGTCCCTTGATTCATTGTAGTTTTCCCAACTAATCCGTTCGAGAAATACATAGCCATTGACACAAGAAGCTGACAGTTTGGCTCCAAATTCCACTGGTTTCCCCGCTTTTCCTCTCACGATTGGGCGAATATGGGGTTGGGTTAAACTTACTATTCTGTCATCAATCTTCTGTTTTTTGTTTGACCACATCCATAATTGTTGGCGGTAAACTTCTGTTATCACTAGCAGCATTTTATACTGCCTCTTACTCAACCAGTTTAGGTCAGCGCCCTCAGCTATCAGTTGCTCAATGTGCCCTAAGTTTCTCTGGATATATTGAAGTTGTTTTTTTATTGCTTTTCTTCTTTTTTTTCGTGAAGGTCGCCGTTGTTTAGCTACTTGGAGGTAGTCTTTTCTCGCTCGGTTTCGGTAAGTTCTCGGTTTGTTCTTGAATTTCTCTTTGATGGGTTTGTAGAGGGAGTCTACAATTTTTTCGGTTTGTTCTCTAGCTTTGTTTAATATTCCTAGGTCAGTGGGATAGCTAATGTCTGCTGGCGCACAGGTGGCATCAAGAATTAATTTCCCTTGATTTTTTCGAGTATTTGGCTCTTCTTCTTCCCTCTGCTCTTCTTCTTTCCTCTGCTCTGATGATGAATCAGTTGATTTACTGACCATTTCTCTGTTCACTTTGTTGACTAAATCAATCCTAATTTTTTGGCGAAAGTAAACTAGCATTGAGGCTTCAAATGGGGCTTCATTGCTATAGGATGACATGTCTAAAAAATATTGTAGATAAGGGTTTTCCCTAATTTGTTCTACTGTTTCCCTATCACTGGTTCCTAATTTTTCTTTAATTATTAGGGCCTCTAGGGCTATCCTAAATGATTTGGCTGGTGCCCCCATCTCCTCGCTCGAAGTTTTGAGCATATTCTTCTTCAAATTCTGACCAAGGAATTAGATTGGCCATGATTACCCAACGATTTTCTGGGGATAATTTTCCCTCAAAGGGCAGCGAGAAGTTTTCCGGTGACATTGGGGGTTGCTCAACTTGACGGTACATTTGTACTGCTCAACGAAGTGCAAGGGTTTTGATTGATTTTAGCCGATTCAAGCGCATCTGAGGGACTTTCAATCCAGCTGATCACCTTTGACTCTAAAGGTTTCAGCTTTTTTCAGCAAACCCTAATTTAGTCAGCACCTAATTCGAATTTTCGTTATCCACATGCACCGATTCGGGATAAAAACCAGTGAAACGCTTAAATTCTTCTATTTGGCCTTTTAAGTCCCCTGATTCATTAAAATTATCCCAGCTTAGATGGTCTAAAAATACATAACTATCGTGATTATGCAGACTCTAGATGCGCTACCGGAATCTGTTCGATTCTCTCAGGTGATTTGGCTCCTGTCACAACAGCATGAACAGCTTGAAGAATATCGGCTGAGTAATATCGATTGCCACAGTTATCACAAACACCGATTGTCACGTCTTCAAGGATGACAAAACCGTCTTTATGTTTGAATGCCTCACCCTTGACCGTTCGGGGTTGAACGATCCCTTCACAATACTCGCATCTGTATCCATACATAACACTAGCCCTCAAACTCAGAGACTTCGTAAACAGTTATAATCAGATAGCGTCCGTTGCTAGTAAAGCGCCCAACAACTCTAACAGGTGTTTTTCGATCCAGTGCAGTTCCCACTACGACATATTTTGTGCCTCTAGGATCATCTTTTTCAACCCGTATGATTTGACCACTCAAAACAGCTTCTTCCACATCCAGGATAGTCAGCATATCCTCAGCCATCTCTTCCATGGCATGAGCTGACATATCGTACTGGCTGAGTCGAATTTTGGCCCTGATACGGTTAATATTGTTGCGGGGCACTTGCTAGCTCAGTTCACAGACAATTCAATCATATCAAAGCGAGCGATCGCATCCGACATTCACCCTAGTCTTCATCGCCATTTTCATTGCAGGAGCCTACTTCTTACTCCGTTCCCTTCACAAAACGTAATTCCACCGCCCTCCATTTTCCGCTAGCAGTGATAGGCTATTGATATCTCAAGGTCAGTGCGATCGCCGCTTTTGTAGAGTGGGCATTGATTTGAATGATTTAGAAATTGAAAAATCATGGTTCTGAAGATGACCAATTTTTTCGAGAATGGCGTGGCAATTAGCAACTAATCCCAATTCAGGAATAATTTTTAACTGCGATCGCCTTTATTTTACCCTTAGTTTCTTCACCAATATATCTAGCTTAACTTTAATTGCAGCTTTTGTTATGACAATTGCAAAGGTTGGATAGTAATCAGCGATAAGATAAAATTCTGTTACAAGCTGTAATAAAAATTCACACACAGAACAGCTTATTACTCGATTCATCCGGGAGACCCTTGATGCTGCGACTTGAACATATCAGTAAAATTTATCCGATCGGTGAAGTGCTAAAAGATGTCAGCTGGGAAGTCAAGCCGGGGGAACGCATTGGCTTAGTCGGAGTCAATGGTGCCGGGAAGTCTACCCAACTGAAAATTATTACCGGAGAAATTGAACCTACCGCTGGGGAAGTTATCCGCCCTGCTAGTTTGCACATTGCCTACCTCACCCAAGAGTTTGAAGTAGAACCCACCCGCACGGTGCGGGAAGAATTTTGGACAGTATTTAAAGAAGCCAACCAGGTACAGCAATCTATAGCCCAGGTGCAGCTAGACATGGAAACTGCCTCCCCTGAGCAACTAGACAAACTGATCAAGAAGCTAGATAAGTTGCAGCGCCAGTTTGAAGCCCTCAATGGTTATGGGTTAGAAGCGCAAATCGAGAAGATATTGCCAGAGATGGGGTTTGAGCCAGAAGATGGCGATCGCCTAGTTCGCTCCTTCAGCGCTGGCTGGCAAATGCGCATGAGTTTGGGGAAAATCCTGCTGCAAAACCCAGACCTTTTACTGCTTGACGAACCTACCAACCACCTGGATTTAGAAACCATTGAGTGGCTAGAAAATTACCTCAAGGGTCTAAAAACCCCGATGGTGATTGTATCCCACGACCGAGAATTTCTCGACCGCCTCTGTACCAAAATTGTCGAAACTGAGCGGGGTGTTTCTACTACCTACCGAGGTAACTATTCTGCCTATTTACAACAAAAAGAAGAGGCAAAAGCAGCTCAACTCAGCGTTTACGAACGCCAACAAAAAGAAATCGAAAAACAGCAAGTTTTTATCGAGCGCTTTCGTGCCAGTGCTACCCGCAGCACCCAGGCAAAAAGCCGGGAGAAACAACTAGACAAAATGGAGCGCATCGAAGCTCCTACAGCTAATCTGAAAACCCTGCATTTTCGTTTTCCCCCCTCTCCTCGCAGTGGTCGAGAGGTAGTAATAATTGAAGATTTGGTGTATACCTACAACGATGATATTCTTTTCCTAGGAGCAGAGTTGCTGATTGAACGGGGCGATCGCATTGCCATCCTGGGTCCCAACGGTTCAGGTAAATCTACCCTCCTGCGGATGATTATGGGTATAAACCAACCGGAATCAGGCACAGTTAAATTAGGCAAACATAACGTTATCCCTGGCTACTTCGAGCAGAATCAGGCGGAAGCCTTGGAGCTGAATAAAACTGTCATGGAAACCATCCACGACGAAGTACCGGACTGGAAAAATGAAGAAGTCCGCAGTCTTTTGGGAAGGTTCCTATTTAGTGGGGACACAGTATTTAAACAAGTTAATGCTCTCAGTGGAGGAGAAAAAGCTCGCCTTGCTTTGGCAAAAATGCTCCTGTGTCCAGCCAATTTAGTAATTTTGGACGAGCCAACGAACCATCTAGATATCCCGGCAAAAGAGATGCTGGAAGAAGCTCTTCAGCACTACGATGGCACGGTGATTCTTGTTTCTCACGACCGCTATTTTATCTCTCAGGTGGCCAACAAAATTGTGGAAATTCGTGATGGTGAGTTATTGGTATACTATGGCGATTATCACTATTATTTGAGCAAACTTGAGGAGGAAAAAGAGAAGGAACGCCAAAGAATTGAGGCAGCGAAAAAAGCAGCTAAAAAAGCGGCTAAGAAAAAGAAAAAGAAGGCAGCGGTTAGTTGACACTCCCCATGCCTAAAGGCCTATCCCTTACCCATAAGTCTTGAAACCCTTTCCCGAACTCGTTCCCAGGCTCCGCCTGGGAACGCAATACCGAGGCTCTGCCTAGGGTGTTGATTCTGTGAGGATTTCCTCGGAAATCCCTCACGCTACTTTTGTGTAGTGGCAATCGGCGAAAAAGCCTTATGCTAGTGTAGATAGCCGATGATGAGCGGGAGCAACGCGAAAAAGTGAGATGAACTCAAAAAAGGGCGATCGCTACTAAACTCACTAAATAGGGCTTGCTGAATAAAAGTGAAAAGTAAGCCAGATAAGGATTTTGAGCCTTTTTTGACCAAACAAGTGCAAGGTTATAACATCTAGAGTCGCAAAACCCTTGCACTTTTTCTGGGCGGGAGTCGCTTCGCGACGCTGCCGGAGGCAGATCGCCGGATAAATTGGAAAACTAAGGGACGAAACTACCATTTGGCAAGCTGTGTGGCTTATAGATTCGCTCTGTAGACTTTTTCAGCAAGCCCTAAGTAGTCGGACATAAATAAACAGCGCTGTATTAACTTTCGTAAAGTTAACGGGGAAGGATACTAAGCACTACTGCGATCGCTAAGTACCTGGACATTCAACGCACCCCCCTTACACTCCCCGATTTTTCAGTAGAATATTGAGTCGAAACTTTGCTCATCTTACCGTAGTGAGGAGGCCCGTTGATGTCTGATTTGGTCTGGTTATCACGAGTAACATTATTTGGCTTAGTGGGAACAACAGCTCTCGCCACCCTATTCTTCTTCATATCGAACCGTAACACGAACTTCAAACCTACTCAAACTAGGGTGTTGCCAATCCATCAGACCAATGTTTTAGGATTAGGCACTCAGATCCAGCTTGAGAAACCACCAGTTCAAGAAGTGCCAGTGTTACCGCCATTGCCACAGGAGGAGCAACTCCAGTCCATACCCAAACATAAAAATCAGAGCAAGAGTAAAGTCACAAAAAATTTCTTCGATCTGAAGCAAAGCCTGATTACTTATGCACCTCTATTTGCCACCCCAGTATCTTTAGGCATGCTGGCAATTGGAGAGGCTGAGGGAAATTATCGCCTGTTCTTCAAAAACGGGAATCTCTATCTCGAGCAAACCCCATCCTACTTCGGACACACCGATCCAGGAAATCTATCCTGGGGGGAGGTAGTGACCAACTACGGTCCCTGTAGCGATCAGGGGCGTAGTAGAGGCAATATCGCTCAGGCTGAGCAATTTTGCTTGAAGCGATCGCTCAATAGACTTCCCGTTCATCTGATTGATTTAAACGCGGCAGGGATTAATCCAGACCTAGACTTGGAAGCTTTGCTGAACACTGCTGATCTTTACAACCAAGCTTCGCCCATCCACTCCCGCAAGTTTCCCAAAGCTTTAGTAATGGCACGACGAGGCGGTAAAACCGGAGTCGAGGCAATTGCCTGGGCGAGAACGGCTTCTTTCTATCTCAACTCTAGTCAAGAGCTGGACTTAGCAAAAGGTGAAAATCAAGCCACTGGACTCTTAGGCATCTGTGCTAGAAATAACCTTGTAATAACTGAGTGGCAATGTGTCTATCGAGATCAGTTGCGTCGAGCCAACGCGATCGCTGCTGTCTTAGAGAAAGTCAGTCGAGTTGTCAGCAGATGATGACTCACTGTTGAGCCATACCGAAGACTCAGACTCTGCTGCCAAGGAATTCAGTTGTAACCAAAAACGCTCTTGTAAATTCAAGGATTGAAAGGCATTCTTAACCGAAGAAGAAGATTTATCAGTGACCATAGGTGAGTTATTTGAACCACTGGCGGAAGAATTGACCAAAGGTGCAGCCTCCCCTTCTGAATCTACCTCTTCTTCAAGTTGCATCGCTTCAGTGGCGATTTTGCTGATTGCTGCCTCTGGAAAAGTTTCAACTAACTGGGAATCCATTGCCGAATAAGCTGGTTGACTATCGGGGTTTGCTCCTAAGTAACACTCTCTGTTTCTTTCTTCCATAACAGAGTGGGAGCCTAAATAATTTCCTGTTCCCTGTTCTCTATTCCCTGTTCCCTCGCCGTTAGGCTCTTCTAAGAAGACCTTGCTCTTCGGTTGGGGGTGGGAAAGTTTTGGCAGTGGAGGAAGTTTAACAGCTTTCTTAGTTGAAGAGGAGCGGATAATTTTTGGAGGTAAGACTTGACCGGATAAGGGTTGGAAATGCTTCAGCTCCTTTTTCATCTTCGTCGGCTCAAGCAACTCTAGGTGCGAAGGGACTGGTGCTTCCTCCTCACTCAGGAGGAATTCTGAGGAGGGGGACAGCTTGTCTTCGGTTTCGGGATAGTCTGCGGGTTCACTTTCTGGAGGTTCAACTGCTTCTAGTAATTCATTCTCATCAGTGGTGATGCTTAACGGTTGACGAGCCAAGATCCCTGAACTCTCTTTTCCGACTGGCAGTTCGGAAGAAGCTTTGAGGATTACCTCTCCCAAAATCAAATCAGTTTCCAACTCGCTGGGAATTTCCAGGGTATAGCTAAAAACCAGGGGCAATGTTTGTTCTGGCAAATGCTGTTCAAGGTAGAGCAGGATTTGTGCAGTTTGTGGGTTACGCAGTTCATAGCGTAGCGTTCCTTGAAAAACTGAATTCAAGTTGCTGAATTGGGAGTTATCCAATGCATCTACCCATCCAGAAATCAAGATTGACTCTCCCGGACACCTGACAAAGGTGTCTCGATCCAGGGTTAGTCGCAATCCTGAATCAACGGGATCCGAAGGCATCACTGGCTCAGGGGTTGGTGATGTAATTGGAGCGTCAAGTTGTTGCAACATCGGCTCAATCTCCTGGTGCAACAATTGATCCAATTCCTGTAGGAAATACTCCGGAACAGAATTGCCAGAGGTCTGAGGATTGGAGATTGGGGATTGGGAAGTAGGCGATAGGAGTTTTTCTTCCTCACTGATTGGAGTAGGGGAAGTTTGTGGGAGAGGTTTTTCTTCCTCTCTGCCCTCGTTTTCAGGCTCAGCCGGGGAATAGGGTTGTTGATTTCCTACCCCAGTATCTATTTTCTCACTGCCCTCGTTTTCAAGCTCAGCCAGGAAATGGGGTTGTTGATTGCTTACCCCAGTCCCTTGTTCCCTATCCTCTGTCCCTATTTTGGGGAACACTTGCAGTTGCAATCTCTCCTGCCAGGATTCACCGAGCAGATCGGACATGATATCGCCGCAGCAGCGTAGCTCCCAAAGACCGGGTTTGAGGTAGGTGAAGGGAATAATCACCATCAGACCTTCTGAGTTGGTGCGACGCGATCGCTTCTGAGAGCGACGTAGGGATTTGCCTTCGGATGTGGCTTGATGAGTGACGCGAATTTCTACATCTACATTGGTACGGTTAGAGTGAGCTACCACCCGATATTGGCCCTCTTCGATTTCCAATGTTGGCTTTTCCATCGGGAGCCAGGAGCGATCGCCTTCTTTTTGGAGTAGAAATTCCCAATATGCCATAATTCCTCCCCAATAACTGTTAATCTTTCAGTGCTGAGTGTTTGTGCATTTCAATCTGTTGTCGCAGTTCGTCTTTCATACTCAGTAATTGGGCTTGAGCGATGGCCTGTTGCTCTTTAGACGCCATCCACTTCAGTTTTACCGTTTGGCTTTCTACTTCAGCATCTCCGAGCACCAAACAAGCAACAGCTCCACTGCGATCAGCCCGTTTAAATTGTTTAGCAAAACTACTGCCACTTAAATCTAACTCTACAGTAAATTCAGAACTGCGCAACTTTTGAGCCAGTACCAAAGCTTGTGCTTCGGCAGTTTCTCCTCTGGATACCAAGTAGAAATCTGGCATCGGAGTAGGTGCTTTATGTAGCTGTTGCAGCAGCAAAATCAACCGTTCCATACCAATCGCCCAACCCACTGCTGGGGTATCTGGACCGCCTAGTTCTGTTACCAGTCCATCATAGCGCCCACCACCACAGACGGTGGCTTGCGCCCCTAAGTCCTCAGATTGAATCTCAAATGCAGTGTGGGTGTAGTAATCTAAACCGCGCACCAAGCAGGGGTTGAGTTGGTAGTCAATTCCCAAATCGCTCAATAGCTGCTGCACCTGTTCAAAGTGCCTTTGGGAGTAACTACCGAGGTAATCTAGGATACCTGGGGCATTTTGGCTAATTTCTTTAGTACGTTCGTCCTTGCTATCTAAGATGCGCAGAGGATTGCGGTGCAGACGGTCTTGAGAGTCTTTGTCTAAGTCATCCTTATAGGGCATTAGGTAGTTGACCAGAGCCTCTCGATACCGCTGTCGGTCTTCTGGATTGCCCACGGAGTTCAGATCGAGTCTGAGGTTTTTCAGTCCCAGGGTTTGCAACAGATCAGTGGCGATCGCAATCACTTCTACATCCGCCCTGGGATCCGCACTGCCAATCAACTCCACACCTATTTGGTGAAATTGTCGCTGGCGACCCGCTTGGGGACGCTCGTAGCGAAACATAGCGCCTTTGTACCAAAGGCGCTGAACACCTCCTTGGGCATATAGATTGTGTTCAATGAATGAGCGCACTACCCCAGCAGTTCCTTCTGGTCGCAGGGTAATAGAGCGCTCTCCCCGATCCTGGAAAGTGTACATTTCTTTCCCGACGATATCGGTGGCTTCTCCTATGCCTCGCTCAAAGAGGGAGGTCTGCTCAAAAATCGGCGAGCGGATTTCTTGATAGACTGCCCTACCGAGAATCTGCGCTGCCACAGCCTCTACTTGTTGCCAATAGCCTACTTCCTCTGGCAGAATGTCCCGCGTTCCTCGTATTGCTTGAATTGCACCCATTAACGATCAAACCTTCAACAAAGCCTCAAATTAACCATAACTCTTGACATGTCCCCCGATTGAAATACGGGGGATTTATCGCTGAAGTTGCTACTGGGACTAAAAGTCCCACTCCGCAACCCTTACGATATAATTTGCTCAAATTTTTGAACAAATCATATCGTTTTGGGAGTGTCAAGGCTCCCCTACCCACCTTGACTAGGGTTAACCCTAGCTGTATGGCTACTTTTTTCAGGATATTAGCCGCTCCATTACAATCGGCATTTATTAATTTTCCTTTCGCAGTCTTATACAACCCACGCTTCACTCTTTTCCCTGATGCTTCCCATGGGAAGGGTAACCAGACTTAGTATATTCCATTTGACCTACTTCTTTTTTGTCATCGTAGCGGGAAAAAGTGTCCCACTGGACCGCTGCCGCGACCAATATCTAAAGCATACTTTAGTGCTGTTGTTACATATTTCTTGGCTTGCTGAACCGCTAACAATGGGTTTTTCCCCAGTGCCAGATTAGCCGCGATCGCTGCTGAGAGAGTGCAGCCTGTACCATGGGTGTTGGATGTTTCCACCGTTGTCGTCGTCAAAGTTTCCCACTGCTCCCCATCAAACCAGATATCAACCCCCCGTAGCGAACCTGTCATCCCTCCCCCTTTGACCAAAACAGCGGATGCCCCCAGCTTGTGAATAACCTGGGCAGCAGACCTCATATCATCGAGGGTATCAATCTCCAAACCGCTCAATATCTGGGATTCATAACGATTGGGAGTGACAATCAAAGCTTTGGGGATCAAAACGTCCCGCAAACTGACGACAGCGCGATCGTCAATCAACTGAGCTCCCGTGCGCGAAACCATCACTGGATCTACCACTAGCTGATTCAGACCCCATTTTTCCACCTGTTCCGCCACTGCCTCAATAATTTCCTGATTCAGCAACATCCCAGTTTTCACGGCTTGGACACCAATATCCCTGGCCACCGCCTCAATTTGAGCAACAACCGCTGCTGCGCTCATCCCATCCACCCGCGTCACCTCCACCGTATTTTGAGCCGTCACACAGGTAATGGCACTGGTGCCATGGACGCAGTGAAAAGCGAAGGTGCGTAAATCTGCCTGAATTCCCGCACCCCCACCGCTATCTGAACCAGCGATGGTTAAAGCGACTTGGTTACTGGCCATTGGTAAAGTGAAGTGTAGGGAATAGGGAACAGGGAACTTCGGATCAGGGAACGGGGAACGGAGAGGGGGGAGCAGGGGAAGCAGGGGGAGCTCCCGGGAGCAGGGGGAGAAGGGGGAGCAGGGGAAGCAGGGGAACCAACCGATAAGCCCATTAATAATACAGAATTCCTTTTCATGCTAGGGGTT
>JBFRWF010000209.1:0-4754 GCA_051439465.1 Xenococcaceae cyanobacterium | reverse complement strand
ATGTGTATTAGAGACAGCTTTCCCACAATCTAAATGTAACATGAATAATTTTCCGGGAAATTCCCTCAAAACACCCAAAGTCAACACCCTAGGCGCTGTGTGGCTTCTAGATTCCCTCAGGAGACTTTTTCAGCAAGCCCTACTTACAGTTTTCAAATAAGTTTAGTTGCAGTCAAGTTACCCCTTTCAGATATTTGGGTTTCAGAGGGTAATTGCTTGAGGATATCAACCGCTGCTTGCTGCATTTTCATGGTCCTTTTTTTATCTCCCTCTTGCTGGTAAATATGGCTCAGTTCAAAATAAGCATGCAGCGAAGATGGTTCGAGATAAATAATTTTTTTCAAAATGCGCTTGGCTTCGGCTAAATTACCTTGCTCTTCAGCAATTTGCGCTAGCAAGTAATAAGGAGCAACAGACAAGGAGTCTATTTCTAAAGCTTTTTGACAATAGTGAATTGCTTCTTCGTATTTGCCGAGATTGGCGTGGATTTGAGCCATGAGATGATAAGCCTGAAAATTTTTGGTATTTATTTTCAGCACTTTATTTGCCTGTTTAATTGCCAAATCATAAGCTTTTTGTTCTAAAAGGGTTTCTGCTTCTCTCAGAAGCTCCTCATCAGTTGGCTGAGAATGATTATCTTCTTTCGGGGTAAGCTGAGAAAGGTGATGATTATTTTGTTGACTAAACCCAGGAATAATATTTTCCTTATTTAGGTCAATTTTTTCCAATGTTGTCCTCTTTTCATCCTTTCTTTTTTCTTCTGTTCTCCTGGCGAGAGCGCTATTATTTACTTTCAATGATAATTGTTCTACGGGCAAATAATTTGGCTCACTTGGTAGGGATGCCAGGGGCGCGTCAAATGAATTATCTGCCTGACGTTGATAAACTAGGGATTCTGGAAATACTTTCGTCTGAAACAGACTTAAATTCTGACGAGAAAGTTCGGCATGACCTGTGATGAGATATCCTAATGGTTGGAGGGTGTGGTAAAATTTATCTAGAACTTTTGCTATTGTTGATGGTTCAAAGTAGATGAAAACATTCCGGCAAATAATTAAGTCAATATCTCTCAGATCAGAGTCTGGCTGAGGAAATGAATCTTTAACTAAATTAAAATGCTGAAATGTGAGCATTTGCTTAATTTGCTCATCAATGTGATATTGGTTGTTAATCAGCCGAAAATATCGCCGCTTTATTCCCGGATCGACGCGCCTAAATGACCAAGGACTGTAAATTCCTGTTCTCGCTTTTTTCAGTGCTTCTTGATTGATGTCTATCCCCAAAATCATCAGATTCCATTGCTCTAGATCGGGAAGGAGTTCTTTGAGGAGAATACTGAGAGAATAGGGTTCTTCTCCCGTTGAGCATCCCGCACTACAAATGCGGAGTCTTTTTTTATTTTTTTTGCGCTCGATTAGTTCGGGAAAAATTTTATTTCGCAACAGACTAAACTGCTCTTTGTCTCGAAAAAAATAACTTTCAATATTACTCAGAAGCACGACCAGTTTTTGCCATTCTTGATTGCTATCTCTGGTTGAAGATTCTAATATTTGATAGTAATTTTCTGGGGCAGCCAACTTGAGAGCTTTCATCCGGGAAAAGATTTTTTCACTTAAAGCTGCTTGATTTTGCTCTCTAATCTCTAATCCTGTATGCTTGGCAATTAACCGAATAAAAGCCTGTCTTAGCTCTACACTTAAAGATTCTGTTTTGAACACTTTAATTCTCCTATTTTACGATTTATTTATCTCAGATATAGAGAGTTAGCGATCGCTCAGAGACAAGTATTCCCTGTTCCCTGTTCCCTGTTCCCCGTTCCCTGTTCCCTGTTCCCCGTTCCCCGTTCCCCGTTCCCTGTTCCCCGTTCCCTGTTCCCTGTTCCCTGTTCCCTGTTCCCTGTTCCCCCATTCCCCTAAAAATAAAGGGTAGTTTACAATGGATGTGGTATCATTACGACGCTGGAATAAATTCTGGATATGTTCCCAATCCCCCTGAACCAACTTCAGATGACTTCTCTAAACCAGAAAGATATTTCTGAACCATTTGCAGCAATTCTTCGGCCTGTGCGGGCTTGCCTACAAAATCATTTGCGCCGGCTAGCTTGGCACGGGTGCGGTCAATTAGGGTATCCTTAGCTGTCAGGATAATAATCGGCGTATTCTCAAACAGAGGGATGTTTCGCAAAAATTTACAGACGCTATAGCCATCAGCATTTGGCATGTTCAGGTCTAGGAAGATTAAATCAGGCTTGTGTTCGACGAGTTGGCCGAACCCGTGCATTGGCTCTTGAATACTCAACATTTGATACCCGGCTGGCACCAAGATTTTCTTTAAACTGTGAGCCACCACAGGACTATCGTCAATACAGGCGATTAAAGGCTTTTTCCGGGCAGAGAAGGTTGGCTTGGTTTCTGAGCGGGGGGGTGCTGCCGCAACTGGCTTTTTGACAGTCGGTACGGGAGAATCTGGAATCTTCGGCTTGGTTTTTGATATGGAGGGTGCTGCCGCAACTGGCTTTTTGACAGTGGGTACTGGTAAATCTGGAATCTTTTGGAATTGCAGTATACTCTTCCCAACCAAGGGGTTCAAGGAGCGAGTCACCTCTATCACCGATTTTTCCAGCTGCCAGGCTATATCCCACAGGGTTAAATTACCGTTGAGATATTTCAGGGAAACTGGGAGTTCTTGAGCATGTACCTTCCGTTTCAAAATCGGTGCGAGGGTTGGGCTGAGATGATCTAAACCAGCAGCTTGCCATTGTTGCTGCATCTGCGCTGCTCTGCTGAAAATTGTCTTGATTTCAAAGGTAGACAAGGCTAAGAGCAGGGGGAGACTCAACTCAGTTTTTGGCTTGGGTTTCCACTCGCTTGTCAAGTCTGTGTGGCAACTTAGCTCAAACAAACATTCTTGGACAACGGTACGAATCACTTCCTTGGCTTGGATCAGGCTCAGTTGCTTTTCGCTGATTCCTTGAGAGAGGAGCTGATATTCCCAGGATTGATTGTCCGACAATTGCTCCGGCTCAATAACACAGTTAGAGCAATGCCGCTTTAAGGCTCTGTCCCAGCGCCTCACGGGATGGAACACATCTGTGGCATAGAGCACCCCACCAGAGAAAAGGTGAAGTGTCCCAACGACCTTCTGGTTGCGTAGAATTAGCTCTCCAGTAGCCCTCTGCCTACTCAGGTTCTTTAATTCTTCAGTCAGCTTTGTTAGGGTTGTAGATTCTATCATTATCGAAAATTCGCGGCTGGATATCCCTTAGGAGCAGATTGCCACGCTGACGCTCGCAAGGGAGGGGAGGAAAGCCGCGCCTCCAATTAAAGGTTTACAAGCAAATCTCAAGAACGCTTAATCCAACGGCAACCCATTACTGGGATTGTTTCTTGCACGCTGCCAACGCTATCCTTCTTGAAGAGAGAGAAGGGCTACTCTGCGAGAAGCAGCCCTTTTGCGTTAGCGCCCTACCAGAACGCTCCGCCTATGCACTTTTTGGAACTATTATGTACTCACTCAATAAGCTTAGTTCACCTCTCCATCTAAAAAAACAGTAATTTTGCTGATTTTTTTTTTAAAGATTAAAAATTCCAGTAATTTTACCTAAATCCGAGCAAGGAAATTTATTTGTCTATTAAGTATATATTAATCTTCCACAAAAAAAAAATCAGCAATTTAACCCAAGCTATTATATAATTTTGCAACCTATATTTGAGTTAAAAAAGGAGTCCAGGTAAAGTTTTTTTAAATCCGTGGGATATGAGATTACGCCTCTCATGTCATCACCTAAAAGGAAATGATTTTTCTCTTTTCTCGCATCTTTATGATCATTGTGGAGTAACCAGCTATGGCGACAAAACCTTTCAGTAAATTTTTTAGTAAACTTGAGAATCAACTGCTAGGACTGCTGCTTTTAAGCACCATTGTCCCCGTCTCCATCGTGGGATGGTATGGTATTTCCTCTTCCACCACCGTCTTATCGAACTCAGCTATAACCGAGCTAGAGGAGGAGGTAGCCGACAAAGCCGGAAAAATCCGCAAATTTTTACAAGGCATCAATGAAGATGTTTTGTTCTTGAGCAAAGTTCCCTCGATTCAAGGCATTATCCAAGCTAGAGCTGCTGGTGGAGTAGACAAGCAAGGCAACTCCTCTTATGACCTCTGGGTTAAGCAGCTGAATACCATCTTTGCTGGGATGATGGAGGCAAAGCCCTATTATTATATGCAGCTCCGGTATTTGAACGAAAATGGCCATGAAATGGTGCGAGTCGATTCGGACGGCACTAACATCAAAGTTATCCCCAAAGCAAAGCTGCAAAACAAGGCAAATAAGTCATATTTTACCAAGACGATGAAGTTGCGTGCTGGCGAGATCTATCAAACCAGAGCGGGCACCCAGCAACTTAACGAAGCTGCTGTGGAGCTCAAGCAGATGATATAGAAACTAATAACAAAGAGGATTGATGATGAATAATTTTAAGCTCAAGACTCGTATATTGCTCGGATATATACCTCCCCTTTGTTTATTCCTCCTCTTAGGTGGGATAGTCTACTCAAGTGTTGTGACTAGGGAAAAATTAAACGAAGAGGTAAAACTTTCACAAACCACCATTGTCAAAGCAGACGAGGCAGTTCTTGGTCTATCCAGGATGGTGCGCAATGCCAGAGGTCAGATTCTTTTTCCCAAGGATGCAAGTTATCGGACATCCTATGACAAAGGAGTCAAACTGTTTCAGGAAGCATCCGCAGCATTGGAG
>JBFRWF010000208.1:0-8947 GCA_051439465.1 Xenococcaceae cyanobacterium | reverse complement strand
GCTCAGCTGTGGGACTTAAAGGGGAATCTGCTCGCTGAATTCAAGGGGAATCAAGGCCGGGTCTGGGGCGTGGCATTTAGCCGCGACGGAGAGCTGCTGGCCACCGCCTCAGATGACCGCACCGTTCAGCTGTGGGACTTAAAGGGGAATCTGCTTGAATTCAAGGGGCCTCAAGGCCATGTCACGGGCGTGGCATTTAGCCCCGACGGAGAGCAGCTAGCCACCGCCTCAGATGACCGCACCGCTCGGCTGTGGGACTTAAAGGGGAATCTGCTCGCTGAATTCAAGGGACATCGATGGTTCGTCGAGAGCGTGGCATTTAGCCCGGACGGAGAGCTGCTGGCCACCGCCTCATCTGACCGCACCGCTCGGCTGTGGGACTTAAAGGGGAATCTGCTGGCTGAATTGAAGGGGCATCAAGGCACGGTCACTAGCGTGGCATTTAGCCCCGACGGAGAGCAGCTGGCCACAGCTTCACGAGACCGCGCCGATCGGCTGTGGGACTTAATGGGGAATCCGCTGGCAGAATTCAAAGGGCATCAAAGCAGGGTCGTGAGCGTGGCATTTAGCCCCGACGGAGAGCAGCTGGCCACCGCCTCATCTGACGGCACCGCTCGGCTGTGGGACTTAAAGGGGAATCTGCTGGCTGAATTCAAGGGGCATCAGTCCGGGGTCATTAGCGTGGCATTTAGCCCCGACGGAGAGCTGCTGGCCACCACCACCTTAGTGCTGGACATCGCCACCTTCTTAGGAGGGCTGGGCACCACCATCTTAGAAGACCACACCGCTCGGCTGTGGGACTTAAAGGGGAATCTGCTGGCTGAATTCAAGGGGCATCGAGGCCCGGTCAGGGGCGTGGCATTTAGCCCCGACGGAGAGCTGCTGGCCACCGCCTCATCTGACCACACCGCGAGGCTGTGGCGGGTTGAAGGATTAGATGAATTGCTGGCACGGGGCTGTGACTGGCTGAATGATTACCTGGTCACCCACCCTAAAGAACTCGAAACACTATTAGTATGCCAAAATAAATCTAACTTGATGGCAGCAGCGCCATTTCTGCTCAAGGAAGGAGAGAAGCAAGCAAGAGCAGGCAATTTTGATGACGCAGTTGCCACCTTCGGTAAAGCCTTAAAGTGGAATCCCAATTTAGACCTCAATCCGAAAGCAGAAGCAGGAAAGCTCGCAGCTCCCGCTCTGATTGAACAAGGGAAGAAGTTAGTAACAGAGGGGGATGTAAAGGAAGCTCTTACAGCCTACAAAGAGGCACAGAAGCTCGATCCTACACTGGAAATTTCTGCTAATTCTTGGATGTCACTCTGTTGGTTCGGGAGTCTACACGGACACGCTGCTGAGGTGATGGATGCCTGTAACAAGATGGTAAAGCTTGAGCCTCAACCCGGTCGTTTTCGGGGCCTTCGTGGTATTGCTAAGGCAAAAACTGGGGATATCAAAGGAGCTATTGAAGACTTCGAGGCTAATATGGACTGGATTAACAGTAAACCGGCTCAATTTAGCCGGGAATCGCTTGATAAGTTGAAACAATATCGACAAAGTTGGATTGATGAACTCCGCGCAGGTAAGAATCCTATTAAGTCTCTTTCATCTGAAGAAATTCAGAAGATGTCCCGCCTTTATTAACTTAATCTTGACGGTAAAATTTAAATTCTTTCTATATCGCCTCCTGTATTATCAAGTATTGAAAATTTTTTAAACATATCTATTGTATATATAAAAATCTGGGTCGTAGTAATCTTCGTGTTCGCCACCGATGTAAACAATGCGCCTGGTTATTTGATAGATACAAATGGTCATTTGTTAAGAAAATTTAGATGCGTTTGCTCTGGTCAACCCGATATGTATTTGCAAACCTGGGTGTATGGTATCAGAAATTAATTTAAGGCGCGTACTATGATAGAATCGCACACTACTTAAAGAGTCGCACGCGATCGAGGGGGCAACCCAAATGACAGCAGCAAAGGCACAGAACCCACAAGCAACACTGGCCACTCCGGAAGTCGTCCCTGTAGTTTTAAAATTTCATCCAGCCGTTGAAATGACCGAAGACCAATTTTTTGACTTCTGTCAGCTCAACCGCAACTACCGCATCGAACGCACTGCCAGAGGAGAAATTATCGTTATGTCTCCCACCGGTTCGGAAACCGGAAATCGGAACGCGAAGCTCATTCAACAACTGGCCAACTGGACAGACAAGGATGGTACGGGAATTGTGTTTGACTCTTCCACTGGATTTACCCTGCCCAATGGAGCCACTAAATCCTCGGATGGGGCTTGGGTAAAGCTGGACAAATGGAATGCCCTGACCCGAGAACAGCAAATAAAATTTGCCCCGATTTGCCCGGATTTTGTGGTGGAGTTGCGCTCTCCCAGCGACAAGCTGCAAGATCTGCAACAGAAATTGGAAGAATATATCGATAACGGCGCGTCTTTGGGCTGGTTGATTGACCGCAAAAATAGAAAAGTCTATATTTACCGCTCGGATGCGGAAGTAGAAGTGTTAGAGAATCCATCTAGCGTTAGGGGCGATCGCATCCTGCCGGGGTTTGTTCTGGATTTATCAACGATCTGGTAAGGCGAGGCTCTCCTTTTATTTGAGTGCCATTCCGCGATCGCTGTCTAATTGGTTTGTAGGATGGGCAAAATGGATTATAGTTATTGCTAATAAAGTTATGAGATTGACTTTGCCCACCAAACTCATCTACTCATCTAATCGGTACTTTATTTGAACGCAAGTTCCCTATGAGCGAACCAACCGTCTAGAACACCAATTCAGTAATCGCCCACCTCCGGATAAATGTAGGGGCACGGCATCATTAACATTTGTAACTCACCCAAAACCCTCAAAACGCCGTGCCCTCTCCACCGAGATTTTATTACTGAATCGATGCTCTAGAACGCCAGGTGTCAGGAGAGTGAAGATACTTGGACAATTGTCAGCCTAAGCTGACCTAACGGTACAGCGTAGGTAGTTCACCGCTACCTCTTCCCCAAGTTGGCAGGCGATCGCTAGCGCAGAGCGTGAGGCAAAGGCAGCAAAACGTGGGATTTGGTCAGGCAAACCAGAACCGCAGTCCAATAGTTACCCTAAAACCTATGTGAAAATCGGTAAAAAGTGGTAACATATATAAATGCGTAGATTACAGCAGCTGATAACTATAAGGGAAACATCGACGCGCTAAGAAAGAAAAACAAAAAAATATCGGCTAACTGAACTAATCTCTAGAAGCTAAGGCAAGAGATAACAGCAATTGTCGCAATCCTAAGGCTATCTGCAGAGATTTAAGTAGGTTTAGCCTACCCCAGTGTCCGCAGTTCACATCTATTAAGTCGTTCAAGCATTTTTCGCAACCGCCGATCTTTTTTTGCCAGTCGGTAAGCTAAACAGATTGAGTGACGCTCACAGTTTTGGCAAAGCACAGTCATCTTTTCTTTCGGTTCAGTTCGATTAAATCTTGGTCTAGAACTGAGCCTTTTTTGTAGAAAAAATATGGCACTCATAATATCACCCCCCTTTTTTGGGGACTTTACCTTTTATTATTCTTCTGTTAACCTGCTTTTTACTATTGTACTCTTAAACTCCTGAACTCAACCATAAACTCCTGAACTTAAACAATTTTGGTAGCGATCGCTGGATCTTTTCTCAAACGTCCAACTCCAGAGGCTGCTGAAGTGCCTCCTCAGCGGAGGGAAAGAATCGAAGAGGCTCAACGGTCACTCTCTGACGATTACAGCGGTCATGCATCAGTGTCAGTTCCACCTTTTTTCGAGCCACCCGGTAGGCGACCACCTCGTCTGTAAATCGGTAGTCTGCGAGCAGATCGTGTACTTCCCCGTAGACTTTAGCTTGGCGCATAGCCTCGGTGAGACGAAAGGCCACATAGCCTATGGGCTCCTCATAGTGAATCAAACAGTCCGGCAGAGCTGCTCTCAATTGTTCCACCCGCTCAGGCGAAACCCGAAACGGGACAGTCAGTTCCCTCAGCTGGGTGGCCTTCTCCAGGCCATTCAGATGCCTGTCCCGAACCGCTGCCTCATCGAGGTCCAGCCAGCGAAGACCCTCCATAGTCCGAGCGCGGTTGACCAGATTCCCCACCACATATTCTTCAACACCCCGTAGGGAGAGCTTTCGTAGCCCCTTCAGACGGTCAAAAGGCAGCTCAGGACTCTCGTCATCCCAGCTGCAGTAAGACAGCTCGAGATGCTCAAGGCTAGAAAATTTCGCCAGGCGTTTAATCATGCGGCCATCTAGGTAATGACGCCTTAAACCCAGGGTAGTCAGATGGGGAAGCTTCTCCAGTTGTCCAAGTCCTGTACTCCCCACCCCCTGGGCCGTCATCACCGGACGCCAAATTCCCATGACCCCTCGCTTTCGGATAATCGCCTCGTCCCAGGACAGGTCTAACCACTGCAGATTAGTCAGAGCTCCAAGGGCCTTAGCCGTTTTGTCTGTAGCGCCGCAGCCGGACAGATCTAGAGTCTCCAGCCACTTTAGTTCTGCCAGAGCCTTCAGCCCCGTGGCCTTAAAATTGTAGCATCGGGATAAACTCAGTGACCGCAGAGGCAGACCCTTCAAGGCAGACAACCCCCCGCTGAGTTCCTGGCAGCCGGACAGGTCGAGCCGTTCCAGACCCTCAAGCGCTGTTAGGTACTTGAGGTCAGCGTTACCCAGATTCGGGCAATCGGAGAGCCGAAGCCATCGCAGGTGTTTCTGAGACTGGAGTCTCTTTAGGTCCGATTTGGACAGTTCCAGGCCCCTCAGAGCGATGCCAGGGAGCTGCTGACCCTCAACCTCTCTGAAGAAAGCCGTCACATCACCGTCAACAGGCCCGACCCAGCAGGCTCGGTGTTCAGGCAGTTCGATTTCCTCAGTTCCGGGGCCGGTCTGTCCCAGCAGCTCTGTTTCACCCTGGTCTGTCTCCAGCCAGATCCACAGAGGAAGTTCCGAAGCAATGGAAGAGAGTTTACTTTTCACAACCTAACTCACTCAATTAAACCCGCATTTCTCACAAATTAAGCGATCGCAATCGCCTGTTGGACTTCATACCTCAACTTTGATCTAACTTTAACCAGTTAAAGATTTCTTCTGCAGTGAGTTGCAAGTCAATACCTGCTAGTATTCGAAGTGGTTGACTACCTCGACATATTTCTGCCTGTTGCTGAGGAGTCAAGATCAGTACAGAATAATCACTCGGATCAATTAACCAGCCTAATTGACTGCCATGATGAAGACAATGCAAAAGATTATCAATTACCCGATTTGTATTCTGATCAGGTGAAAGAATTTCAATAGACCAATCTGGAGCTTGCATAAAGTTGTCTTCCGGTTCACCAAATTCATTGAGTTGAATCTTATTCCAAGACACCACAACAATGTCAGGAACAACTGAACGCCCCCCAAAAGTGCAGCGAAGTTCAGGTAAAGTAAGATAGTTACTCCCTGGATCATCTATTTTAACTAACAATCGCTTCTGCAAAATGGAATGTCGAACTTTAGGCATTGGTTTCTGAATCCCATCACCACCTACATATTCCCAAGCAGGAGATTCTTCGAGGTTAGGCAGCTTTAGGAATTCTTCCAGGGTTAGCTTTTGAGTGAGTACAGCAGTCATGTTCTAGTTTAAGGATTCTAAATTTAGACTTAGCTTGATGCGCGAGAAGCCCCACGTCTATTTGAATTATATGCGGGGTGGTGCTACAGACAACTCCTTACACCTGTGCTCCAGCCAGCATTGCTTCATGTAAGAGAAAGAATTGCGGGGAGAGTGATTGCCCATGCAGTTGCACTACTATCGGTCGATATATCCGAGAAATTTCTGACAATTGCCAATCCCCTTTCTGGAATTCAGGTGAAGACATTCGAACAGATGGAGGGATATTGGCTGGGTGAGGCAGTGTTTGTAACTGACTTTTCACCGGAAGTCTCGAAACCTTAATTCTCATTACCTCATCCGATAAAAACACAGTTGAGGGCACCTTGATGGGGGCACCCAGCTCCGCTGCGCAAGGCGAGCGGCGCTCGTCTTCTTGAGCTGCAGTGGTAAGTTCAACCTAAGTAATCTTTTGTTGCTTTCATTTCCCTACCACTATTGATAATGATGGCGATCGCTATGGTTCGCGGCGTTTGTCCTGCGATAGTGATTGAGTTGACTTAAGGCGCGAGTGGTCAGGGAAAGATAAGTATATCTTATTGATACTATTAAGATTTCTGTGTCAAATTTTCTTTACACTTCTCAACAATATTTGTTATATTAATTTACATAAAGAGTAAAGAGGGTTCTTCGATGTCCCTTCTTCTTCTACTCTCTTGAATCTGAAGTATTTAAGCTTTTTGATTTCGGCATCGGCGTCAATTAAAGGCATTGGATTTCTCCTATTACTAACCTCGGTTTGATAGCCGAGGTTTTTTTTTGTCTTTGGGCAAGCACCACCCTGAGCGCACAAAGTCATACCAAATCCGGGTTAACTACCACCTTTTTCCGGGAACAGGGAACAGGGCTGGAAAGGGGAACAGGGAACAGGGAACAGAGGAGACTAATTAAAATGAGTATTAGAACAGAAAGTGGTATTAAGGGAAAATTTAGCTAAAACGATTAGGCTCAAACCCTATTACGTTGTCACTAAAATTAACTCTGCCGACTTTGGTATCTTCTAGGCAGAGATTACACTCAAAATATGAAACGCTGTAATTCAGACTATGTAGGCATTACAGCAAACTGGGTGTTTGCGTCAATTTGACCGGAACAATAACCAAAATTCCTCTACTTAGGGCTTTATGAAGACGATTAACGCAGACAATCTGACCTACCCAGTAGTAGAGACCTTTCACTCCGTTCAGGGAGAAGGAGCCTGGACTGGAGTCAATGCCTTTTTTATTCGACTGGGGGGGTGTGATGTTCGATGTCCTTGGTGCTTTGCCTCTGGAACATTAATCCTAATGGCTGATTTGACAGAGAAATCTATTGAAACCATTCAAATCGGGGACGAAGTGATTACTTTAGATCGGGGAAAACTTGTCAGAACAAAAGTCACCGCTGTTCATCCTCCCCGAATGGCTGAAGTGATTAGGCTCGAATTTGAGTCTGGTGTGGTAACCTATTGCACTCCAGAACATCAATATAAACTCCTCAAAAGCGATAAGCTAAGACAGGCACAATATATTCAGGAGGCTTACTCCTTAGATTTGCCCCAATTGGACTGTACCCAGCCAGATATTAACTATCCCATGGGCTACTTAGTGGTTGCTGTACTTGGTGATAGCTCAGCAATTGCTAGAAAAGCAAGACAGCTCAAAAGCGAAGGCGGAAGGCAGTGCCTCAAACCTGACAAGGTTGTTAATCGCCTATCTTTGGGAGCTACTCAGGTCTATAATTTTGCTACAGAGCATGGTTATTATTTTGCCAATCAACATTTAGTCAAGAATTGCGACACTAAGGAGTCTTGGAATCCCAAGCGTCACCCCCGACGTAGTGTAATAGAGTTGGCCCAAGAGGCTAAAGCTGCCAATCCCGCCATTGTAATTATTACCGGGGGAGAACCCTTGATGCATGACCTCAATCCCTTGACCGAGCAACTGCATCGGTTGGGAATGCAGGTTCACTTAGAAACTTCTGGGGCTCATCCCTTTAGCGGTAACTTCGACTGGGTAACGTTTTCTCCAAAAAGATTCAACCCTCCTCATGAAAGTGTCTATGACCATGTAAATGAACTAAAGGTAGTGGTAGTGAATGCTGAAGACTTACAATGGGCAGAACAGCATGCAGCTAGAGTTCCTCCTGAAACCGTCAAATATCTGCAACCAGAATGGAACACCCTCCAGAGCAAAGAGTTAATCTTTGAATATGTCTTGCAGCACTCTGAGTGGCGCATTAGTCTACAAACTCACAAGTTTCTGGGAATTAGGTAGAATAGCACTGAAACAGTTTCAGTTGGCAGTCGCACTTTAGGTAATGAAGTCTAAAGCCATAATCTTACTATCTGGGGGTCTTGATTCCGCAACAACTGCTGCTGTGGCGATCGCTGATGGATACGAGGCGATCGCTTTATCCTTACGTTATGGTCAACGACACGAACGAGAATTAAAAGCAGCAGCTAAGGTGGCACAAGCTTTAGGCATTACTGAACACTTTATTGTGGATGTTAATTTGGCACAGTGGGGTGGTTCTTCCCTTACTGACGAGTCGGTTTCTTTACCGAAAGATGGGGTAAAGCCTGGTGTCATTCCTTCTACTTATGTGCCGGGAAGGAATACAGTATTTATTGCGATCGCTCTCTCCCTGGCAGAAGCTAAAGGTGCTGAGGCGATTTACCTGGGTATCAATGCGGTAGACTATTCAGGCTACCCTGACTGTCGTCCAGAATATCTAGAAGCTTATCAGCAACTCGCCAACCTATCTTCTAAGGTGGGAGTGGAGGGGAAAGCGCCTCAATTAGTAGCTCCTTTAGTGATGGACTCTAAAGTAGACATTGTCCATCGCGCACTGCGCCTGGGAGTGCCAATTGAGCAGACTTGGTCTTGTTATCAGGGAGAGGAGGAGCCTTGCGGCTTGTGCGATTCTTGCCGTATCCGCGATCGCGCCTTCATTGAAGCAGGTCATCCTGAGTTAGCAAATCTTCGTGCCCAAAGAGGAGATTAAAGCTAACGACTATGACCTCTCCATAAATCAGGTTATATTATTAGGTATGTACTAAGTACCAGATATCAAGGTCGATGATTAAGTCCTTTTGAGAGTTATGTCAGAGAAAACTATTAGAAACCCCCATGCAGGTGAGATTCTTAAGCGTAACTGCTCAATAACCGCTGGGGCCCTCACTGCTTGGGATATAGGCGTTAACCTCATGTTGAGGGGTGAATAGCACGCCTGATTTATTAAAGAGCTCAAACCATTGTCTGAATAGAGTTTCAGCTTTTTTGGACTCTGGAGGGTAGGGC
>JBFRWF010000207.1:0-3831 GCA_051439465.1 Xenococcaceae cyanobacterium | reverse complement strand
AAATCAGCCAAAAGCCCTACTGGGCAAGGAATATAGTTTTTAACTCTATGCTTGAAGTGAATCCCTTGCCCAGTAGGGCTTTCAAGATTTTCTGTTCATTTTTAGCACAGTAACTACGGAAGAACCAGAATTCTCGCCGAGTTTCCAGAGTTTCAGGGCGCTCATTAATACCGTTTCGCAATACATAATGATACAGGTGCAGCGTAGGGGATAAAACTTTGACACTGGTGTTAGTTTGGGTTGGAGGCATTTTGAGTTCCTTGATTGCTCTGGTTCTGGACTTCAGTTGCCAAACGTTGCAAGTCTTGACAGATATCACGACCCCTCTGAATAAGCATTCTGGGAGTTTCAGTCTGTTCGTCTGCTTCCTCGCCAGGATCGCCTGTTTTTTTGAGTATCTTATCGATGCTATCCTTATCCAGGCGATCGTAGATATCTCCCAACCATTCGTATAGGTTTTTATTCCCTGGTTGCTGGCAAAATGCCGTGATGTGATTCGCCATTGTCCCTGGGTTTAGCTTGTCTTCCGAAGGCAACTGCACCAGGTAAGTGGCAATTTTCTGACGCGCTTGGCTATCTAGTTTCTGCTCTAATTCTGCTGAAGAAGCTGTCAAGATTTGTTTGAAAGCCTCACAAATATAAAAATCACTAATGATGGTATCGCTGTCATTCATTTTCTAACATCCAGTCAGGATAAACGCTGCCCAGTAATAAGGATTCTCGAAGGGGGTGTCTTTTAAACGCTTAAGCGCCCTCTCTAAACGAAACTTTTCCTTAGGTTCTATTGTACTTAAATTCCAGGTTTTTGCTCGTTCTCTCAGTTCGTCAGCGGTGCTGTGACGCAGCCAATTCTGGGCATTTTGCAGGGCAACAGCTTTATTATCGGTGGTTTCCAGTTGCTGATAAAACTTATCGAAGATAAAGGCGGTTGAGATGGAGTTGACTTTCCACTGACTGCCGATGACTGCTTTGGCACCTGCCAGCAAAAAGCCTGTGGATAGTCCTAAATGTTCTTCGGTAGGCTGAAAGGCATCAACAACCCCGGTGCAGCAAGCGGAGAGGGTGACTAAATCTGCCTGGGGCATTTGCATATCGGCAAAGATTGTATTCAGGGTCAAGTTATTATAGTCTTCCTCGGATAGCATCAGATAGGATTCGAGGGGATTCTCCAAATTGTACTCAGCATGACCAGAGAAATGGAGACAATGATTACTTTCAGCTAAGCGCAAAACTTCTGCTTTGGTTGCCTGTTTTCCTTTGAGAACTTGATACTGGAGAAACTTTGGACACTGGCTAATGCTAGCTACTTCAGCTTTGGCAAAGATTAAATCCTTATCTTGGGTAGGATTTTCGATGCTAATTAATGATTTACAGTCACGCTGGCGCTTCTGGCAAATTTTCCATACTTGAATGTTAGGAAAATAGCTAACTGAAAAGCGCTCAATGAGGCGCTGATGGTCATTTACCCACAGGGCATGAATGGGAAATAGGTGTAAATAGTTGTTGGGTACAATAAGGATATGCTGAATTTTAGGGGGTATATAGTCTAGTAAATTCCTGAATTTGAGAAGATCAGAAATTCTGTTAATCCTGTAGGGGATTTCTTGGATTGTTGCCTCAATTCCGCCATTTTTCTTGGATTTCTTTTTTAGGGCGGTAATATCAGATACCCAGGCTTGGGCAAGATTTTCGAGAGAATCCTGTTTGAGTTCCAAGGTAAGGGATTCGGGAATAATTGGTGATTCTGCGCCAGGCAGAATCAGCATGGTTATCAGTCTGTTTTCGGTAAAGAAGAACTCTAGAATGGCGGTGTCTAGTGGCAGTGAAGTCTGAACTTCCCTGAAAGATATGGCGGAAACGTTTGTCTTGGCAATAAACTCAGGTTCAATAGCAGCAACTTGAGCATATAAGTTTTCTAATGCTTTTTTTGCTTTACCCCAGTTACTATCCAGTTGCTCTAGCTGTTGTTCGTCTAAATTCCTGTTGATTCCGTCCGTGTATTTCTGTAATGTCTTTCGCTCAGTCAGCTTAGCCTGTTCTATTTGTGCAGATAGCTCAGGTGTAACTGTCTCTGGTAAGGGCATATTCTGCTGAGATATTCGCTCTACCAGATATCGATTTCTAAAAATTTCTGTATAGAAAAATGTGCTGTTAAAGTCCCCTGTCTTAAGAGAAAAAGAAATAATTCGTTTATATATTTCCAAGTAGGATTTCAGTAAAGAACGTCGAGTTAAGATGTCTCGACCTTCTTGCATTCTGTCAAGGCAGGCAATTATTCGATGGTAACAAAATTTAGTCTTTTTATGGTTATTAAGAGAAAAATATTGATCGACTGTCTCTGTGACTCGCGTAACTTCAAGAAATAACAGTAGGTTATCCTCCACCCCTTGAGCTTGCCAGTCAGTAGAAGAATCGATTTTCCCTAGAATCTGGGAAACGAGCCAATGGGTGTATTCTGACTGACTGGTATGCAGGAGTTCTCTGAGCCCCTCGATCGCAATCGGATTACCAGTGCCGATTTTCTCCAGACTCTCGGCGGCTTCTCTCCGGATAAGCACATCCTTACTGGTGCGCAGAAGTTCTATCAGCCCCTCGATCGCCTTCAGATTGCCAGTGCCGATTTTCCCCAGGCTCTCGGCGGCTTCCCTCCGGGTGGACTCATCCTTACTGGTGCCCAGCAGTTCTATCAGCCCCTCGATCGCCTTCGGGTTGCCAGTGCCGATTTTTCCCAGGCTCTCGGCGGCTTGCCACCGGGTGGACTCATCCTTACTGGTGCCCAGCAGTTCTATCAGCTCCTCGATTCTTTGCTCATCATCTGACTCTGGATTAGTTGCTTCAACCGGCATATTAGCATTCAACTATGACGTCTCGGAGTTTAAAGGCAGCATTGACAGCATCGGCAGTATCGATGCTTGCGATTTCCCATTTCTACTAGCGTTAAGCTAATTGTAGTATTGGCAAAGGTCTTGCTTATCTGTTTTAGCAACAGAGCCGCACATTTCACTTATTCAGATACCAAGAAAAAAACTTTGGAGGATTTAACTGACTGTGACTAAATTCCAAAAACACGAAACTTGGTTTGACAAAGGGGTAGCACTCCAGGAAGCGGAAAAATATGCAGAAGCACTCGACTGCTTCCAAAAAGCCATTGACATTAAACCTGACTTTATTCCAGCTTGGGTTTACAAAGGCATATCCCTAGAACAATTGCAGCGGTACGAGGAAGCGATCAAATCTTATAATCAGGCGATTCAAATCAATCCAAACGTCGCTGACCTTTGGTACAACAAAGGTGCAACATTCTGTAAATTGAAGCGGTATAATGATGCGCTAGCTTGCTTTGATAAGGTTCTGGATATCGAGCCCGACAATGCGCTTGCTCAGACGACGCGAACCCTCATCCTAGCAACTCCGCCAGTCTTTAAACCAACTCCAAAACGGCCTGATCAGCCTGAGATTAAAGCAGATTCAATGAGCGAAGAAGCTGAAATTTCGGCATCTTTGGACATACCTCGACAAGCCTACACTTCCCCATCACAAATTGAGAACGAATTTATGGAATAATAAGCAAGCTGTCACGGAATGCCTGGTATATATTTTCAATCAAATATAGCGAAAGTCAGTAGATCGAAAACTTTTGTAAGTTGACGAAAGAATACAGGTTTGGGCCGATGCTTTTGAGGACTCTGAAAGTGATCGCTCACTTTGGCGATCGCAGAGGTTATCTAATGAGCGGGGGGCAGCCGTGCGGCCCAAAAACACGGTAAATAACCCAAATTATTGGGGCAAAGCGAGGGCCCAAAAAATAAAATAAAAAAAAAAATTAAAACA
>JBFRWF010000206.1:0-9642 GCA_051439465.1 Xenococcaceae cyanobacterium | reverse complement strand
CACTCAACCAATAGCTGTTGTTGAAGGATGTCTGGGTATAGACGATAGCGGTAAGTGAATGTCAGCATACCACTATTATCCCTGATTTATCAAAAAAACGCAAGCCCTTTAAATGTTAAAATACATTTAAAACAAGAATAAACCTTGGGGTCGTCCATGTATCCCCAGCTAAATCAAAGATTGTAGCTGGGGTATTATAGCTCCCCCAAACCCCCTCATCTGTTAAAAATTTGTTTAAATTGGGAATTCTAATTCTGTAGGCAGTAGAGCGTACATAGTCAGTTAGGGGATTGGCAAATGAGCTATCACCATTAGAACTAGGGTATAGAATAGCCCTATAGCCAGATCAATCCAGAAATTTTGCTCACTATGACGAGACCCATAGGTAGTTCTCATGATAGAGCTTTCCAGTTTTAATCAGTCTAGCGACCTTGACCTGGTTCAGAAGCAGGAATACTTTGCTAGCAAAATGCAGTACCTCGCAGCGCCCCACCAGCTCGGACAACAGATTATTCAGGTAATCCTGACTAGCCCAGATTCCCAAACCATGCTGTCGAGGATTGCCCTTAAGTTAGGAGAAATGTTCCATGCCGATGCCTGTTTAATTGTCCCTGGCATTAGCCCCACAGATACAGTACAGACAGGCTTTTGGCGTGCTGGTGATTTCCCAGTGCTTTCACCTGAGACGAAAGCTCAATTGCTTTCACACCCTGTGCTGGCGGATGTTTTAGCCGGAGCTGAGCCCTTGGCAATTTCCGATCTTCAGACGACTCAAAACAAGTCTACTTTTGATTGGCCTTGGGAAGTTCTGCCTGTGCGGGCAGTACTCAGAATTGCTACCCGCTTTCAGGGAACTGCCAATGGGATGATTGTCGTCGGGCACTCCCAAGCTCACAAATGGACTAGCTCGGAGAAAGAATTACTGAAAATTGCTTCTGAGGGAGTGGCGATCGCTCTTTCTCAAGCCAAACTTCAGCAGCAGGCTCAAACTAGCGCCGGATACCAAACCCTGCTCAACGATCTCAGTGAAGGGATTCGTCACAGTTCAGATATCGATTCCATTCTCAATCTTGCCCTGGCTGGGACAGCTAAAGCCCTAAAGGTAGATCGGGGTCTGATCTTGATGCTGAAATATGACGAGCCGCAGTTTGGAACCCGTTGTTGCCAGAGTCTTCTTGAGGGGAAAGCTGAAGTCGCTTGTCAATGGTCAGCCGATATAGATTCCCCTGAATCCCTAACCAAATACTCCTTCCGGCTATCAGATTCTCCCTTGTGCCAGAAGGCTTTGAAAAATACGCCCCAATCACTGGCGATCGCTGAGGGAGCAAATTTCCCAGATCTTACTAACCTCAATCTTCCTGCCATTTTTAACTCCGAGGCTACATCGGCATTGCTGATGATGCCCTTGATGGGAAGTATGACCAGTGACTCAAAACCAGCGGTCGTTTTGGGTTTTTTAGTATTGCAGCATCCTCAGCCCCGACTCTGGCAAGCCGATGAATTAAAGTTAGTACACTGGGTCAGTACCCAAGCTAGTACCGCAATTCTTCACGAGCAACAAGTGAATCAGGTGCAATCTCTTGTCGATGAACGCACAGCTCAGCTCAAGTGGAGTTTGGAAATACAAGCCAAGTTGTCAGAAAAAATGCGTCAGCAGATTCAGGAGCTGCAGCACTTGAATGAGCTCAAAAATGAATTTATCGCTAACTTGAGCCATGCGTTAAAACATCCCCTGACAAAAATGAAGATGGCCATCGAGATGCTGAAAATTACCCTCGTTAGCAACCAATGCCAGCGCCATCTAGAAATTTTAGAATCAGAATGTGACAAGGAAATTAATCTGGTCAATGACTTACTGACTCTCAAGGATCTAGAATCCAAGAAATTCAAACCCCACCCGAAAAAACTTGACCTCCAGTACATCATCAGTGAGTTAGCCCAATCCTTTGAGCAAGAATGGACAGATAAGGGATTGACTCTGGTGGTAGATTATCATCGGATGCCCAGTTCCGAAACATCGCCAAAGTCATCCCTGGTGCTATACACTGATCCTGAAAGCCTCAAGGGTATTCTGGTCGAACTTTTGACAAATGCTGGCAAATTTTCCGCTCCTGAGACCACTGTTTATCTGAGTATCACTCAGCAAGTAAGCCAAGAGAAAAATCGAATTGTTCTTACCTTGACCAATATTGGTAGTGGCATCTCCCCCGAAGAACAAAAATATATTTTTGAGCCATTCCGTCGGGGACAGGGCGTTACTGAGAAAGCTATTCCAGGCACTGGCTTAGGTCTGGCTCTGGTGAAGAGTTTAGTCGAGCATCTCAATGGCACTATCGATGTCTCTAGTCATCCATCTGAAAATCCTTCCACTTTTGTCACCTCTTTTACTCTTACCCTGACCCAGTTTCAATAAAGGTTATTTGAGATAAAGTATTGTAAAAAATTCTGGTGCTTCTTGGTCAATCCTTACTGGTGAAAACGAGTGCAGTGTCCAAGCCACTAAGTTGGCAACGATCTAAATATTCTCCGCTGGCACGCCAGCTGGAAATTTGTGGTGTGGCAGTAAAATTGCTCTTCTATTTGTTGTGGGACAAGCTAGTTGGGAACAACTCCTCTAAGCAGAAACATCGTCGTGCTCGGTGGTTAGTTAGAACCCTGCTAGATTTGGGACCGACTTTTATCAAAATTGGACAATCACTATCCACCCGTGGGGACTTGCTGCCCTTAGAATATGTGCAGGAGTTGGGGCAATTGCAGGATCGAGTGCCAGAATTTAGTGAAAACGAGGCGATCGCTCTGATTGAATCCGAACTGGGCAACTCGATTTATGCTTTATATCGAGATTTTGTTCCTTTTCCTCTAGCTTCTGCCAGCTTAGGACAGGTACACAAAGCAAGACTGCATACAGGGGAAGATGTGGTGGTTAAAGTGCAGCGTCCAGGATTAGAGGGGCTATTCAACTTAGATTTTGAAGTTCTCCATCGACTGGTGCGTTTTGGCAATCGCTATCTGCCTTGGCTCAGAAAGTACGATTTAGAAGCAATTTACCAAGAGTTTTTTGAACTCCTCTACCAAGAAATTGACTACATCCACGAAGGGAAAAATGCCGATCGCTTTCGCGAAAACTTTAAGAATTATCCCCGGATCGCTGTTCCGCAAGTCTATTGGCGCTACACTACGAAAAAGATACTGACCCTGGAATATCTCCCAGGCATCAAAATTGACGATCGCCAGAATCTAGAAGCTAGCGGCATCAATCTGGACGACATCATTCAGCTTGGCATCTGTTCCTACCTCAAGCAGTTGTTACAGGATGGCTTTTTTCAGTCTGATCCCCATCCGGGGAATATGGCAGTCAGTCAGGATGGGAATCTAATTTTCTATGATTTTGGGACGATGGCGGAGGTGAAGTCTATTGCCAAAGACCAAATGGTCAAGACATTTTTTGCCGTACTCAGAAAAGACACTGAAGAGGTGGTTGATACCTTAACCTACATGGGTTTGATTGAACCCGTAGGAGATATGACCCCAGTTAAGCGGTTAGTTGCCTTTCTCTTGGAGAAATTCCGAGAAAAACCCGTTGATATCAAGGCTTTTGAGCAAATAAGTCGGGAAATCTACTTGATGTTCCAGCAGCAACCCTTTCGCTTACCAGCACAGATGACGTTTGTTATCAAGTCATTAACCACTCTCGATGGTATCGCTCGCGCCCTCGATCCGCAATATAATCTCTTAGCTGCTAGCCAGCCTTTCGTGAAAAGTATTGCTGTATCCAATGGAAAGGGGAACCTGGTGGGAGTGCTAGCAAGACAGGCTAAGGATTTTATTAAAAATAAATTGCAGCAGCCTAGCGCCACTGAGGTTTTAATTCGACGCCTAGAAGCGCGGATTGAACAGGGTGAGTTACAAGTGCGCGTCCGTTCCCTTGAGAGCGAGCGCACCCTCAAACGGATTCATCTAGCCATTAAAAGCCTAACTTATGCTTGTTTGACTGGATTTACCTTGCTATCGGGTAGTGTGCTGCTTTCAACAGCTTACAGTGGCTGGGCGATCGTCGCTTTTTCCTTGTCAGGACTGTGGTTTTTGATTTTGCTGCGCTCTTTAATCGCTCTAGCTATTCAAGAAAGACTTGACAAACTGATTGACTGACAAAACCTATTAAGAGCCTATCCGAAAAATCTCGGTTTCTCCCTTGAAAAAAACTTTAATGGTCATAATGTTCAATCAACCTTTAATACAAGTTTGGTTGTTGGGATCTGTAGTCGGCATTCTGTTCATCTGGAGTTGCGCTCCTTCATCCGATTCCACAAACATTTCTCCGACTCTTAAGCCCACAACTATAGCTGACAATTTAATTGAGTCAGAAATTAAAACTCTGCGAGGAAAATTAATCTATGAAGAAATCCCCCCAGTGAGGTCAGTAAGAGCTTATGGGGGAGATGAGTTTTTCCTGATTACTAATCCAGAAGGTCCTCGTCGTTTAGTACTGCGTCCTTCTGAGAAAGTATCCCGCACTGAATTACAAAGTTTTCACAATCAACAGGTCGAAGTAACAGCAGTTTACCTTGAAGGATATCGTCCTTCACCAGAAAACCCCTGTCCCATTGATCTCGATGGGCAATGTCTGCGCCAGGGCGATGGTTATCAAGTGTTATCTATCACTCAGAGTCGATAATGAAAAAGGTACATTATCAATCCATCATGCCAAACAAATACAAGGCGATCGCAGTTATGAAACCATAGATCAAGCTCTTCAAGATTTAGATGCTGGCTTAGATGAGGTCATCGAGGAACGAGATATTATTGTCATGGCTGCATCATTGCCTCTAGCACTTCTTTATAGTTTTTGTGGCATGCGGTGTAGAATGATTCTTGTCGAAAGGCATCGCGAATTCTTGTAACATTGGTAAATCGAGAGACGTCAAAGTCGAGTACATCAAGTGGATCTAAGACAGCTACTAAAGTAAGATCTGCCAATGTCATTGATGCTCCAACATGATATGACTGACCTTCAAGTTGCCCATCAAGAATGTGCATGTAATTGGTGAGCATCTCGGTGCCCTCCTGGAGAGAACGTTCATCCAGCTGAACCCCAAGTATTTTGTAGAAGTGCGTATTGAAAAGCACTTTACTTACAGCTAAGCCAAGATGATGAGAATGGAACTCCATCCACTGATCAATGATGGCTTGCTTTTCAAGCTCTGAGGGGAAAAGCGATGATTTCTCCTTTCTGGCTAAATACCGACATATCGCATTGCTCTCAAAGAGGCAAACGTCGTCATCTTTAAGCACAGGCACTTTACCGATGGGATTCACCTTCAGAAAGTCGGGCTGCTTTTGCTCTCCAGCAGCAAGATTAACGCGCTTGAATTCGTATTCTAGATCTAGAGCGTTCGCAGTAAATCTCACTTTATTCGTTGGAACTGATAACTCGATACCATAAATCTGGAGCATCTTAATTTTTCTCCTAGCTAAATCTGTATTACAGCTGACGCTGGGCGCACTTTGAGTGTTCTGGGAAGCAGCGACGTAGTCTAGCAAGTCCCTGTTACCTGCTTCCGGAAAAAAGGGGGTGGTTAACCCGGATTTGTTATGAGATGCCTTCGAGATCGCGTCTGTTATGGATGAAAGAAACTTTCTATTCCCACCAGATAAACAGCCACAATCCTTACTCTAACTGGGTTTTCCCATCTTTGAATTTTTAATTAATAATACCCCCAAGGGAATTCGAATCCCTGTCGCCTCCGTGAAAGGGAGGTGTCCTAGGCCACTAGACGATGGGGGCTTGTTATTTGCACCTTTGTTAATATAGCGAATATTTAAGTCGATGTCAACTATTTTATTCTATTTTAGGAAAAAAAGTTTTTAGGTTGAGAAACTGCTAAGAGTGAATGCCCTGTCGCAATTGGGCTAAACGCTTTTGAGCTTTGGCATCGAGGGAATTGAATAAAAAACGACCCTGAGATTTTTTCTGGGGTCGATGCTTACGTCTCACCTGACACGCTGCTATGTCTACCTCGCTCGCCAGCCGTTGTGCTGACATCCATTCTGCTCCGTAACCAAGCACAGTGAGCCGCTGCGCCCGATCCGAGGTGGCAACAATTAGCCTTGGAGAGGGTGGGGAACACCGACGAGGAAAAGAAGCACAAATTTTTTCTATGTAGGTGTCTGCTGTCTGGGTGAAAGCTGTATAATAAACAGATAAAGCTGGGGTGTGATTTTCCTGGTAACTGGGTGTGTTCTGATAATGGGCATCAAAGACGACTTGAGTCTCGAATCCCTGATGGGCAGTGTAATTAATTAAAGCTTCTACCAACTCTCGACGAGCTGAGGACAGCCCATGGCGATCGCGAGTTTTTTTTAGGCAAGACCAAGCTCCGATGATGTTGTAACCATCAACGAGTAAAAGAGCCTGGGGTGAAGAAGAAGGCATTTTTCCTGGGAGGGTTTTGATATATCAATGTCACTAACCATTTTACTCATAAATAATAACAATAATTTATGATTTTTTCTCCTCTGCTTGGAGGAGTCTCTCTCTGAGATGTTTTGGCTCCCCTCGATCGACAACCTGACCCCCCTCTAGCAAAAAAGCACCGTCGCAATAATTTAACTCGTCTAATCGGTGAGTTACCCACAGAGCGGTCAAACCACGACTTTTGACTAAGCGTTGTACCTGTGCCACCAGTTCGAGTTGAGTATCTGGATCTAACAAGGCAGTGGGTTCGTCAAGGAGTAAGACCTCACAATGACGTGCGATCGCTCCAGCAATAGCAATTCGCTGCTTTTGCCCCCCACTGAGAGCATAAATTGGACGTCTTTTTAAATCCAGAAGATTGACAGCAGCCAGGGCTTCTCCTACCCTGGTGCGAACCTCGGCAGCAGAAAGATTTTCTTCCACCAGCCCAAACGCCACATCAGCTCCCACTGTGGGCATCACTAGCTGATGATCGGGATTTTGGAACACAAACCCCACTGGCCGCACAATCTCAATTTCTCCCGATTGGGGTGTTAACAGCCCTGCCAGCAACCTCAATAAAGTGGACTTGCCGCTCCCATTAGTCCCCAATAGCATCCAAAATTCACCCTTGGGGACATCCAGAGAGCAGGAGCGCAGTACTGCTGCTTCCTGATGCCAGCTAAAGGTCAAATCCTTTACCCTAATAGCTGGTGGTATCATCATTCTGCCTCAGCCGTAGCAATGAAGCCGGGAACCCGACCTAAGGCTGTCGCACCGGATTTCTGAGAAACTATCACTGCGCTAATCTGATCGCTAAAGACAGCTACTTTCTTATCCGGCTGTTTTTCGCAAGTCAGTTCCAATAGTTTCGGGCTTGGGGAGCGCATCGCTTCGATAATTTTCTGGTAAACAGCTTCCGCATCCTCAGTCTCCTTCCGTTGTACCGAAAGGGTCATCGGCGTATTCTTCAAAGTCAAGTCAATTGTGAACATGTACGCTCCAGTAATCTCGATAAGTCTTTGCCGATAAGATCCCGGAAGCGGCGTATCGGCAGGGATGATATATTCTGAAAAGATTGAGCAACGGTGAATGGGAACAAAAGTGAGTTGCACCAGTCTTTGATTTCTCGCAGAGCATAGTTGTACGCACTTGTGCATATATCCAACCAGTCGAGCAATTTTTCCTCTTGCTCGGCGTCGGGGTAGATGGGGTAGACGTAGTTGAGAACTAAGCTCATGAAAGACGAAAATACATTGCCTTGAACATCTTAACAAGAAAAACAGAGATTCAAGGTCTCCCCCTCTCCCCGTCCTTACAAGTGTAGGTTTTTTACATTCAGCTTGTAGAGAGGGTGAGTGGGGGAGTGGGAGAGGGGGAAAAAGCTAATTTTTCCCTTGAAAATTTATCTCCCCGTCTCCGGAGTCTCCCCATCCACTTGACCAATAGAATTGATGCTATATATTTATTGCTGTGTGTGAGGGGATACTGGGAAAAGCGCTTGGGGTCGAAACATGGCAAGACTCCCAGGCGCTTTTCCCCTTGGGGGAGATTGCACCCCTACGAGTTGCTACACCTAATCATCATCACCAACAACGAAACTCCAGTCATTTATTGTGAGCCCAAAATGAGCCTGGAAAGCGAGTCGAGGCTTTCTGGTCAAGCGAGCCGCAACAAGTATTGGCATACTCCTCAGTTATCCTGTCGAGCCTCCTCTAATTCCAGTAACTGAAACGAATTAAAAAAAGCTGTAGCAGCTTCAGGGTTCATGCCTTGAGTTGGCTGCCGAACACCTAAGACGTAAATCCTTTGTTCGATCAGGAGAACTCGAAAGATAATGGTTTCCCTCTCACCACTTAGCTCAAGTTCTCGACCAGGATAACTGTTTAGCGCAATAGCTCGATCTTCTTTTAATTCAAAAGCTGTTCTTTCAATAACAGCATTGCGCACCACTGCAAAAACATCTTCCGAAGCATCGGTTTGAGCTTCCTCAAAATTTGCGTATGCCGCCACAAATCTGGATCCACTGAGATGCTTTGCGAAAACCCTGAATTCCAGAGTACCTGTTGTTGCTTCTACAGTTCGCGATTCTTCAGTCAGAATTCCAGGTGGTATCCAAATTGAGAATCCACCTGCTCTGAAGATGACAGGTTGCCAGGGTTGAATACCAGCATCAATGCTCAACATTGGCGGGGATTGCTGCTGCCGAAATCGGCGAATTTCTTCTTCTAGCAGCTCTCGACTTCGCTCAAAGAAGTCTGACTCTTGCATGAGTTGCTCCTGGAGCTTCCGGGTTTCGCGAAGTGTTGGATCTTGTCTTTGATCGCCAAAATCAGGTAGTTGAGCCGTTAACCCTTCTAGAGTGCTTGGTTTGGAAGAGAGAAACTTGCTCATGGAATTGCTCTCAGTTTTAGGAGAGAAGACAGGGATATTACCCGAAATCGGTTGAGCTGAGATACTTGTCTGTCCTATAACAGAAACAAGACTGAGGATAACAGTAGCTATAACTTGCTGGTGGTTGAGTATGCTCATAGATAAATTCCGATGCTGTAATTGAAAGTGCTTTGGGTCACCCGACTTAACCCTGAGCCATCATAGTGGATAACGTAGAGAATGTTATTGACATCTTCCCTGCTCCCTTACTCCCCATCTCCGGTGTCTCTCCGTCTCCGGAGTCTCCCCGTCTCCGGAGTCTCCCCGTCTCCGGAGTCAGTCTCACAGTTAAATGTTAAAAACCTACCCTTGTGAGCTCTCCCCGTCTCCCCCTGCTCCCCCTGCTCCCCCTCTAAGGGTGTTCCCCTATTTTGAACCATGCCATTCGAGGGGGTGAGGCAGGGCTCAAAACAAGCCCCAATCCAGTGCTGGGGTTAATTTTTAGGTTTTGTTAAGAATTGAGGTTGCAAACCAAGAAAATTTCCTTTAATATAAAGTAAGTTAAGAAAAGTAAACTTTTCTCACATTTCGACCAACCTTCTGCTTATCCATAGAAGTAGGTTAGTCGAACTGTACAGAAAACTAATCTTTGTAATCATAGCTATTTTCGGAGATTTGCGTCATGACCATTGCAGTCGGACGCGCCCCAGCTCAGAGAGGATGGTTTGACGTCCTCGATGACTGGCTCAAGCGCGATCGCTTCGTTTTTGTCGGTTGGTCCGGCATTCTGCTCTTCCCCTGTGCCTACTTGGCTC
>JBFRWF010000205.1:0-22861 GCA_051439465.1 Xenococcaceae cyanobacterium | reverse complement strand
ATGGTTCAATCTGCCAAGTGGCAGGGTAACACGGTTGAGTGTCAGTGGAACTGCTGAGTAGAACCTCTCTCCCTGCTCCGGAGTCCCTGCTCCCTGCTCCCCGTGTTACCCTGTTTTGAACCATGCCAGAATTTTTACTGTTCCCCGTTCCCCTTTGCCTTTATTGTCTAGTAAACACCTGAACTGTCCCCTCTGACCAATATTGATGATAAATACCACTCTTAGTAACAACCTCTTTTCCTATTTCTTTTTTATTTTTCTCAGACATAACAGAAATTATTGCACAAGCTTTGAAGCGAATATATGGATATTGATTAGCTTGGGGAGCAGACTCATTGGTAACATTAACATGTCTAATCCTCACTTGTCCGTCACCTTCATTAAATAGCACCCATAATGGATATTCATAGTCTATCTTATCTCCAATTAGCCCAATGTTTGAGCATTTTTTATATTTCGCAATCTCCACTGCCTCTATGTAGGGAATTTTGAGATATGGCTTGCTCTCAAAGTACTGCTCAATCCTAGTGGTGTTGAAGATATTATTGCTCCCTACAAGAGGTCTAATGGCATTATTTAAAACCCATGAATGAGATAGTAATATTAGAATACACCCTAAAAAGTTAGTAATTCTATAATTCAAAGATTTCGAGAAAACTACCCCAACCAATGCAGAAAAGAGAATAAAGAGAGGTAAATGGAGGCGACTGCGCCATGGCGACCATGTGAGCAGGAAGCAGAAGAGGAAAAAACCAGCCGATACAGCCCAAAAATAACTCAGAAGATATGGTTGCCTTCTCAGTTTTCTGTTTGTTATCAAAAAGATAAAAGATAATAATATTAACAAGAGATGAACTGGATTCCCAGCAGTATCTTCATGCATTGATAATCCTGAAACATGAAAATTTGCTCCCGGTGGACTGGTTGTCCGAGAATCGCTAACATCTAACCCTAAACCTAAATGTAATATTTTAATTAATTTCTCTGTTATACCAGTGGTAGGTGTAATGATATTTTGTAAGCCGATATTTCTGACAATATCAGCATGCAAAGCAAGATTTCTGGTGACATTTGAAATAAAGATTGTCATGCTAAAAACCTCATTGGTATATCCTCCAGATACACCAAGGGGAGAGCCAAAGAGAGTAAAATTGCGCGTGTAGTGACCAAAATTAATAGCCAAAACTATAATTAGTACAATTATAACAGGCTTCCATAGTTGCCAGCGCAACTTTTTAATTCCCCATAGAGTGAGCCAAATACAAAATGGAACCCCATAAATATAGGCAGTCCCCTTAGTTAAAATAGCGAGTCCTAGACTAGCTCCTACTCTAGATGTATTAGCTATACTGGCTCCTTCTTTTACTATCAGAAGCGTAAAGTAAGCAAGACAAACTAGCCAGAGAGCAACAACATAGTCATTTTGAGTACTGGAACCCTGCAGAATTCCCATAGGTATAGTTGCACAAACAACAGTAGAAAGAATTTGGCCGCGCAAATTTGCTCCAAGTTGACTAGCAATCAGTGACACTCCAAAAATGCTGCTAACCATACTGCTCCATTGAATAAGGTTGGCAAAGCGATCGCCTCGACTCAGAATCTGAAAATGCATAATGGCAAATTCTGCCCAGGGATTCTGATATAGCTGTTTGATAGTATGTGTTGGGTAATGTGCAATGCTATGATTTTGAACCCAGTGAGCTACACGAGTCATGTGATAGATCATCGAATCCCAGTTGTTAGGTGCTGCCACTATAGCAACTAAACCAACTGTTGTAATAATAAAAGTTACGCCGCTTAGTAATATAATTGAAAAAAATGATAATTTAAATATATTGTTTATTCTCTGATTATTACTTTTTCTGGCATTTTTTCTGCCAGAGCGAAAGTAAATTATAATTAAGAAAATATCTATGAATAACCATGAGGCTATCAACCATTCAAATTGTAGTAGTCTGAAAAGACTGAGAGCCTCAGTAATTGCAGTCAAGCCAACTCCCCAGACAATCAAAGCAGATAGTAGAGAATTACGCCAATCATTATTTTTGTCCTGAAAAATAAATAGGAGCAAGATCAAGGAAATACAAGGTAGAAAAGCCAGCATAATTGTCATATAATTTTTGATCGCAAACAATTTTAAGAAACAGCATCCAGGTGACATAGTGGCCAGCACTGCCAAATTGCCCCCTCACATAGCTGCTCTAAGACCTCGCCAGTGGGCAAAAAACCTCATTGTCTTTGCTGCACCCTTGTTTGCTTTTAGCGTCAATGTGCAATCACTTCTGGCTAGTGTACTGGCATTTGTCTTGTTTTGCTGTGTTTCTAGTAGCTTCTATCTGCTCAACGACATCGCAGATGTGGAATCCGATCGTCGGCATCCGCTCAAGTGCAAGCGCCCGATCGCAGCCAGATTAGTCAGTATACCTACGGCAATAGGAATGGCAGTAGTTCTTTTGGGTAGTGCCCTGATTCTCGGCTGGCTGCGATCGCCAAATTTGGGAGCTACCATCATCAGTTACGCAGTCCTACAAGTTGCCTATAATCTACGCTTGAAGCGCACTGTCATTCTTGACATTATGACAATCGCCACTGGATTTGTCTTGCGGGCTTATGCGGGTGCAGTAGCAACTAACATTACTCTATCCCCGTGGTTTGTACTGTGTACTGCCATGCTGGCTCTATTTTTAGGGGTTGAGAAGCGAAAAGCGGAAATGCGGCTCATAATTATATCTGGACATCAGTCTATAGGGCGATTGCCAGGAGGCGACAAGATTCGTTCTGTCCTCAAACGCTACTCCCTACCTCTATTGAGCCGTATGGAGAGCGTGGTCACTACCAGTACAGTGATTTCCTATGCCCTCTGGAGTTCTGGTCCCCAGGTTAATGGAGCTCCGACCCCCTGGATGTTATTAACATTACCCTTCGTTCTGTATGGTATTTTTCGTTATCAGCTACTCAGTGACCCTGAAGAAATTGCTCGTAAAAACCACACTGGTCACAAGCCAGGAACTCTTAGCGAACGACCTGAGGAAATTTTATTGACAGATTTGCCAATTTTACTCACTGTCGTAAGCTGGAGCATCACAATTTTTATAATTTTACTGCTCAAAAATCAGGGACTAATTGAGTGAATTATAAGATGCCTATCTTATCAACAACGATGAGGAGGAATAAAATCTATGGTTGAGAGAATTTTGACTGGATTGAAAGGGGTTGTTCGCCATACATATCTAAAGATATCAATTGTGATGGCAATTATCGCTATCATCGGGCTTGCTACGGTTGGCAATTACGGGATATCAGCCGATGAATCCATAGGGATTAATATGGTTTATTGGAACCGCGACCTAATTACTAAAGGTAAGCCTATTCCTTGGCTGTTTAAATACGATGGGACAGTATTTAACTTCGCTTCGGAGGCAATCTTTCAAATTTATAAGCGTCTTCGCCCTAAGGCAAAAGGCTCTAGTAATCAGTTAACAGACCTTAAAAGTAGATTTACTGAAAGAATCAAAGTCAAGCATACTCTGACATTTCTCACTTCTCTGATAGCTTATATCTCAGTGGCAGGAATTGTTGGTATTTTGTGGGGATTGGAGTATGGCTGGCTTGGTTCCGTAATTTTGGCTCTGTTTCCTAGATTTTGGGGGCATAGCTTCTTCAACTTTAAAGATGTTCCCTTCGCATCACTATTTATCTTCTCTACTTTAATGGGTGCTTATCTAATCGATCAATATTTCCGTTTAGACAGCAAAGTTAAATTTGAGATTAATCGTATAACTGTATTTTCCGCTTTGTATGGAGTTCTAGTTGGACTACTAACAGGAATAAGGTTTGGTGGTTTCCTTGTACTTTTTTTTGTTTTAGTAGCTTATCTCATTATCAGGCTGTTTAGAAAAGGTAATCTCTACAGAGATTTTTATAATTTTGGCTTCTGCTACGTTTTGATATTTATCAGTTGGCTAGGAACAACTATTGTTTGCCATCCGGCATCCTGGTCTAATCCCATTGGATGGATTTTTGAGATTATAGGAGCTTTATCTAAATACGGATGGTCTGGAACAGTTCTATTTGGCAGTAAATTTATGTCAGCTCAAGCCCTTCCCTGGTACTACCTACCTACTTGGATAATAATCACGACTCCATTAATCTTTCAAATTTGTTTTATTGCAGGTCTTGTCGTAATTTTAGCGAAATATCGTAAATTCTCAGTTATCCAACGTGCTTGCGTCATTTTGATGCTGTTTCAGGTATTCTTTCTGCCAGTTATGGCTATTGCTAAAAATTCAACTATGTACGATGGTCTGCGCCATTTTCTTTTCATTTTACCTGTATTGGCTATTATTTCTACTACCTTTCTAATCTGGCTGTATAAAGTAATTGTCCGAAGGAGTTTAAAAATTTTTTTAGTGGCGGTTGTCGTAACTACTTTTCTTCAAATACTCCTCGATATGACTACTTTACATCCATATGAATACATTTACTTTAATCGCATATCTGGAGGATTGGAAAGAGCCCACAGTCATTATGAGACTGAATATTGGGGCTTGAGTATGCGCGAAGGTATGGAATGGATTAATCAAAACGCCAACTCAAATGCAAAAGTTATAGTGGGTGGCCCTTTACATTCAGCCAGTGCATTTTCAGATTCTGGTATTAAACTAATTTCTTACAAAAAATCAGAAAATATCAATCTTGAAAAACCTTATTATTACTTAGCAAGGCCTCGATGGGAGTTACCAAAAAATTTTCCTGAGTGTAGAGTTGTCCATCAAGTGGTAAGGCATGGTGTGCCCTTAACAATAGTTAAACAGTGCGATTAGGGATTGGGGATTAGGGAGTAGACAAAATAGTTTATTGTAGGGGCGAAGCATTTGGGGGATCAATTGTGAAACCTATCATCAAGTTGGATATCCAAATGCTACTCTACTCTACTCTTCGAGAAGGCTACTCTACTCTTCGAGAAGCCCTACGGGCTACGAGAAGGCTACGCCTACGCCTACGCCCTTTCCAGGGTTTTGCAGACAGACCCTAATCTTTTTTAGCATCTACCTCAGAGCGGCGAAGCCGGAGCTGAATATCTTCTAGAATCTTGCGATTCACCGCCATCAGATCTGCAACTAGACCAAATATCCACAGTTGAAAACCGATCAAAATCAGAATCGCTGCCAGAATCAGACTGGGTGCACGGGCTCTTGAAGTATCATCGAAAAATAGTATCAGCCAGCGCACACAAAGTAGAAATCCTAATATAAAAGGAACACTCCCCAGAAGCGTAAAGAACCGGAGAGGCTGATAGGTCATAAAGATCCGGATGATGGTGAAAATGGAACGATGGATATAGGCCGGAATACTCTTCACCAGCCTTGAGGGTCGTAGAAACCCATTGGTTCTAATGGGGACAGAGGTAATCGCCATGCCCTTCTGTCCAGCCTGAATAATCATTTCTAACGTATAGGTGTATTCATTAAATACATTTAGCTTTAGGGCAGCATTACGGCTGATTGCTCGGAAGCCACTAGGAGCGTCAGGAATATCAGTATTGCTGGCGACACGTACAACCCAGCTACCTAATTTTTGCAGAAATTTTTTGGTGGCAGAAAAGTGTTTAATTTTCTGGATCGGCCTAGCACCAATAACAATTTCCGCCTTGCCTTCTAGGATTGGCTCAATTAGTTTGGGGATATCATCAGCACAGTACTGATTGTCGGCATCTGTGTTGACGATAATATCAGCACCAGCTTTCAAAGATGCTTCTATCCCAGCCATGAAAGCTTTTGCCAGACCTTGATTATGGTCAAAGTTGACAATGTGCTCCACCCCACAAGCCTTTGCCACTTCTACAGTTCGGTCAATACTGCCATCATTGATAACCAGCCACTCTACAGTATCTATGCCAGGAACCTTACGAGGTAGCTCAGAGAGCGTTAGCCCAAGGATTGCTTCTTCGTTGTAACAAGGTATCTGGATAATTAGTTTCATGAATTATATGAATTATAAATTGTTTAACAGCTCGCTTGGGAGATTATCTAGAACCCACATTCCGAATGTGGGTTAAAATAAGATACCAGCTAGAGCGCTGTTTCAGTAATCGTAATTGGGGGTTAGTACGACAAAAGGGGCTACTATTGATTTTAAACTGAAAGATATGTTGCAGAGCAAATAGCGATCGCCCTCTCTCGCTTAGTCGTGGCACATTAAGAGTGACAGCCAAACCCAATCCCACTCACCGCTTCAACCAGGAGTTTAACTCATGAGTGAACAAGAGCAGAACAAGCGCATCAATCAGCTTAGACGACAGTTAGCTAATGCAGTTGAACGAATTAAAACTCTCCAATTAGATATTGAGCCAGAAGGACGAATTAGTGAAGCCTTTTCAGTCTTAGAAAGCCACATGGATTCTAGGTTTGACCAGATAGATTCACATTTAGATCGAATAGAGCATCAATTCAATTCACGTCTAGATCGGATGGAGCATCAATTTAATCGACTTCAAGCCAAACTCGAAGTGATTCTCGACACGATAACAGGAATAGCCGATCTCCCTGAAGATGAAACCGAAGGGAACTGACTGTTTTCACCCCGTAGGCATTTCCTATGGGATAACTCAATAAAAAGGTGCTTTTGTTGCACTCTACCTCGAAACTTTAAGTTGGAGCGGTGGGCATTGCCGTAAAGGATTGTTGGTACCCAACCCGGAATTTTAGCTGGGCAATGCCCACCTCCCAGATTCACTACCCTGTTAACCGCTAAGGGGTATAATTAGATGATTATTAGTTTAAACCCATTCTCAGTTCTTCGAGACGACTTAAAAGATTCGAGACTCCCCTAACCAGCCCGCTCAGTAAAGTCTTAATATAATATCGTTTTAGCTTGCATCGGTATTCTATGTCATTGTGCCCTTAGAAGCCATGCCAGTAAGGAAGTGGAGTGTAGACGGGATAGGGGCTTCGAAGAGTAACAATCTCTTAGGATGGGATTGCTTTGCTTTGGTTGGCGCTATGCGCACGCTATGGAAACGCAATGACAGAATATTCAATTCCGATGCAACCGGATTTGAGCTAAAATCCGCCTAAAACCGCAGTCATGCTCAAGAAACTTCGCCTGGAACGTTTTAAGAATTTCAAAGAAGCAGAACTTATTATAGGAAACTTGACCTTATTAGTAGGAACAAATGCCTCTGGAAAAAGTAACATTCGGGATGCGTTTCGCTTTCTTCATGGTATTTGCCGTGGTTATAATCTGGCTGACATTATCGGGGAAAAATGGATTGAGGGAGGTGTACTGCAATGGCGTGGGATTCGTGGCGGTACAAGAGAAGTAACTTTCCAAGGTGAATCTACTTTTGCTATAGAGGTTTTATTCACTTTCTTAGATGAGAACGAAGAACACGAAGAACGCAATGCCACCTACAGGATCGAGGTTGATGCTGGTACAAATGGTAAGGAACCACGAGTAGTTGCTGAACGGTTGTTTTTATCAAAATTAAGCGAATTTGTCTTTGATTCCCACCCACAAAAAAATCCACCTCCACAAGATAAACCTGTACATCTTAACCTTCGTGTTCGGACAGAGGGACGTGGTCGAAATAAGACTGTCTCTTTCTTGAATCAGCGCCCAGTTTTATCACAATTACTCGAACATGATGAGCTTAAAAACTTAGTTAAATCAACCTCACTTAAAGCGATATTAGCTTTAAATTCGATTTTAAGTTCCATGCGCTTTTTAGATTTAGATCCAAATGCCATGAGGATGCCTTCTTTCCCAGGACAAACTGTTTTGGGCGATCGAGGTGAAAATCTCTCTTCTGTCTTGCAGGCAATTTGTGAAATTCCTGAACAGAAATTGGCTCTGCAAGAATGGATACGGGAACTAACGCCGATGGATGCTCAAGATTTTAAGTTTCCTAGTGATTTTACTGGCAGAATTTTACTTACCTTAATTGACAATAAAACAAATATATCTGCCTACAGTGCCTCAGATGGGACATTGCGCTTCCTCGCGATGAGCGCAGCACTGCTAAGTGCTTCTCCTGCGAGGTTTTATTTATTTGAGGAACTGGAAAATGGCATTCATCCCACTCGCTTGCACCTGCTACTGCAACTAATCGAGGGAAAAGTTTCCCAAGGAACTATGCAAATGGTAGCTACCACTCACTCGCCACATTTGCTGAGACTATTAAGTCCTCAATCATTAGAGTATGCTTCATTAACCTATCGCCTCCCAGATAGGCTCGATGCCAAGATACAACGAATTGTTGACATTCCAGGATAAAAGCGCGTAGTCGAGAAACATAATCTAGCACGTCTCCACGAATCTGGATGGTTGGAAGACGCAATGTATCTCTTAGAAGATGAGGAGATAGACGATTGAAGATACTCGTAATTCCAGAAGATTTTCGCAAGGATCAATATATGCTTGAGCCGATTATCAAGGCGATGATGAAAGAACTTAAAAAACCGACAGCCAAAGTTATAGTTTGTAGAGATCCGCTTTTGAGAGGTATTGCTCAAGCTCTCAAATGGGAACGCATCAAGGAAATTATTGATAAGTACAAGGGGATGATCGATCTGTTTCTACTATGTGTAGATCGAGATGGGAAGAAAGATAGAAGAAAACGTCTTGATAACATTGAGCGGAAAGCAGCAAATATTCTCTCCAAGGATAAGTCCCTTTTGGCAGAGAATGCTTGGCAAGAGCTTGAAGTTTGGGTTTTAGCGGGTCACCAATTGCCCAAGGATTGGAAGTGGCAAGAAATCCGCAATGAAGTTCATCCCAAAGAAACTTACTTTCTTCCCTTTGTCCAACAGCGAAATCTCCTAGATACGCCAGGTGAAGGGCGGAAAAGACTGGCGACAGAAGCTGCAGGTAAATATCAGCGAATTCGCCAACTTTGTCCTGAAGATATAGCCAGACTATAAAACAAAATTAGCACTTGGATAAATAAGCAAATTTGACTTGACCTTCGCAACTCTAGCTAAATTGATTGCTCCACTGCACAAGCGCTTCAGTTAATCCTTCCAAAGTATATTCCTGAGCTTCTATATCTACTCGCCCTAGTATTTGGTGGCAACTTTTGGAAGTTTGGGGACCAATGGAGGCAATGCAGACATTTTCTAACAGAGATTGGGGAGTCGATTCTGAATTAGGTGTTAGGGCTGATTCTATAAGTTGATAAAAGTTTTTGACCGTTTTGGAACTAGCAAAGGTAACAAGATCCACTGTTCCCTGTTGCAAAGCTTCCCAAGCAGGAGGTGAGATTTGGGTGGGACATCTAGATTGATAAGCTGCAACTTCAACAACTTCGACACCTTGAGCGGTTAATTCTTTGACTAAGACTTCCCTCCCCCCCGTTTCTACGCGAGGAAAGAGTACTTTTTTATCCGTTAGAGATTCTGGGAAGTTTTCAACTAGGGAGTCAGCAACAAAGTCTGGGGGAATAAAGTCTGGTTGTAAATTGTGTTGTTTGAGAATGGCGGCGGTTTTTTTACCGACTACGGCAATTTTAATCCCTGCTAAGGCACGGGCATCTTTACCAAGTGTTGCCAAGCGGTTAAAGAAATATTCTACGCCGTTAGCAGAGGTGAGGATTAGCCAGTGGAAGTCTGACAGGTTAGCGATCGCCCGATCTAAACCCTCCCAACTGGAAGGGGGACAAATTAGTAGGGCAGGCATTTCAATCACCGTTGCGCCCTGCTGTTGCAGGAGATTAGTAAATTTACTCGACTGCTCCGCTGCACGGGTTACTAGAACAGTTTTTCCCGTCAGAGGGAGTAAAGGGATTTTAGATTGATACATTCTCCTGAGTCTTACCACTTTGCCAATAACAATTACCGCAGGTGAAAGGGAAATACCAGCGGTTTGATCAACTATATCTGCTAAAGTGCCGATCCAGACTTGTTGTTCCCGACGACCACAATTGCGAATAATAGCAACAGGCTCCGAAGGCGATCGCCCTTTGTCTTGCAACTGCTGGACAATTTTACTCAGTGAGCTACCTCCCATTAAAATGACCAGGGTATCAATCCGTGCTAGTGCTTCCCAGTCCAGTGCTTCTGGCTTGTGAGCGCTCATGACGGCAAAACAGCTACTGAAAACTTTGTCAGTAAGAGGAATTCCCGCCAGCAAGGGTGCGGCTAGGGCAGAAGAAATGCCCGGTATTAGTTCAAAATCACAGCCTGCGTCCCTCAGTGCCTGCATTTCAGCAATAGAGCGACCAAAAATCAACGGATCGCCACTTTTCAGCCTCACTACTTGCTTCCCTTGCAGGCAATATGCTACGAGTAGCTGATTAATCTTTTCTTGGGGGGTACTGGGGCATCCACCCCGTTTGCCCACATCCAGCTTGAGGCAGTTGGGTGGCACTAATTCTAATAGCTGGGGATCTACTAGAGCGTCGTAGACTAATACCTCTGCCTGGGAAAGCAGTTGTTTTCCCCTGAGGGTGAGGTAGGCGACACTTCCTACCCCAGCGCCTACTAGATAGACTTTGCCGATGCGCTCACTCATTCGTTTTGTATTGTTCAATCCAGCTGTAACTTTGACCCCAGTTCTTTGAGGAAATTGTTTACCAATGGTTTGTCCGCCTCGCGAATCTCGCTTTCAATCTGCTCCAACCAGAGAATTGCCCCCTTCTCTTCCATCCCACTCTTAGCATTTTGATATACTTTATCAGCCTGGATGAGATTTTCTGCCAGTTCTCTGCACCTGATTTCTTGAGGGCTGAGACCTTGTGAATCGCTTTGCTTGAGTAATTCCGTAACCTTTGTCTTATGCCACATATAGAAGGATTTACCATCCTTTAGGGGTGTTGAGCGGCAAAATTCCTCATCAATAGCCCTTTGCGTCGGCTTGCCATCTGGTTCGCGCAAGCCCAATTCCTTGAGTTTTTTGCCCATGGCGATCGCCGACATGTTAAATTGCCTGCCCAGTGTGGTTTGATTGACCCAGATATCCCGAAAACGCTTCTTCTTAGCCATAACAATACCCCGATAAATTCAAATTTGTACCCAATTTAACACCACAATCTTAAGATTTATTGCGTAAGTTGATTTCGTAGATACCATAGTAGGGATTCTCTATTGCGAAGTATTGTAAAAAATGATGTGCTCATACACCCAAAACTTGCCTGGCGCTCTGACCTCTCCTTCGGTAGAGAAGGATAAAGGAGTTAGATCCCGTTTTTCATCTTCATTGTCACTAGCAAACTTCAAAGCAATCAAGCAAATTTTTAGCTTAACGATCTAGGTATTCTAACATGGAGTTGAAATCCCATCAGTTTATATCCTTTTTTGAATCAGAGCAAGCAGCTGAACTGTGCCGCATTGCTATTGTTGAGGAATTTTCTGCAGGCAAAGTGATTTTTGAAGAAGGGGATATGCCAGATTTTTTGTATCTAGTTTTAGCGGGTAAAGTGGAGTTGAGAAAATGCCAAGGGCACAGTCAATATCAAAGCGTTGCCAAGGCTTTACCCAACGATTTTTTTGGAGAATTTGGCATCTTAGATGGAAAGCCACGTAGCGCCCAGGCGATTGTTTGTAGAAATGCAATTTTAGCCAAGATTCCTGGCAGCAGCTTTATGAAAATTTTGGCTAATACAACAATTACTGTACTCCTAAAACTGTTTTCTTACATTCTTCAACGTCTCAGGATAACAACAGAAGAATATGTAAAAGAGCTAGTATATAAAGAAAAAATGGTCTTGGTCGGGGAGATGGTAAACACAGTAATTCATGATTTAAAAAGTCCTTTGAGCGGGATTTATTTAGCCAGTACTATGGTGAAAGAACTGCATTCCGATGAAAAAACAGTTGAGTGGTGCGATTTGATTAAAGCCCAAGCTAAACACATGTCGGTAATGGCAGAGGAATTGTTAGAATTTGTCCGGGGGCATACGGAGTTGAATAAACAACCTGTCAACCTGGCGAGAGTATTGCAGCGTTTTGAAAAGCTCAACCAGATTTATTTTCAGGAGGCACAAGTCGAACTGGTTATTCAGTGTCCAGATGATTTGGTGGTGAATGCCGATGAAAATAAGCTCCTGCGTGTCTTGCAAAATTTGGCGACTAACTCTGTTGAGGCTTTCCAAAATCGTGGTGGTTGTATTGAGATAACCGCTTGGGCTACCGAAGAAGCAGCCCAAATCAAGATTCACGATAATGGACCGGGAATTCCAGAGGAAATTCGCGATCGCTTATTTGAATCCTTTGTTACCTATGGTAAGCAGAGTGGCACTGGACTGGGAACAGCGATCGCTAAATCAATCATCGATGTTCATAAAGGAGATATTTCTGTCTATTCCAATCAGCAAAAAGGAACGACTTTTGAGATAAAAATACCGATTTGGTAGGAACCTATTCTCCATTACCTATTACCTATTCCCTATTCTCCATTACCTATTCTCCATTACCTATTACCTATTACCTGTTCCCTGATCCGAAGTTCCCTGTTCCCTGATCCGAAGTTCCCTGTTCCCTGATCCGAAGTTCCCTGATCCGAAGTTCCCTGATCCGAAGTTCCCTGATCCGAAGTTCCCTGATCCGAAGTTCCCTGATTAATCACTTAGGGTTAACTGCTGATAACGTGCTGCCAGTTGGGCAGGTGTCACTTGTTCATACATTGCAAAAGGCTGGTGAATCCAGGGATCATCTGGCAGGTAATCCACGTAGTAATCCGGCGGTATCACTGAGCAACTTTTGTACCAAATAACAGCCGTGCGAATCTGCTCAATCTCAGTACCATAATGCTCATCTAGCCAGCGAACCCCTTCCCGGAGGGTAATGCCAGAATCCACTAAATCATCAACCAAAACCACTCGGCTGCCCAAATTATCGTTAGTCATGGAAAGATTCTTAGAGAAGGTAATTTCTTCTCGGATACGATTATCTGCGCCGCCGTAGGAGGCAGCAGAAAGAATCGCCAGGGGCTGTCGGTAAAGGCGGCAGAGGATGTCACCAACCCTTAATCCCCCTTTGGCGATGCAAACAATCTGGTTGAAGTCCCAGCCGGATTGATAGATTTTTACTGCTAAGGTTTCGATGTTTTGGTGGTAATCTGACCATGACACATACAAATCTGGCATAACAAACCTCATTAGATGTCAAGAGAATGTTACCAAAAAAAGTCCGGGAGGATGAAAGCCCCCGGTTGAAACCGGGGGATGAAATCCGACTCGACGGGTTTTAACCTGTCGTTTCCCTGTAAAAATGGACTATACCTGTTAGAATGAATAAGGAGGTGATAAAAATTTATAGAACTCTTCCAATTAGAGCTAAGTTCACAGATGAAGAAATAGATTTCTGGATAGATCAATGCCAACAGGCTAACAGCTTAACCAATTGTGCGATTTTCTTGGCTCGACAAAAGCATTATACCAGATTGTCAAGTATGGAAAATTCCTTATTAACCTACTGGGTTAATGATGATTACCGAGCTGCCTGGAAGACTTATCGCTGTAAGATGACTCATCCAGAATTATGTAGAGAATTAAAGTCAAATTCCCATTTCAAAAGAATGCACTCTCAATCAGCTCAACAGACATTAAAATCTGTAGCTGAGTCCATCATCAGTTATAACAAACTGGTTGCTCTTTACTATAAAGGTGAAGTAGACAAACCTTCTTTGCCCAGATATAGAAAGAAAGGAGGACTAGCGGCTGTAACCTTTCCCCGACAAGCCCTAAGGTATTGTGGAGGTTATTTCAAACCTTCATTTAGTCGAGAAGTAAAGTCTGAAGTAATAGCTGACATTAGGTTAGAGTTGCCGGAATTCATTGATCCTGATTGGATTAGAGAAGTGACAATTAGACCAAGTTACGGACAATTCTGGATAGATTGGGTAATTGACGATGGCAAAGAGCCTATAGACGTTAACTCTAATCTCGATTATACCCAAGCCTTGGGATTAGACCACGGAGGGGTAAATTGGTTAACTGGTGTCTCAACCAGAGGGAAGAGCTTTATCATTGATGGCAAAAAGCTTAGAGCTTTGAATCAAGGCTATTGTCGATTAATGACTAAGTACAAACAGGGTAAACCAAATAAGTACTGGGATGGGAATCTAGACAGAATCCAACTCAAACGCAATAATCAAATGCGAGATATCGTGAATAAAACAGCAAGGTTTATTGTCAACCGTTGCCTTCACGACCAAATTGGAAATTTGGTGTTTGGATGGAATTATGAACACAAGATTGAATCCAATATGGGGAAGAAAAACAATCAGAATTTTGTTCCCATTCCAACGGGAAGACTAATCCTTCGTCTAAAACAATTATGTGAGGAATTCGGAATCAAATTCACAGTAACAGAAGAAGCCTATACGTCCCAAGCTTCATGTCTAGATGGAGATTTCTTGCCTAAATACGGTGAAAAACCCGACGGCTGGAGGGCATCAGGACAAAGGGTAAAACGAGGCTTATACAAAACTGCCAAAGGCTTTTTGATAAATGCCGATTGTAATGGGGCAGTAAACATCTTGAGAAAAGTAGCCAAACAGCTAGGCATAAGCTTAGCCGAGGTGGGTAGGGGAGCCTTGACACTCCCGAAACGATATTCTTTGTTCGAGAATTTGAGTCAAAAATATCGTAAGCATTGCGGAGTGGGACTTTCAGTTCCCGGAGCAATAACGGCTTAGAATCCCCCGTTTTCAAACGGGGGAGATGTCAAAACTAGCTAGAGTATTGCTAGTTGTCAAAGAAAAATCTATATCAGCTTTACTCTGATTTTGATGCCAGAGTTACCTAATTTGATCTAACTGCCATGAGTAATGTTTCCCCGTCTGACGTGCCTCCCTTGGCGACACCTAAGCCAGAAAAGCTCAACTTCGCCACCAAACTCGCTTATGGTGCTGGAGATATGGGACCAGCAATCACTGCTAATATTTTAGTCTTTTTCCTCCTGCCTTTCTTTACTAATGTTGCTGGTTTATCCGCTGGTTTAGCAGGCAGCATTCTCATGATTGGCAAAATCTCTGATGCCATCAACGATCCAATTGTTGGTGTCATGAGCGATCGCACTCGTTCTCGCTGGGGGCGTCGCCTTCCCTGGATGCTCTTTGGGGCAATCCCCTTTGGCGTTCTCTTTTTCTTGCAGTGGATTGTCCCCCGCTTCAGCGATAACGATGGGGTTAATAACTGGTTACTGTTTAGCTACTATGTCCTGATTGCCATTCTCTTTAACATCGCCTACACCGCCGTCAACCTGCCCTACACTGCCCTTACACCTGAGCTAACCCAAGATTACAACGAACGTACCAACCTCAATAGCTTTCGCTTTGCCTTTTCCATCGGTTCTAGCATCCTGTCTTTAATTCTGGCTGGGATGATTTTTAGTGCCTATCCCGATGACCCAGGCAAGCAATTTCTAATCTTGGGGTTAATTTGTATGGTGTTGGCAGTCTTGCCAATATTATGGTGTGTATTCCGCATTCAAGAACGGGGAGCAGCACCCATATTAGGTGATGGACAGAAAAAGAGCCTCGGCAAGATTCTCATCTTAATTGGCGCTGCCTCTGGCTTCTACGGCATTATTCGAATTATACCCTTCACTGCCCCATTAGTAGGCACACTGGGAAAAGTAGATTTCATTAGCATCGTAGCCATTATTTTCGGTCTGCTGATTACCCTATTTGGAATAACCCTCCTATTTTCAACCCCTGAACCCCACCTGATTGATGACAACGCTGCCAGAGAGCGCTCTGAGGCTAATGCAGCATCCTCTATATCCTTTACCGAGCAACTGCGGATTGTTTTCAGCAACAAGCCTTTTTTGTATGTAATTGGCATTTACCTCTGTTCCTGGTTAGCTGTGCAATTAACCGCTTCGATTCTGGTTTACTTTGTAGTCAATTGGATGGGCTTAAAGAATTCTGACTCTCCTGTGGTTGCCCTTGGGGTTCAAGGTACTGCCTTAGTACTGCTGTTTTTTTGGAAAGCTGTCAGTGAGCGTGTGGGCAAAAAAGTCGTTTATTTCATGGGTACGGGTATCTGGATTATCGCTCAAGGGGGTCTATTTTTGCTTCAGCCTGGTCAAGTCGGTTTGATGTACTTTTTGGCTGTAATGGCTGGCTTTGGTGTCTCTGTTGCCTATCTTATCCCCTGGTCAATGGTGCCAGATGTGATTGAATTAGACGAACTGAGAACAGGTCGGCGTCGTGAAGGTATATTTTATGGTTTTATGGTTTTGCTGCAAAAATTTGGTCTGGCGCTAGGGCTGTTTTTAGTTGGTATTTCCCTGGAGACAGCAGGATTCATCAAGTCTGTTGCTGGGCAACCGATTCCCACCCAACCGGATAGCGCATTGCTGGCAATTCGCATTGCTATTGGTCCTTTGCCAACTCTTGTTTTAATTGGTGGTTTGGTTCTCGCCTATTTCTATCCCATTACTCGCCAAGTCCATGCCGAAATTCGCTTGAAACTTCAAGAACGCAATCATCAGAAGTCTGAAGGGCTATCCACTTAAGCCGGGACAGCAATCAAAAGGGAACAGGGTACAGGGAACCTCAATCAGCCAATTCAGAGTTAAGATCAGATTACTGGCACCCTCATCTATCAAGACATATGGCTCAAGCCCTGGCAATTTCCAAGCGCATCATCAGCATGGAACAACTCCAGCAACGGTTCCCCCTAGTTCAGGCAGACAATGACCAGTTCTTCACGGAATGGCATCAAGATTTACCAGAGCTGACGGATGAGGAAAAAGCCATTCTCGATAAGTATTACCGCCGCTATCTGCGCCACAGAAACCGGAAAGAATTGTCTGAAGGCACGGTGAAGCTGCTGCTGGTTTTTCCTTTGCTGGAACTGGCGGGATTTTATGATGAGCCTTTTTTCATCACCACAGAGCCGCCAGTGGAAATCCTGGTGGAGGATCGAGATGAAGTGCTGCGGGGTAGAATTGATACGCTGGTGATTCAGCAGGAGTTGTGGGTGTTGATGGTGGAATCGAAGCGATCTATCTCGTTTGCCGCAGCGATTCCTCAAGGTTTAGCCTACATGATGGGCAATCCTCATCCTGAACGACCTGTATATGGCATGGTGACGGATGGGGATTTGTTCATGTTTATCAAATTGTTGAGTCAAGACCCTCCGCAATACGATTTTTCGGAACCCTTCTCGCTATTTGTAGTCCGACAGAATAAGCTCTACGACATCCTGCGGGTTCTGAAGCAATTTGCCCGATTAATGACTAACTCTGATGAGTGAAAATTGCTGTCAAGCCCATCTGAGGCTGATTCATTGTTCTTCTCAAGAGGAGAAAGAAGTCATACTGAATCGGTGTCTAAAACCCCCTTTATCAATTTTCTGTATTTTTCTTCCCCTGCTCCCCGTTCCCCGTTCCCCGTTCCCTGTTCCCTGTTCCCTATGATTTTGCTTAAAATTCTGCGAAAATTAACAGGGAATCATCAGGAGAATTAGCGATGGCTGTAGACCATCCAGATATTGATCTTGCCACCTATATCGACCATGCTCTGCTCAATCCCACTGCTACCCCACAACAGGTAGAAAAATGTTGTGCTCAGGCAGAGCAATTTCATTTTCCCACGGTCTGCGTATATCCTGCTGCAGTCCGGCAAGCCACTGAACTCCTATACGACAAAAAAATAAAAGTCTGTACCGTCATTGGCTTTCCCTCAGGTGCCACCACCTCAGCAGTAAAACTATATGAAGCCCAAGAAGCCATAGATAATGGAGCAACAGAACTAGATGTGGTCATCAACCTCGGCTGGTTGAAAGCGGGAAAATCTGAAGAACTATACCGGGAAATTGCCGAAATTTGCGAGGCAACCGAACAAACCGTCAAAGCAATCTTAGAAACCTCCGTCCTGACAGATACGGAAAAACGACTGGCTGCAGAAATCTGTATGGATGCTGGTGCTGCCTTCTTAAAAACCAGTACAGGCTGGTTTGGCGGTGCTACAGTTGCCGATGTGCGAATGCTCCATAACATTACCAAAGGACAAGTGGGTATCAAAGCCTCTGGAGGCATTCGCACCCTCGAACAAGCCGTCAACTTAATCAATGCTGGTGCAACCAGACTGGGCACGTCTCGCGGTCCAGATTTAATCTGGCAGCTCGATAACCTAGAAGAAGAACGTGACTAATAACTAATGAGTCGAACTTATAAAGCTACCGGAATTAATCTCAAAGGGATGCCACTAGGGGAGGCGGATCGTCTGGTGACAATTTTGACACCCGAATTTGGCTTGATTCGAGCAGTGGCACCAGGAGCAAGAAAGCATAAATCGAAACTCAGGGGTAGGAGTGAGTTATTTGTTGTTAATCAACTGCTGATTGCTAAAGGGCGATCGCTCGATAAAATCACCCAGGCAGAAACTATAGAATCCTATCCAGGCTTGAGTCGAGATTTGGGTAAACTAGCAGCAAGTCAGTACCTTGCAGAATTCGTCCTCTGTCTCGCTTTGAGCGAGCAACCCCAACCAGAACTCTACGAACTGCTCAACGAACACCTGCGACGTTTACAACAGCTATCTAATAATCAAGGCATATTTCCTCATTTAGCTCAAGCTGTATTTCACCTGCTGGCATTGGCAGGTATCGGTCCCCAAGTTCATACTTGTTGTCTCACCCAACAATCACTGACAGCTAATTTCACAGATCCTCACTGGCGAGTGGGATTTAGTTTTGATGCAGGTGGACTCGTCAGCTTATCAGCAAAAGGATTAGTGATGGGGCAAGTCATTACTAAAAAAGCAATGATGGCAGCAACAGACACTAACAAACCATCCCCGACAAAAGTGAATACTAAACTAGGCGCAGTAGAATTAACCTTAGTACAACAACTGGGAGCAAAATCATTACCTCAACCATCCCAGATATTACCAAAAGAATTTCTCAGTTCATCCCTTGATGTCGCCTGGGTAAGGGTAGAGCGCATTTTAAGGGATTATGCTCTGTACCATTTCGGTCGTTCCATTCGCTCTGCTGCTTTAGTAGATGCTTTGTGTCCCTTGGAATTTTAAAAGCTAAATCCAGCTTATCACTAAATTTGATTAAAAACAGTGACGCTCCCACACTTCCCTAGCGGTAAGTGTGGGCTTCTGGCACCTAGATAGGATAACCAGAACTTCGGTAGAGGTACTTTTAGTAGTTGAAAAGGTAACCACAGTTTTCCCTCAGGGCGCGTTTTATAGTGGGGAACACGCCCAGCCCCACTCGTTTTATATTGACTGCTGCGTTAATATCTCTGTCAATTAAAAGCTGTAATTGTTCGTCAAATCATTCTCGGATACTACAATCTGTAAACACAAATTCATCTCGGTAGGACAATAATTGAGATGTGTAATTTGGTTTAACTTTTATCATTACTGCTCTAGCTTTCCCGGCTATGTAGTCCAGTATGGTGAAGAATTGTCCATCGATTTGCTAAGCGCCCGACATTAGCTTTTATAAAAATAAGGACGGGCGCTTAGTCAATCTTTGCAGCATCAAGCCATGATTTGTTTAATCCTGATTTGGCAGATTGTCCATTTGGTAAATATTTTCCGTCTTCATCTTGTTTTATCTTATTACGTTTGGTTAATGATTTTAAATCATTTTTACCTCTTTGTGACCACCAATGAAAGCGATCGCCTAGCTGCCAGTTATACCAATACTGAGCTACCCGCCGCCAGTAGTTAAGCTCTAACTTCTGGCTATTGTCTGGGTATGCTCGGTACTGGTAGTTGAGTATCATTCTTATTTTTCTCTCACCTTTCTAGATATTTCCGCCAAGTGGTAAAATTATTTGACAACGTTTTTTGAAAAGTGACAATAGACATCAGTTGTCAAAATCACCGGGGTTGACCGGATGATTTTGACGCGCATTCATCTCACGCTCCCCTAGTCTGACGACGCTGCTAGACTAGGCTAGGCTTCGCCCCTGCTAACGCAGCGCGCCCCAGAATCACGCAGCGCGTCGCTCTAGGCTACGCCGCTCTTCGAGTACGAGTACGCAGTACGGGTGAGACGTGAGGCTTCTGCGCTTTTCAGCTAAGAATGGGATTATCTGAATCAGAACAAACAAGACAAAATCTCCCTGACAAACCAGCTCCAATCATCACCTAATCACTAACCGTAGCAATGGATCCCCAGCAAACATCCCCACCCAGTCAACCCCCAAATCGGGGATTTGGACCAGTCCTGAAAAATCGCCGCTTTATGATTCTCTGGAGTGGTCAGGTATTTTCTCAACTGGCAGATAAGGTTTACCTGGTGCTGATGATTGCTTTGATTACCAGTCGCTTTCAAGTGGCAAATCAGCCTATCAGCGGTTGGGTATCGGCGATTATGATTGCCTTTACTATACCGGCGGTGCTATTTGGTTCCCTGGCGGGGGTTTATGTAGATCGCTGGTCGAAAAAAGGGGTGCTGGTAATTTCCAACCTGCTGCGAGGCATCCTCGTTTTGGCATTACCGCTTCTGTTGTGGCTGTCTCAGGATCGGATTCTGTTGCTGGGTTTGCCAGTAGGATTCTTGATTCTGTTGGTAGTGACTTTTCTGGTTTCCACCTTAACCCAGTTTTTTGCTCCAGCAGAACAGGCAACAATTCCCCTAATTGTTAAGCGCCGTTACCTCCTGGCAGCGAATTCCCTTTATACGACCACAATGATGGCAGTTTTAATTATAGGTTTTGCGGTGGGGGAGCCGCTGTTAGCATTAGCAGATAAGCTGGTGGCTGTGCTGAGGTTGTCCTGGGATATTGGTAAAGAATTGGTGGTTGGTGGTTCCTATGCGATCGCCGGATTACTGCTATTACTTCTGAAGACAAGAGAGAAACCAGAACACCGACAAAAACAAAGGCCCCACGTTTACCAAGACATCTGGGATGGCATTCGCTACCTGGGGGAAAATCATCGCGTCCGCAATGCCTTGATGCAATTGGTCATCTTGTTTTGCATCTTTGCTGCTTTGGCTGTTTTGGCAGTGCCCATGGCGGAAATGATTCCGGAGATGAAAGCCGAGCAATTTGGCTTTCTACTGGCTACTAGCGGTGTTGGTATGGGCTGTGGCGCAGCAATATTAGGTCATTGGGGTCAGCGGTTTTCCCATGCTCAACTCAGTCTCTGGGGTTCCATAGGGATTGCTGGATCTTTGGTGGGTTTGTCCCTCTCGACACAACATTTATGGGTGGCTTTACTGATGACAGTCCTGTTGGGTGGATTTGCGGCTTTAGTTGGCGTGCCGATGCAAACCACGATTCAGGAAGAAACCCCTCCAGATATGCGAGGTAAAGTCTTTGGCTTACAGAATAATGCGGTTAATATTGCCCTATCCTTACCTCTGGCTTTAGCAGGGGTAGCGGAAACCTTGTTCGGGTTAAAGCCAGTATTTCTGGCTTTGGCAGCACTCGCTATAGCTGGAGGAATCTTAACCTGGTATGTGACCCGTACATGAGCAGCAATGCCAACTAGAGTTGACAAATAAGGTTGTTAGTTGTCAGATATTAGTTGTTAATTGCCGTTAACCAACATAAAACCTCTAATTTCTAACTCCTAACTCTAACACCTGAATGCATATCGCTTGGCTGGGAAAAAAATCACCGTTTTGTGGCAATGTCACCTATGGTCGAGAAATCACCAATGCTTTGCTGGACCGGGGATACAAGGTCAGCTTTCTCCACTTTGCCCAAGAAGAAGCAATCGGCGAAAACTGGCCCGATTGCCCAGAAGTGTTTCTACCTTTTCTGTACAAGTCCCAGGTTTATACGATTCCGACCTTGAAGTCGAGGAAAGTCTTGACACGATCGCTCCGGGAACTACAACCCGATCTGGTACATGCTTCCCTTACCCTTTCTCCTTTAGATTTCCTGCTGCCAGAAATCTGCGAAGAACTGAATTTGCCCCTGGTTGCCACCTTTCACCCACCCTTTGATAGCAAACTGCGCAATCTCAAATCAAGCACTCAATTCCTCACCTATCAGCTTTATGCTCCTTTTCTGGCTCATTATGACCGGGTAATCGTTTTCTCCCGTCTTCAGCGGGATTTACTGGTCAAACTGGGGGTCAAGGGTGAGAAACTAGCTGTGATTCCTAATGGGGTTGATGTTCAGAAATATTCTTCTGGCTCTTCCAATTTCAAGTATCAGTTAAATGCTAAACGCCTGTTTGTCTATCAGGGTCGGATTGCCACAGAAAAGAATGTAGAAGCCCTGCTGAAGGCTTGGAAGCATTCGGATATGGGTGAAGATAGCAAATTACTCATCGTCGGCGATGGACCCCTGGCAGCGTTTCTGAAGCCCTATTACGGGAAGGAATATGGCGTTATCTGGATGGGATTTGTTGCCGATGAACAACAGCGCATTGACATTCTGAGAGCAGCTGATGTGTTTATCCTCCCTTCTTTGGTAGAAGGGCTATCTATATCACTGCTAGAAGCTATGGCTTGTGGTGTGGCCTGTTTAGCTACCGATGCGGGAGCTGATGGCGAAGTGCTTGAGGAGGGTGCGGGGGTGATTCTGAATACTCAGCGAGTGACAACCCAATTGAAAACCCTGCTACCCCTGTTTCGAGACCACCCAGAGATAACGAAGTTGCTGGGACAAAAGGGACGACAGCGGGTTTTAGAACGTTATACCCTCAGTCAGAATATTACCAAGCTCGAGAAGCTTTATGCAGAGGTGTTACAAAAGAGGAAGTTCCACCTTAGCGGTCTATCTTAGAATTCTATACCAGAGGAGCGATCGCCTCTCAAGAAACACGAGGGGGAGAGGGGGAGAGTGGAGGAGCTCACAAGGGTAGGTTTTTAACAAAAGGGTGAGTCAGGACGATCGCAGAAACGAAAAAATAAGCTTTTTCTCCCCCTGCTTCCCCTGCTCCCCCTGCTCCCCCTGCTCGTCTCAACCATAAATGTAAAAAACCTACA
>JBFRWF010000204.1:0-9270 GCA_051439465.1 Xenococcaceae cyanobacterium | reverse complement strand
CAGTCTATTCTTCAACGAGTAACAAGTTTGGCTCAGACATCTGAAAGGTTTAAGTTTGCTGAGGGAAAGCCAACTATTGGTCAACAGGTCTATGCTCTTAACCGTGAGGCTTTGGCACAACTTTTGTCTTTAGCAGAAGGCTTATTTGCTCAAGGTCAATCCTCTCAGCAAATTCTGGAGGTATTTATGCCTGTTTAGACAAGTACTTTTGTTCTATTTTTAAATTGAATAGCTCAATTTTGCCAAGTCGTGACAGTAGAGCTATTTCCTGAGCAATTCCTTCTGTAAAGGATTTTGGTGAGTTAGCGGTAGAAGTCACCTCAACCAACTGGGAAGATGACTATATTGATAAACTAGATGAGTATCAAAGGCTGGGCATTCTTGAGTATTGGATTGTTGACTATTTGGCTATCGCCTCTCGGACTTATCTGGGTAAGCCAAAAGTGCCAACAGTTTTTGTTTATCAGTTAGTTGTTGATCAGTATCAAGCCCAAGCTTTTAGAGGGGATGAGCGAATTGTCTCCAAGACTTTTCCTGAGTTAGAAGTAATTGTTAATCAAATTGTGGCAGCCAGTCTGCCTAGGTTTCGTGAATAGCGAGCATAGTCAGCAATTCTAAAAGTCTGAAAATATAATATTTAACTGGCAGCAGCGATGGCTTCATCCCAAAATTTCACCTTGCCATTCTGGAGAAGAACGACTTTTTGGTGACTAGCTTCGTCGTTGGCACTAGTGGTAATAGCTTCTCCTGCAACTACCGCTAGTGTCCGAGTTCCAGTCTGTTGAATTAACTTTGCCCGACGTAAAGCTCTTAGGACATCACTGCGATCGATAACCGTAGAGACTTCTACTGCTAGCCAAACTTCTTGGGAAGGAGATAGGTCGCGGGGGCGACCTCTAACGACTAAATCTATGAGGAGAGCATCTTGGAAATCTTCCGCCGAGAGATGATCTTCTAATAAATCAGCTAAATGCTGTTGAGAAACAAGACGAATCTTACGCAAGAGTCTCCCAAAATAGGCATGGGCATTTTCCCGATAGTTTTGCTCTAAAGCTTTTCCTCTCAGTTTGCCGATTTGAGTATCCATATGATCGAGTCGTTCGTCGATGTGATCGAGTCGTTCGTCAATGTGATCGAGTCGTTCGTCGATGCGATCTAGTCGTTCGTCGATGCGATCTAGTCGCCGCTCTACCCGCTCTAGACGTTCCTCGTTACGACGAGTCTGTTCGATGAGGGCTTGTAATTGAATTTCCGTGTTTTTCTGTGCTTCGGCTAATTCTCTGACAATTCGAGGTAAAGCCAAAAAATCTTCTGAGAGTAAGAGATCCCGCAATTGAATGCGCCACTCAGGATGCTCCTGCAACAGGCGAATAAGATCGTTAAAGTCTGATATTTGAAAGGACATGAAATTAATATTCAAGAAGCCTCTTGCTAATAGCTAGGCTATCTAAAATTTCGGCATGGTTCAATATGATTCGTGGCAAGGTAACACATAGGGGTGTTAGTTTGGGGAACTTTTAGAACTTTGTCCCGAGTCCGGTGTCTCCCCCTCTCCCCCTCTCCCAATCTCCCCGTCTCCGGAGTCTCCCCCTCTCCCCCTCTCCCTCTCTAAACGTGTTACCCTATTTTGAACCATGCCGGAATAAGAACGAGCCACAAGGGTAGATAGATACTTGAGGGTGTGCCGATAGCAGTGGCATGAAGCGAAGCTATCCTCGTTAGCGGAATCGTACTGGTAATGGCAAAGGCGATGATGAAACCGAGTCCGCCGCCTCTGGGTGTAGGTTGGGTATGGGAGCTGCGCTCGTTGGGGATATCCAGTAGTTGTTGGCTGAAGCGTTGCTTGATGAGGGCAACGGTGAGTAAGCCAATCACAAAACTGGCAAATGACAGAATTATTATTCGCATACTAATTTTATTTTACTTTGTAGTAATCTCGATACCACTTGACAAAACGCCCAATTCCTAGCTCAATTGATGTATTGGGTTTAAAACCTACATCCCTGACTAGATATTGAAGAAGGCAGAGCTATTTCCTGAGCAATTCCTTCTGTAAAGGATTTTGGTGAATAATTGAAGTCTTCCTTGGCCGCAGTGTAGTCAAATACCTTATCTTCATTCAACCGTAAAACTTGCTCTGTACTGACAGGTGTTTGGAAGCCGAGGGCATTCACCATTCGGATGATGGATATTGACAATTTTACAGGTATGTGTATTATAGTTGGTTGCTTGCCCAATGCTTGACTCGCAATCCCGATCACCTCGTTGTAGCTCAGTACCTGACTGCCAGAGATGTTGTAATCGCGGCGATAGGTTTTAGGATTGTGGAAAACTTCGCAGATGGCCCAAGCCACGTCTTCGACATGAACAGGCTGCTGTAAGGAGTTTCCAGAACAGGGAATTGGAATAATGGAAGAGCGCTCAATCAAGCGTAGTAATCGAATCATGTTGCGATCGCCCGGCGTGCCATAAATCATCGTGGGACGCAGAATCGTGTAGTTCAAATCACTTTCCCTGATGGCAGCTTCAGCAGCTTGACGCACAGCCTTGCTTTTAGCATTGAGTTTTGTAAATATCGCTGTGGTACTGACAAAAACTGCCCGCTCGATTCCAGATTCTTGACAGGCTTTGACAATTTTAGGCCCAGCGCCAAATCCGATAGAAGCTACATTAATCAAACCTCGATAGCCAGGGAAAAGCCGACGTAGAGATTCTAGGTCATCCAAGTCCCCTTCAATTAACTTTACATCAAAAGCTTTTAGCTGTGTAGTATCCGAGGAGTTTCTGACCAAGCAATCAAAGGAAATGCCTCGCTTCAATAATTCCTGAGCGACAAAGCTACCCGTAAAACCAGTCGCACCAGTCAGTAGAATACTAGCAGTCATAAATCTTCCTGAATCAAATGCCAAAGTTTTGCTGCCACTATGGTACGGGAGTAGGTTGAAGCTACCAAGGCTTGAGCTCGCTTACCCATAGCTTTTTGCTCCTCTGGGAATGTCTTGGATAACTGAATCATAGCTGCTGCCAACCCTTGACTATCTTCCGGTTCCGAAGTTAAACCCAGATGATTGTCTTGGACTTCCTGATTCACGGCACCGCCGACAGCCACTACCACAGGTTTCCCAGCAGCATAGTAATCGTAAAGTTTATTGGGGCTGACACCATAACGAAATAAGGGGACATCTTTTAGGGTGAGAACCAGACTGTCAGCAGCTCTGAGTAGTTTAGGAATTTCTGCTTTGGGAATGGGTTCTCGAAATTCTAAGCATTTAATGTCAGCTCCTTGCTCAATTAACCTTGATTTTTCCGGTCCATCCCCTACTAAGATAATTAGAAAGGTATCAGGATGGCTGTGGTCTAGTAATCGCGCCGCTTCAACAAGGGTGTCGAGAGAATTGCAATTACCGTGAGCGCCTGTGTACATGAGGCAGAACCGATCTGGATCAATTTGGTAACATTCTTTAGCAACCTCCACAGGCAGATCGATACTAAACATTTCAGTATCAGGGCCATTGGGTAACCAGCTAACCTTGGAAGCACCGCGCTTAGTGACATAGTCAACTGTTCCAGATGAGAGGACAATGACGCGATCGCTCTTGCGATAGAGCCAACTTTCAACCCAAGCTAATAGGCGCACTTGTAGGCTATTGGGTGACTTACCTCCGACATCAATCAGCGCTTGAGGCCAAAGGTCCCGTACTTCAAAATAGAACTTTGCACCTCGGAGTTTAGCCAACAGCCATGCAGTAAAAGCAGCTAGGATTTGTGGTGAGGAGCCAATAATCAAGTCTGGCCTGGGTTTAAACAGACAAGATATAAACAAAGTCAGGCAGAATGACAACATATTCACATAACGTTGCCAGTTGTTGATCCTATAGAGGGTAGCCCAGAGCCAATTCCATTGCAAGCCATCAAAGTTATCTTGCTGCCATAGTTGAGGAAATTTTAGTTTTAGGTATTGCCTCTGGGTCAAGTTGTAGTCTGAGGTAAAGATGTTAACCTGGCAGCCTTGCCTAACTAGAAACTTACCTAGCTCATACTGACGAGTATGACCTGGAACATCGGGGGTATTGGCAAATTGATTGACAATCCAAATACTCCGACTCAAGATGATTTGCTCTCCTTATCCTGACTCATTTGTGTCCTGAAACCACCCCGATCAAAGCACCATTGCCAACCAATGCCAGAACTAAAGTGTAGAGAGGCAAAATTGTCTGTTTCCACAAATTTCAGTCTAGGAATGGACTCTAGGGTAATTACCGTACATAAAGTTTTACCTGAAGGTGGCAGTGAACCTTGAATGCGCAGAACACCGCGAGAGATACGCAGACCAAACTCAGGGGCATACCAAGATTGGGAATGAGCAGCATCTAGCCATTTAATTTGGTCATGAGCTGCCAAGCCTAAAACTTGAATATGCATGGTGGTTCTTTCCAGTTTACAGTAATAGTGACTTGTATCCTGATAGATTAGTTCAATTCCAGGAGCAAAGTGAAGATTCCAGGTGTATTCGGTTTTTCGGGCAGTTTCTAGGTGGTCAAGGATGACTATTGTTTCTGTGGCTAAACCTATCCAGCGGCGATGGCTAGCTTTGAGGGGGGGATTCCCATAACCATCATGAGCAGCACTCACCCATTGCCATCCTTGAGCATTGTCTGATTCAACGCCATATGGTTGTGCTTTACGACCAACGCGGAAGCTGCCCCAGATTTCTGATTGGTCTTGATTGGCGATCGCCACTGTATTATGTGCTAGGGTACTGCGCTCGTAATTCCGAATCTCACCACTAGAGTATTGACTGGTGCCGGTATCAACGATTATCGACTGACCTTTGTAGTATAGGTCTATTGTCAAACAGTCTGCTTGTGCGTGAGGTGGGAGTTCGTCAGGGCAAGGCGGGGCACAGTCGAATGCCAACTCTATGCCTTTGCTATTGCGGAGGATGTAGTATCCAGAATCAGGAAAACTAACGAATTCTTGCCCCCCTTGATAAGGGGAAGTCAGGGAGGGTAGTCTCACTAGTGAGATGCCAGCAGCGTTGAGTAAGTGTTCATGCAAGGCATTGGTTGGGTATTTTGGGGGTTGCCCTAGTAGCTGATTGACAAAGGAGACAACTTCATCTAGAGGGTTGATGACATTATAGGCTGCGTCATTCCAGAGGGGATATGCCCCATTTGCCAAGCGGATCTTGATGGCAAATTGCAGCATTCGTTCCAGTGGCTCAAGTATTGTTTCTGGTACTAACCAACCAGCACTCTCCAGGGAGGCGACTGACTCAGCCACGAGGTTGAGGACAATCAGGTGATACATGGGACTGCGCTCGTAATGTCCGCCATCAGGCAATATTTGGATAGCAAGCTGTTTTTCTAGTTGATCGAGAGCCACCTGCACGATTTTATCTGCTTTGGGACTATCGAAATTTAGTCCCCCGACAATCAAGGCTCTGAGGTTTTCTAGGAGATGATTACCTCCAGCAAAATATTCTTTATTACGGTGTAGGTAATTTACCTGAGACCATAGGGAAGCGAGGATTTCTGGTTTAGCCAGTGTCCGAATCGCTCTGGTGGCATATGTCCAGTTGACAATACGTAGGGATGTAGTGTAAGGATGCCAGCCATCGAAGGAACAGAGGGAGTTGGTAGCAATCCAGTCAGAAATGAAGTGCTTTAGCTTACTGAGGCTATAGCTGTCTATTTGCCCCTGCCGATAGGCTGTGGTGAGGATTTCACGCACCCAGTCAAAATAATGGAGGTTAAATTGCCATAGGCGGGAATATTTTGGGCTATTCCAGACAATAGGAAAGTCTAGTTCTCGCGAATTATTGAGAAAGGTAATGGTGTAAGTTTTTTCAGGTGGGGAATAGTCTCTCTCTGGAGCAGGAAGTTGTAGACTGTTAAGGTATTCTTGGCGTAATGGTGGGGTTGCAGTAACTGAACTACCAATAGCTAGATATTGGCGCAGAGGTAGGGAAAGTCGAGGAAGTGATCGGGATTTAAGCTCAAAAATTACTCGCGCTGCTAACTGGCGTGGTGGAATTTGGCTAACGGTGTGAGCCCAGCGTCTTAGATTCATTTTAAATTTTTAATATGACTAAGTAATTTGGATATAATATCATTACTCTTTTGATTACTATCCCGGCTTAAGTGGATAGCCGACTTGATTGGTACAGAGCCAGACTTTAATCTGAGAGTCTCTTGTCTTGCACTTAATAATTAGAGTGAGAGATTCTCATGAGTTCACAAGGGTGGTAGTTATGGTAACAACACCTGTAAAATTAACCTTTGAGCAATTCCTTGAACAGTATCCTGAAGATGGTCGCTATGAGCTTGTAGATGGGAAAATCGTAAAAGTGGAACCTACAGGAGCCCACAAAAATGTATCTAGGTTTCTCCTTTTTGCCTTTAATGATGAAGTGAGGCGCTTGGGACTTGATTATGTCGTTGACAAGGAGATCGCAATCAGAGTGGTTACTGCCTCTGGGCAAGAACAAGGCAGAAAACCGGATGTGAGTGTGATTGATGGTAAAATCTGGGATAAATACCTTAACACCTATGTTGGCATTCGTGAACCGATCCAGTTGGCGGTGGAAGTCACCTCAACCAACTGGGAAGATGACTATATTGATAAGATGGATGAGTATCAACGTCTAGGTATTTCTGAGTATTGGATTGTTGATTATTTAGCGATCGCCTCTCGGACTTATTTGGGTAAGCCAAAAGTGCCAACAGTTTTTGTTTATCAGTTAGTCGATGGTCAGTATCAAGTCCAAGCTTTTAGAGGGGATGAGCGAATTGTCTCTAAGACTTTTCCTGAGTTAGAACTAACTGTTAATCAAATTTTGGCAGCTAGTCTTCCTAAAATTCGTTAAAGTTAGAACAAGATAAATAAGATTAACTTCTCACCACTTCGGCAATTTCAAAGCTGACCCTGGTAACTTCGATTAACTCTTCCCAAGGAATTAATCCTGGTTTGCCAGACTGAATGGTACTGATAAATGCCGCAGCACAGGCATTATTACCCTTATCTTGTCTCCACAAATTCATCCTTTTAAACCCAGGGAAGCCATAGCCTCGCAACTTGCGGAAGTTATCTAGCTGGAGGATACGTCCACTACAGAAAATTTCTAAGCGCTCCTTGGGAAAGGATTTGTGACCATTTGCTAGGTAGTGAACCGTGCCAAAGGAGCCATCGGCAAAACTGAGGGTAAAGCTAACTTTATCATCTCGAATTGCCACACCAGGGTCTGCACCCATTGCTGTTGTTTGTACACACAGGATAGGTGAATCTGCCAGGAATCTAAGAAGATCAATGAAGTGACAGGCTTCGCCGATGATGCGTCCGCCGCCAACAGCTTGGTCTTGAATCCAGTTGTCGGGGGGAATTGCACCAGGGTTGACAGTCATCACCATTGCTTTGGGTTCTTTGATTCTGGCGAGTAAGGCTTTGATTTTAGCAATCTGGGGAGCAAAGCGGCGGTTGAAACCCACCATTAGTAGAGGTAATGAGCCAGAATTGAGGCCGGAGGTATAGGTTGACTGTATTTCCTCTAGCTGTTCGGGAGTTATCGCTAGGGGTTTTTCAACAAAAACGTGCTTCCCTGCTTTGAGTGCTTGACAAACAAGCTGGGCGTGGCTATCGTGACGAGTGGCAATGACTAGGGTATTGATTTCTGGGTCGCTGAATAGACTGGCGGTATCGGTTGTGGTTTGTTGAAAGCCAAATTTGCGACCTGCATAAACACCACTAATGCCACCACTGGTGGCTACAGTTTTCAGGTGGGCATCGGTTTTTTGGAAGGCTGGGATTAAAATGCGGGTGGCGTAGTTTCCTGCACCGATAAAACCAATTACAGGTTGATTTTGGATTTTGGATAAAGGATTTTGGATTGAAGAATTGCTCTGTGTTTCCTTGCTCCCTTGGTTTCCTTCTATATTCTGAAGCTGGATAGTTGGGGTGCGGAGGTTAGCTGCTGATTTTTGCTTACTATCTGGATATTGCAGCAGGATTCCTAAAGATGGTTTGCCACTGCCAAGGAGTTCATAGGCTTTAGGAGCTTGCTCTAAAGAAAAGAGATGGGAAATGAGAGGGGTTAGATCAAGTTTCCCACTTGCCATCATGTCGAGGACGGCTTCAAAATTACGTTGCTCTGTCCAGCGGACAAAGCCAATTGGATAGTCCTGACCACCTTGTTCGTAATTTGGATCGTAACGACCAGGACCATAAGAACAGGAAACTTGAAAGGTTAGTTCTTTTTCGTAAAAGTCTGCCCTGGATAGCTCTAAGCCTACAACCCCAACTAAAACGATTCGCCCTCGCTTGCGGCACATTTGGGCGGCTTGGTGGATGGGTTCGTTACTTTTGGTAGAGGCGGTAATTAGGACACCATCAACACCTCGTCCTTGGGAGAAGGCTGTAGCGGCAGAGATGGGGTCTTCACCAAGGGAAAGGTCTACAGCTTCAGCCCCAAATTGTCTGGCTAGGTCAAGTTTTTTCCTGTCAAAGTCAATACCCAGGACGCGGCAACCTTGAGCGCGTAGCAGTTGAACTGCGAGCAAACCGATGAGACCTAGTCCTGTGACGACGAAGGTTTCCCCTAGGGTGGGTTGGGCGAGGCGGATCCCTTGGAGGGCGATCGCGCCTACTACGGTAAAGGCTGCTGTTTCGTCACTCACTCCGGCGGGTATTTTAGCACAGAGGTTTTTGGGAACGCAGACAACTTCTGCATGATGTCCGTTGGAGACAACGCGATCGCCCACGGCACATCCTTCTACTCGGGCACCTACTTCCAGGACTACGCCAGCGTTGGCGTAACCCATTGGCAGTGGTTGGTCTAGTTTGCTCTGCACCGCTTCTAGGGTAGGTATAATTCCATCAGTGCTGATTTTGTCAAGTACCATGCGCACTTTTTCTGGTTGCTGGCGTGCTTTGTCGAAGAGGTTGGCTTTGCCGAATTCTACCAGCATCCGTTCTGTGCCAGCAGAGACTAGGCTGGTTTTGGTGCGGATGAGTAAATGACCAGGTTTGACTGTAGGACAGGGAATCTCAACTAATTCTGTTACACCGCTACTAAGCGATTGCAAGATTTGTTTCATCAAAACCTCACGGGTAGTGTGGAAACCCTCGTTTTTAATTGACTATATATTCGTGACATCCTCCCACCGCTAAATCAAAGATTGTAGCGGGGGCTTCCAAATCTCACGATCTGGATTTCCTGGTTTTTCCCTGAGACACCCTTGGGGGCCCGTCGAGGGGTTTCGACACTTGCCTAGG
>JBFRWF010000203.1:0-4590 GCA_051439465.1 Xenococcaceae cyanobacterium | reverse complement strand
TGTCAGTTGGTGCCTTGCCTGTGAGCAGATAGACAAAGGTTCGTCCCAAGGCATAGAAATCCGACTGTGGCACGGCATAACCCTTCTCTTGCTCTGGGGGAGCGTAACCGGGAGTATAAATCCCTGTGTTTTGAGCTCCAGCCATGATTGTGGCTGTCACTTGGCGGACTGCACCAAAATCAATCAGCACTAGCTGACCATCGGCTCTGAGTATGATATTGGAAGGCTTGATATCCCGATGGAAAAAGTTATGGCCGTGTACTTCATGGAGAATTTCAGCCAGTTGGGTTAGCCATTCTAGGGCTAATTTTTGGTCGATGGGGCGATTTTCTCGGTGTTTCTGATACTCCTCTAAATCCATCCCCTCAATTTTTTCCATCACCAGGCAGTGCAGGGGGTTTTGGCTGTTTCTGGGAAAGTAGGTGAAATCCCCCTCTCCTTTAGGAATTCCCCGATGATTGAGCTGGCTTAAGACTCGCGCTTCTTGCTCAAATAGTTCTACCGCCTTGGGGTGATTGTTGGTTAAGACTTTGAGAACTTGGAAGGTGTTGTGGTGGATGACTTGATAGGTATTGCCAAAGCCGCCTTTATCACTGAGTAAGTGAGTCACTCGATATCTCCCCGCCAGCAGTAATTCTGAGCCACAGGCTTGACAAAATAACTGATTCTCAGCATTTTTGGGTTTTGGGCAGCTGGGGTTGATGCAGAGGCTCATCGGTTTAGCAGGCAGGGGTGCTATTTGATAGTGTAGCTTGACTGGATGTCTTTGTTAAAACCTACCCTTGTCTTTCTCAACCATTCCATTATTCAGCAACCCGGCTACCAGCTTAAGGCGGGACACTAGGGAACAGGGAACAGGGAACAGGGAACAGGGAACAGGGAATAGGTAATGGGGAATAGGTAATGGGGAATAGGTAATGGGGAATAGGTAATGGGGAATATAGCAGTCCTAAATGAGTCGTGGCAAATCAAAACATATATAAACTGTCCCGGCTTAAGTGGATAGCCAGCAACCCCGAAATATCTGTTATATAATAATCGGATTTGATTTGTGAAAACTGGGGCGTGCGATCTCCAGACAAATTATGGGGCAAGAGCTCTTCATCCGCACCCAAAAACCGACGCAATCATTCAACTGAGTGCTACAATGCCTTTAATTATTGGAGCAGATGTTGGAGTTAATCAGTCAAAAAGTTATTATTTCTTTGATTAGATGGCAATAAATTCTGGACGCGCTATCTGTAGTGGACAGGACTTGCTATTCAGGTAAGAAAAAGCCATAATGGTATTCACCTAAAGGAATCCGGAAGCGCGGAAGCCTCGTGTCTTCAGACCTAAGTAAAACTTATTATTTCTAAAATCCAAAGTCCAAAATCCAAAATAGCTAAGAATGTCCACTGAAATACAGACAGAATTGGAAACCGCTGTTGAGCATCGACGTAACTTTGCCATTATTTCTCACCCAGATGCAGGTAAAACAACCCTAACGGAAAAGCTATTACTCTACGGAGGGGCAATTCATCAAGCGGGGGCAGTGAAAGCGCGACGGGCGCAGCGCAAGGCAACCTCAGACTGGATGCAGATGGAGCAACAGCGAGGCATTTCCATTACCTCGACGGTGTTGCAGTTTGACTACCGGGATTTCCAGATTAATCTGTTGGATACGCCTGGACACCAGGATTTTAGTGAGGATACCTATCGTACCCTAGCCGCAGCAGACAATGCGGTGATGTTGATTGATGTGGCTAAAGGTTTGGAGCCGCAGACAAGGAAATTGTTTGAAGTCTGTCGGATGCGATCGCTCCCTATCTTCACCTTTGTGAATAAACTCGATCGTCCGGGGCGGGAGCCTTTAGAATTACTCGATGAGATTGAGCAGGAACTCGGATTACAAACCTATGCTGTAAACTGGCCCATTGGTATCGGCGATCGCTTCAAAGGGGTGTTTGACCGACGCAAGCAGCAGATACACCTTTTTGAACGTCGCGCCCACGGCAGCCAGGAAGCCCAGGAAACGGTGATTGACCTAGGCGACCCCAAAATTGAACAATTGCTAGAGCAAGACCTCTACTATCAGCTCAAAGAAGATTTAGAAATCCTGGAAGAAATTGGTGCTGACTTCAATTTAGAGCAGGTGCAAATAGGGAACATGACACCTGTCTTCTTTGGCAGTGCCATGACTAACTTCGGGGTTAAGCTCTTTCTAGAAGCTTTTCTTGAATATGCTCTCAAGCCAGAAGTACGAAACTCTTCAGCAGGTAAAATTCCCCCAACTTACCCAGAATTTACTGGATTTGTGTTCAAGCTGCAAGCCAATATGGATCCCAAACACCGGGATAGGGTGGCATTTGTCCGGGTTTGTACCGGAAAGTTTGAAAAAGACATGACTGTAAACCATGCTCGCACAGGTAAAACCATTCGCCTCTCACGACCTCAAAAATTATTTGCCCAAGGGCGGGAGTCCATTGAAGTTGCTTATCCTGGGGATGTAATTGGTTTAAATAATCCGGGGGTATTTGCCATCGGCGACACCATTTACAACGGCAAAAAGCTCGAGTATGAAGGGATTCCCTGCTTTTCCCCGGAGATATTTGCCTATCTGAAAAACCCCAATCCTTCTAAATTCAAGCAATTCCAAAAAGGAATTAGGGAGTTGCGTGAAGAAGGGGCGATACAGATTATGTACTCAGTAGATGATTTTAAGCGAGATCCGATTCTGGCGGCTGTAGGACAGCTTCAGTTTGAGGTGGTGCAGTTTCGCATGCAGCACGAGTACGGTGTGGAAACGAAGTTAGAACCTCTACCCTATAGCATTGCTCGTTGGGTAGCAGGAGGCTGGGAGGCTTTGGAAAAAGCAGGGCGACTGTTTAACACCATCACAGTTAAAGATAACTGGGGACGACCAGTGCTGCTATTTAGAAATGAATGGAATATGCAGCAGGTAATAGAAGATTGTCCAGAATTAAAGTTGAATTCTTCAGCGCCAGTAGGTGCAGGGTTACAACCGGCCATTGAGTCTTAGTCAAGAATCCCAATTAGAATTTGGGTGAGCTGTTCCAAGTCATCGGGAACGCGATATAACGTAATATCCTGGGTGATGCGATTTTCACTAGCGTCTAATCTGCCAAATCGCCATACGTCCCCGATTGTAACAGCACCATACAGTATGTTTTGTTCCTCTACCTGTGCCAGTGCAATGAGTTCGACTGCTAACTGAGTAAATCCTCTGGAAAGGTCATCATTTTTGGCCTCAACCACTAGTAAGCTGTTGTCATTGTGCAGAAAGTAATCCAGATTGCCTTTAAGCCAATCGTTTACGGCTAGGGGATACTCAATTCGGATCTGGCACTGGCAAAATCTGGCAGCCTCCAGAAGCACCGGAGCAACCAATGTCTCTCGTCGGGCTGTTTCACTCGACAACCTCACGAGGGGTAAGACATCTTCTAATTGCTGTCTCAGGTATGGCAACCGATCTGATTGCTTGGTCGCAGCAGGCAGTTGTAATCGTGTACTTACAAATGAATAGCCAAACTCCGCCAAAATTTCATCTGCCTCGTAGGGCATCTCGAAATAGGAACGAAACGTATAGGACTGCCCTTCTTTTAGAATTTTGGTCTTTGGCATTAGTGATAGTCCCTCTGTTCTGGCTGGCGTTCGTGCAATCCTAATTTTAATCAGGGAGAGCGCTGAAGCAAGGGAAGCTTGGTTGAGAAAGTCATTAGTTGTTAGTTCTCAGTCTTAGTAACTAATGACTAACAACTAATGACTAATGACTAAAACCAGGAAGTTGAATATGCAAGTTAAATGCACAACAGCTTACTAAACAGACACTTCGCTCAACTCGCGAGTCATGTGGTCAAAAGGCTCATCAATAAACGCCGTATCTTCCACCCCAGCTTCTGCCACCATTTCTTTAACCATGTCTTTCATGATCTGGATACCAACAACTGTCGGACCAATTGGAACTCCCAAAGAGTTGTAGGTTTCCCGCAACCCTTGCAGTACTCGTTCATCTAGCACATTCATATCCCCTGCAACCAGCGCGTAACTGGCATAGCGCAGGTAATAGTCCATATCCCGCAGACAAGCGGAATAGCGACGAGTTGTATAGGCATATCCACCTGGAAGAATCAGTTCCGGCACTTGTTCAAACAACTTTGAACTCGCCTGCCTGACAAACGAAGCCGCATTAGTATTAATCACCGCTGCTGCTGTAACTCGTGCTGTGCCAGACTTAAAGTAGGATTTCAGGCTGTCGATGGCATTCCGATCTAGGTAACGACCGGAAACATCATAGTTTCTAATCAGGTTTGTAACCGCGTCCCGCATTAATTTCACTCCCAATTTGGCTCTATCTATCTATAATCCCATAGGGGTGGACTGCTACATCGCCCTAGTACACTTCGGAAGAAATTTTCCACCAGTTCCTCAGGGAGAGGGGAGGGGGAGAGGGGGAGACGGGGAGCTAACTTTTCACGGCATCTTTCTTGCCAAATGAGTGGGAGAGTGGGAGAGGGGGAGAGGGGGAGAGTGGGAGAATGGGAGAATGAAAGAATGGTCATCCCCTCGCCCCCGAAGGAAATTTCAGTC
>JBFRWF010000202.1:0-31569 GCA_051439465.1 Xenococcaceae cyanobacterium | reverse complement strand
GGCGCACGTCATCCAGATGATTGGGCGCACGTCATCCAGATGTTTGGGCGCACGTCATCCCGATGATTGGGCGCACGTAATCCAGTTGATTGGGCGCCCGTCGGTGCGCCCCTACTGTATCTGTCTTGTCACTCCTTCACCTCTAACGTAGAAGAAGCAGAACGTCCAAATTCCTCTGGAGCATATTGTAAATGTACCTCCGCACCGGGCCAGAGGAAATTACCAGGGGTAACGGAACGCACCAAATAGTGCAGGCTATAAACACCCGCTGACAGGCGATCGCCATAAGCCACTACCCTATCCCGATATATCTTCTGATAACCAATTTCCCAGCTATCTTGTTGCGCCTGTAAAGAGGACGTAGCAGTTTGGAAACTGGTATCCACCGCCTCAAACCCAGCAGGAAGGGGATCTGTAATCACCACATGATCCACCGGATGATCTGTAATAATCTCTAAACCAATATCAAACACCTGTCCCGCTGGCACAGTCAATGGCTCATCAGATGCATAAATATTTATCTTGCGCAACACTTTTTCTTGATTAGCAGGGCGAATGTATCGTATCACTCGCAATCCACTTAAACGCCCCGGTTGATTTCCCTGTACGCGATAGCGATAGGCTGTTAAATAGTGCAGTGTCCCTTTACCAGATTTCTTCAGAATCAGGTCATGTCGTCCACGGGGTAACTCCGCCATTGGCACTTTAAGCTCTAAGCTAGGATTGCGGTAACCCTCAAATCGAGCTTTTGCTAACTGCTTGCGAGCCAGTTGAACTGTTGCGGTAAAGTTAGGAGGGGTAGGTTGCAGCTTACTATATTCCACCAAAGCAGTCAGTGCTTGGGCGTTATCATAGCTAGTCTGCCAAGTACCATCCCGCCGCATGGCTAAGAGTCCTTGCAATAGGCGATCCAATACTTCCGCTTTAGTATCCCGGACAATAAATAGACGCAAGGCTTGTGCTTGTGCTGTGGTGGTGGAATTGAACCAGCGCCAGCTTTGGGGCAAGTTTACTTTAGCAGTGCGTCCCGTCTCATAAATCGTCTCCTGCAACTGATTTGACAGGATTTGAGCTTGCTGTTGCCACTCTGGGAACTGGGAAAGGTAACGGGCTAATTTAATCTGGTTGACTCGATTGAATTGATTCCGCTGTTCATAGAGGGAGGCAAGGTAATCAGTGCGCTTCTCCCCTAATTCAGCCAAAGCCATCAGCGCTTCCAGTCGCACCTGCCTCTTGCACCATGATGTTCTGCAAAAATCGTATTGACCGGGATTTGCTAGGATTTTCTTTAAATAGGCTTGCACGCGGCTGACCATTTGCGAGTCTACCTGAAATCCTACTGCTTTTGCTCGGGCAAGACTTTCAGCAGCATAGGGAGTGACAAAGGGGTCAGAACGTTCTTGTCCTGGCCAAGAAGCGAAGCCACCATCGGGTTGCTGGAGTTTTTGCAAGTTCTCTAGTGCTTGGGTAGTTTCTTGGGTAGGATTAAAGTTGGGAAAGTTCTGTCCGTATTTTTCACCCAGTATTTGCAGATTAGCAGCGATCGCTAGCTGACTCGCTGCTGGTTCCAAAAATGGCAACCAATCATCCTCAAAAACTTGCCTCGCTGGGGCGGTAATCTCTGGAATTAAAGTGCTGGCGAGGGAAACTTCTAAGCCTCCGGCATCAGGCACAACCGTGTTATCCACATTTAGGGGAATTTTCACCTGATTAGTAGTCGTACCTGACTCAATTGCTTGTTCAGTAATCTCCAGAGGCTTAACCTCCAGTGGCACTTCAAAAGCATCGCTTTCCCGGCTGTTAAGTTGGGTGACAAACTGCACTTTACCCTCACCTACCTTAGACGCCACTATGGGAAAGCGGTAAGCGCGGGTTCCCAATTCTGCCTTGGTTTGCAAACTCTCAGTAAGCTGGGACTTGTCAGCAAACTGAAGATTGCCTGTGAGGGAGCCATTGATAAATAGATTACCCGTTTGTCCTGTAGTATTGGTTACCGATAAGCCAGCTAGAAAGCGATCGCCTAGACGGGTAAACTGAGGCAACACCGGATTAGATAGCAGGGGTTTCGTAGTAATAAAAGTCCCTTCCCCATTGCCAAAGTGCAAATCTCCATCCGTAGCAACCGCCATCACCCGCCAAGTGGTCAAGTCATCGGGTAATTTAAAGGTTACACTAGCCCGTCCATTGGCATCTGTGAGGACGGAACCATTGTAATAAGCTAAAGGTCGGAAATCCTTGCGAATGCGGGTACTTGCAGCTCCAGCAGAACGTCCGCCGCCATATCCCCAACCTTTTTCCAGAGGGGAGGCGGGGGGAGTTAGCACCACCTTGGGGCGATTATCAGCGAAGAGAGTGGAAATATCCTGCTTTGCATAGACAGTTTTTACCAAATCCGGGGGACGGTAGCCAGTAAGTTGCAACACCGCCTCATTGACAACCATAACGGTGAATTGTCCCTGGATAGGTTTACCCTGATTATCCTTTAACTCCAGTTCTACTGTTTGGTGCGTACCTGGCTCCCGTTTCTCTTCCCCAGGGGTGACTTGCACGTTTAAATATTTATCATCCAAATTAGTTTGAAAAGGGGCAAAACCAATGCGCACCAGATTCTCCACACTTCCTGGCTCGACTTGCGCTAGGGGTTGCCCTTGACGCACTAAAACCGCCTCCACTGCTGCATTGGGAAGCATCTCTGGAGTGACTTGGAATTGAATCTGAGGTGCGCCGCCTTGGACTTTCTGTATCGTGCTGTAGATGGTGTTGTGGCGCACTACGGCAAAATATAACTCGGCTTCGGGATAGGGGGATTGAATCAACGCCGTAGCTGTTTCACCGGGTTGATAGCTTTCTTTATCCAGTTTGATTTCTAGGCGATTATTGCGATAGCGATTCCCCCAACTTACGGCATTATCCCCCGTCGCCCAAATTTGGGAATCGGTTGCGGTTAAATCCTCGCTCCCACGACTCTGCCAGAAACCGCCACCGACCAAGTTTGCATGGATGCGATAGGAGCCTGATTCAGGAGGAATAAGGGAGATGGTTTGCGGCTCATTTCCAGAACGAATTTCCTGTTGCGCTACAGTTTTGTATTCCACCTGATTGCGAGAGGTGCGGCTTCCTTCCCGCAACTGGGTGACGCTGCTATATTTGATCTGTTGCAGTTGGATCCGGACTTTTTGCCCTGTAATTACTTTACCTGCGGGATCGGTGACGATGACTTCGATGGGGAAAGGTTTGCCTGCATCGGCAACAAAATCGCTGTGCAAACCAATCAGGCGATCGCCTGGCAATGCGGTAAAGGTTTGGGTATTAGATACGGAGAGATTGGAAACATCTGTGACTTGCGCTTCTACTCGATAAGTCATTGGGTAGGGCAAATCCTTTGCCACGGCAATCAGTTGGCTGCTTTTCCCAGCGTTATCTAATACTTGATTTGATTGCAATACATCACTGGGCACTTCCGGGGATTCTTCTGGCCAAAACCACTGGCGACCAAAGGAAAATTTCTCCCAACCTTTGGGGGTAAAGTAAGTTCGCCTGCGAGTGACATAATATTTAGCATTTCCTCCTTGTACGGGAGAACCAAAAAGGTAATTGCTTTCTGCTTTAGCTGTAACTTTTTGGTCAATTATGGCGAATTCTTTATCTAGAGTGAGGTCAACCTTAAAGTTAGGAGGGTTAAACTCGGCAACGCGAAATTCCCCGTATATTTCCGCGCCGCTATCTCCCTTAGCCCGAATTGAATAGAAACCCAGGGGTTGATTTTTATCGAGGGGTAATTCTAGGGAAAAGGTTCCAAATTCATTAGTTGTCTGAGTCCCTAATTCTGTCTCTTTGCCATCGGGACTGGTTAGAGTAACTTTGTAAGGAGTATTTTTGTCCTGTTTGAGTAAGCCATTTTGCAGGTAGTAAGCCGCACCAGTAAACCCTGCTTTTTCTCCAGGTTGGTAAAGCTGTCTGTCTGAGAATATAGTACCTCTTGATTTTGGCTTACCATTATCCCACTCTGCATAGATTCCATAGCCATAGGTTCCACTATACTTCTGGGTACGAGTAAACGCCCAATCTTGACCTTCACGGGCAATTACTAACAATTCAGGGGCTTCTTTATCCTGAATGCATTGCTGCCAATTCTGACCCCTAAGTATTAATGTGCCAGTGGAGTCGGTTTTGGCGATGGCACAGGGCTGAGGTTTAGGTCTATATTTCGCATCCAATTTGGATTGATAAATCTCAACTGTAGTGTCGTTAACAGCAGAGCCATCAGAAAGATGATTTACTCGAATTAAACCGGAATCTGGAAACCATTGGGCAAATACTCCCAAATTAGTTAACTGTACCAACCCATAAAACTCTGGTTCCCGCCAATATTCCTGATTCTTTTTTTTATAGCGATTTGTTTTCGCCTTAACCCCATAAGCTAACATTCCAGTAGTAGCATCGAGTTTCTCTCTTAAGGGAACAATATTGTCATATGTCTGATTTTTTCGACCCTTTACTGGGAAACTTGACCAGTTAGCATAATTAGGTAATAAATCATTAAGGTCTCTCCTTGGATAAGCAGTATCGGTATAAACCAAATCCGTTGGTTGCACTACCCGATAAGCAGCTTGGTACTGGGATTCCGGCAAATTTACAGTAGAAATATTCAGTTGTAAATCTGTCCCCGCAGGAAAAATATTCAAACCACTAGGTGCCCAGATATCAGGGGAAACATCTCCGGTTTCATACTTCAGGGTGACAGGCTTGCCTAAAGTTTGCCCAAATTTATCCTTGAGGTTGGCACCGAGGGTAATTGTATAGGTTGTATCTGGTTCTAAAGACCAAGGATTGAGACTAACATATCGATCTCCGTCATAGGCTCGTACCAGTTGCGGTGCTTTTTTCGGGGCAGGTTTAACCGTAATATTTTCAATGGCTGATTCTGCGACTAAACCGTTATTAAATCGCAACTGAGGACTCCCTTTAACAAAGCGTCCGTATGCGCCTCCTGCACCCGGCTGTCCATAAAACTCAATTTTGTCAAATGCTAGGGGTGCATAGGTTTTCACCTGACTGACAAAAGCAGTCTCACTGGGTAAATTGCCGCGAGTAGGGCGCAAACCGGGAGAAAATTTCAATTGATAAGGGGTAGCTTTTTCTAAAGGATGCCTTGGTGTAATGGTATAAACCCAGTTACGGGATGAGGGGTCAAATTTTTCTTGGGGTTGCTGATAGTCCGATGATGTCTCTTCTTCTTTCAGAGCGACTTTGAGCTTTACACTTTCCTCCTCCCCCTCTGGTATGAGAGTCACGTGCTCTTTAATTGAAGCTAAATCTAGTTCTACATTTGAGGTGACATTTAGGGTTGGCTTTAAGCCTATTGGTTCAGAGATTCCTGGCAAATTGGTGAGTTTAATCGGTTCAGTATTAAAACTCCAAGCCAAATCCTGTTCTAAACGATGATTGTTTAAGTCTGCTAATCCAGCTTTGAGGGTGATTTGGATGCGGGTGGCTTTGGGCAGGGCTTTGTCCGCTTGGAATCCCACCATGCGCGGGGTTAAAAAGCGGAATTTACCGGGTAAAGGCGGTTTAATCTCAAATTTATTTAATATGCTCTTTTGATTGGGGCTGTCAATGCGTTCAACGGGAATTAGGGGATCTTTGAAGCGAATGCGAATCTGGGCTAGAGGTTCTGCTTCTCCTGCGGGACTGATTTGTTCAATCCAGTCTGGTAGTTCAGGGGGAGATAGAGGTACAACGGCTGGGAGTGGTTCTGTCCCTGGGCCGATGTTCGCGATACTACACCCTGTTACTCCGAGGAGGAGTATTAGGACGAGTAGTAGTTGCATCCAAGTTTTTACGACTTTGCCGATGGCTTGCATGGCTTTTCCCCTTACACCTCTTTTATTGATAGCTGATGGAAGGGGGTTCAGGGGCAAAATCTCCACAATTCTTAATCAGTCGGGTTTCAGATGGGTGGATTGCAAGACCTTGCTCTGAGATAATGGGCTGTTTATGGCGATTCCATCAGAAATCAACGCTCTAATTGAGCGCTTAAATGGCTAACAACTCTTAAGAAAACACTTGTGTTTTCTTCCATCCATAACGTGGCGATCGCTACGTTGGGGACTTAAGGCGGGACACTTGGAGTAGGGAACTTCGGATCAGGGAACTTCGGATCAGGGAATAGGGAATAGGGAATAGGTAATGGAGAATAGATAATGGGGAATAGGGAATAGGGAATAGCTAATGGGGAATAGGTAATGGAGAATAGGTAATGGGGAATAGGGCGTGTCTGCAAAGTCCAAAATCTGAGGTAGGGGCGTACGCGAAGCGTTCTCGTAGGCGAAGCCTTCTCGAAGAGTAGAGTAGCATTTGGGGAACAAATTATTTCTAAATCCTAGGTTTTTCTGTCCAAATGCTTCGCCCTGCAACGAGTTTGCAGACAGATCCTAAGACAAATCATTTAGTGCAATGTAGTTTGAAGCCTGGCCTGATTAGACAAGCAATCCCAAATAAATCTTAACACAGCTAGAGTGTTTGGTTTTGGTGGGCTAGGCGGATAGTTAGTTAGTCGATTAGTTTGATAAGTTATCCCCGCCTAGCCCGCCCTACACAAGTTTTTTTGGACTAGGCCGATAGTTAGTTAGTAGGTTAGTTTGATAAGTTATCCCCGCCTAACCCACCCTACACAAGTAGCATATTTCTATTCTCTTCGTGAGAAAAATTTAACAAACTTATGGATTTTGTTAAATTTCTCCAGTTAAGTTATCAAAAAGAGACAAAAAGATGGTTTGATTTACAATGCTGGTGTTAGCAGGAAACCCCAATCAATTGGACGCTTTTGATAGCAGTGACATAGAGCAAAGATTTATGGTTTCCAGTCAGCGCCTGTCCTCTTTATGAGTATTAACATGATTAAAAGTTCCCCTACTGCGATCCCAGCCTCCCAAAACTAATTCACCCAGTTGGGTGAGTCAATCGAGTGAAGTCTCCTCATTGCTAAATATGGGATATTGGTAATGAATATATGTGGATTCAGGATTTGGAGCTATTCAAAAGGTGACTCATGTTGAGCCAACAATTGTATTTAAAATCTAATCCTAATAAATCTAAAACCAGTGCTATCACTGCTAAAGGACTGGAGATGGTCTTCCAGTTAGGATCTCAACGCTTTCAAGGGCTTAAGGGAATTGATTTGAGCATTTCCAGCGGTGATATTCAACTGTTAATGGGACCGTCTGGATCGGGTAAAACTACCTTGCTGTCAATTTTAGCAGGGCTTATAACACCTACAGCGGGCAGTGTACATCTGCTTGGTCAAGAGATTACTTCCATGTCGAGCAATGAGTTAACCCAGTTCCGACTCCAGAACATTGGTTTCATTTTTCAAGACTTTAATCTGTTTGGGGCACTGAGTGCAGCTGAAAATGTAGAACTAGCTCTAAATATAAAAGGCATCCGGGGGAAAAATGCCAGACATCAAGCACAAATTCTGTTAGAAGCAGTCGGGTTAGCAGACAAAGGGAAATTGCTCTCCTGTCACCTTTCTGGCGGACAAAAACAGCGAGTCGCCATCGCCCGAGCTTTGGCAGGTAATCCCCGATTGATCATGGCTGACGAACCAACTGCTGCCCTAGACTCCCACAGTGGACAGGCGATCGTGGAATTACTGTACCAGCTAGCAAAAGAAAGAGGCTGCACAGTACTGATAGTATCCCATGACCCTCGGATTGTGAAGAGCGCTGACAGCATTCTCTATCTAGAAGATGGTCAATTGAAGCCCACATGGACTCAGAGATCGAGATTTATCCCTTATATCATGTCCAGTTAATTGCCCATTAGGACTTGTCCAAAAATAACTGCTCTCCCGACATCATGGGGTAAAATGTTTGTTTATATTACATTTTGGGCGCAAGCCTTGCGCCCCTACATTTGGGGAATTATCCTGCTGTAGGGGCGCAAGGCTTGCCATGGGATGAAATCACAATTGTCTCTTTTGATGACTGCAAAAAGTTTATCAGACGATGGCGAGCTCGTAAATCCAGATTAGCATTTGGTTCATCATACAGGACTAACTGGGGGTGCATTGCCAGAACAGCGGTGATCGCTACCATACATTTTTCCCCCCAGACAGTTGATGGGGAACTCTATCAGCCAAATTCAAAATCCCAGTAAATGTGAGCTAGTATTTTCCTAAATACTGATTCTTGACTTTTATGGATTTTAGTGCGGCCTTACCAACGTTTGTAGTTACGCTCAGAGAAGGGTTTGAAGCAGCCCTGGTAGTGGGCATTGTCTTAGCTTGCCTCAAAAAAGCTCAGCAGACCCAGCTTAATCGCTGGGTTTACCAGGGAATTGGCGGGGGAATTGTTGCCAGTATAATGGTGGGATTCCTCCTAGGGGGCATTATGCAAGGCGTAGAATCCTCGAATGGGTTGTATACTCCGGTGGTTAAAGAGATTTTGGCGGGAATATTTGGTCTAGTGGCGATCGCCATGCTCAGTTGGATGCTGATCTGGATGACGCAGCAGGCTAAGTCCCTCAAGTCCGAAGTGGAAGGAGCAATTCGTACAGCTTTGGAACAAAACAGTGGTGCAGGTAAGGCGATCTGTCTGCTGATTTTTATCGCCGTCTTGCGGGAAGGCTTTGAAACAGTTTTGTTTATTATTGCCAAGTTTCAAGAGGGATGGACCCTTCCTGGGATAGGAGTGATCGCCGGCTTAGTGATGGCGGCAGGAATTGGTGTCTTGCTGTTTAAATGGGGAGTCAAGATTAACATCGGCTTATTTTTCCAGGTGATGGGTATATTATTACTACTAATTGTTGGGGGTTTAGTGGTTGGTGCGCTGAAGCATTTTGATGCTGCTGTTACTCTGGTGTCCCAGCTAGACTGGAATTATGCAGGTTTGTGTATTTACAACGGTGCATCCTGTATTTTGGGTCCCCAGGTTTGGGATGCTTCAGGAATCCTACCAGAGCGAGAATTTCCCGGTATTATTCTCAAATCCCTATTTGGCTACCGACAAACCCTATATCTGGTGCAAGCTATTGTCTATGTAATGTTTTTAGCAATTGTCGGTGGTGCGTATTTCCGGAGTTTGAGTGGTCGAGCAGTTTTGGAGACTAAAAACAAAGCCTCAGTCGGAAAAGCTTAAATGCACAACAGCTTAGTCGAAGGGCTAGTTAGCGGTTAAAGCTTAATTAAAAGGTAAAAATGAATTGGATCTGCGACGGTGTGCCAAAAGATAGCAAGCAATATCCGAATTGCACTGGTTCTCACGAACCCTATGAAAATTCTGGTCTCTACTGTATTATTTGTGGTTTGCCCCAGGAGGCAATGAAACCAAAGCCTAAGACAACAGTGTTTTCAGGGTCTTCTGGTTCGAAACCCCAATCGCTCATGTCTGTGATGATTGCAGGTGTAGCTCTGCTCGTCGTAGCAGGTGGGGGATTTGGTCTGTATAAGGTATTACACAAAGATCAGCCTAGTAATGAGAATTTAGTCAGTGAAGGGTCCACTTATTCCCAAATGATCAGTCAAGGCGAGAGGTTGCTTCTGAATCCAAGCCTACAGAAACGAACTGGAGCAACTGCCTTTAAACAGAGAAAATGGGATGAGGCGATCACTCAATATCAACAAGCCGCCGATCTCGATCCCAATGACCCAGAAGGTAAAATTTATCACAACAATGCCAAAGCTAGGAAAACAGGTAATCCTCTAACCATCGCTGTAGTGGTTCCCATCGACCTCAGTAGTGACTCTGCTAAAGAAATACTGCGGGGTGTTGCCAGCTATCAAGAGGAATTCAACCAGTCTCTACCACCTTCAGAAAGACTCTTAGAAGTGGTGATTGTCAACGATAGCAGATTGCGTATAGCGTCCTATGTTGCTCAAGACATCATCAATTCATCGAATGTGTTGGGCGTTTTGGGATATGGGATCGATCAGGGTAGTCAAGAGGCGCTCAAAAAATATGACTCTGCTGGGTTAGCTGCGCTTTCTCCCCTTACTACCAGCGTCGAATTTAGCGGCGGTAAGTCCATCCTCAAGACTATTACTCTATATGAAAAAAAAAATGAGTTGCTGGGTAATTACCTACAAGCCGTCAGTAAGACTCTAACTGAATACGCTAGCAAAAAACACTCTCCTCCATCAGCCGTTATTTTCTATAACTCTGATAGCCTTTACAGCGAGCAACTGAAAGAGGAGTTGGTTAATGCCCTACCTAAAGTCAAAGGTAGGCGGGTGAAAGAGATAGACATCACGGCTAGTAGCTTTAATGCTGCTTCTGAAATTGCCAGTGCTAAGGGAAAGGGTGCTAATACTGCCTTTTTAGCACTGAGTAAAAATAAAGTTCGTCAAGCTGTCACCATTGCTAAAGCTAATGCAAACTCGGGAGTGCCTCTTATCCTGATGGGAGGAGATGAACTTTACAATCCTAAGATACTGAAGGAAGGAGGAGATGAGATTAAAGGGATTGTGCTGGCAGTTCCTTGGAGTTTTAAACCTGGCGATCCCTTTGCCAAGGATGCTGCCAAGAGTTGGCAAGGAAGGGTTAGCTGGCGCACTGCTACTGCCTATGATGCCACTAAAGCCCTCGCCGATGCCATCAGCCAAAACCCTAGTCGATCTGATGTATCCCAGCTACTGAACCAGGGGATTCCCCTTACTGGCAACACTACAAACTTTAACATTTTCAACGAGGTTCCTTTAGTGCAAGCGGTTCGCGGTAAAAGTGGACCAAAGGAGTCAGGCTATCAATTTGACGCTATAGAGTAGATAGAGTTGGTAGCCGTTTTGCTGATTACCACAAATACAAGAGAGCCGAAAAAATTAAAGACTATATTCCGACTACTTAGTCGCAGTACCCTTGCGGGTTCTTTGGTGGGAGAGTTCACGCTGATTGAGCCACGAGACTGATCATAACAGCGTCCAAAGTTCGGTGCAAATCGTCTCGTTCGTGAAAGCCCTCAAGTCGGTGAACTACTAGACCCCTCTCAAACAAAATTAGCGTCGGTAGACTTTTAAGGCGATAGGTGCTTGCCAATTTAAGACTTTGATCTGCATTGATTCGGACTAATTTAAGTTGCCCCTCCCATTCTGACTGAAATTTGACCAATAAAGGATTGATCATCCGGCATAAATCACACCAAGGGGCCCAAAAATGAACTAAAACTGGTTGGGAAGAGTTTAAAACTTCTTTTGAAAAGATTTGCTCACTGACTGAAAGCACCATGCTTCGGGAATTTTTTAGTACCTATTAGATCGACTTTGGATCATGCTACATCCAATTGGGATCGAGTGACACAGTATATTCGCTGAAATTACCAGTTAACTTGGGCTGTTACCTGCATTAACCAGGGGTGTCCCCACCACAGCAGCAAGATAAAACCAAAGACACCGAGATAAGCAGGGCGAAGAAATTCTTGCCATTTGAGTGTCTGACGACCATCGATAATTGCCAGGAAGGGGATGACAGAGGTGCGTTCTTTGACGGCTGTAAAGGCTTCGCCGTAGCGCTGCCCAAGGCGGCGATCGCCATGCCAAACGGCAAACAAATGGTGTCCGACTAAGCCGAGGGAAGTGAGGAGGGTAAAGGTAGTGCCGATCCAGAGGGTGTGGGCGATACACCAGATCACCTGTCCCACCATCTGGGGATGCCGAGTGATCCGAATGATTCCGGTTTCGTAGAGATGGACTTGAGGTTGAGCGATGGCAGCAATTTCCAGTAGATTAAAGGTGGCTGGGTAAAGAAATATAAAGGAAATTGCCGAGAATATCCAGACTGTGGTTTTAATCCCCGGGACAGGTTGCACCTGCCATAGCAGCAGACCATCGTAGCGGTGATTAAAAAAGTAGATAATGAGAATGACTGCCAGGGGAATGCTCGTAGCGGCAAATAGGACACGATATAGTCTCGGACCAATTTTTTTTTCTCCCCAAGGCCGCAGGGCAGCCAAACCACTGTGGGCGATCGCAAACCCTAATAGTAGTCCTAACATTATCCAATGACTAGGTGTGAGCCAGTTTTCTTCCCTCATGTTTATTTTTAAAACATCAATCATCACAAGCTACCCTAAATACTACCAATGATCCCAGAGAGATTTGAGTCCCTTGTTGTGCTACTGTCAATTTCAGTAGAGGTAGATGCAACAGTCACAATGCCAACGCATTGCTGTAAGGGTTCTTCACTTGCTGATCGGTTTATTCGTCTTTAAAGCGGCCAGGATTGTTGGTTGCCTGCTCATTCCTTTCCTTCTCTTGAGACCTATGTCTGACATTCCTTTTACTCTAGATCAACTCCGGATTCTCAAAGCGATCGCTGTCGAGGGGAGTTTCAAGCGTGCTGCCGACAGTCTTTATGTTTCACAACCAGCGGTCAGCCTACAAGTACAGAACTTAGAAAAACAGCTCAATGTCCCCTTATTTGACAGGGGAGGGCGCAGAGCACAGCTAACGGAAGCAGGTCACTTACTCCTCAGCTATGGGGAAAAAATTATCACCCTTTGCCAAGAAACCTGCCGTGCCATTGAGGATTTGCAAAACCTCCAGGGTGGTACTTTGATTGTCGGTGCTTCTCAAACCACCGGGACTTATCTGCTACCGCGCATGATTGGCTTGTTCCGGGAAAAGTATCCCGATGTTTCGGTACAGTTGCAAGTTCACTCCACTCGACGAACCTCTTGGGCGGTTGCCAATGGACAGGTAGATTTGGCGATCATCGGCGGCGAGGTGCCAGCAGAACTCGAAGAAACCTTGAAAATCATACCCTATGCAGAAGATGAGCTGGCGCTAATTTTGCCGGTTTTTCATCCTCTGGCGAAAGCTGAAACTATTCAAAAAGAAGATTTATATAAATTAAAATTTATTGCCTTGGATTTTCAATCGACTATTCGCAAGGTGATTGACAAGGTGCTAACTCGCTGCGACATTGATACCAAATGCCTGAAAATTGAGATGGAACTCAACTCAATTGAGGCGATTAAAAATGCTGTCCAGTCGGGACTAGGAGCGGCTTTTGTCTCAGTGAAAGCAATTGAAAAAGAGTTGCAAATGGGAATTCTCCACCGAGCCCACATCAAAGATGTTCAGGTGAGACGCACCCTCTATTTGATTATTAATCCGAATCGTTATCGTTCCAAGGCAGCAGAAGCTTTTAGTCGAGAGATTTTGCCCCACTTTTCTACCAAGGGCGAGCAGCTAGAGATTGAAAAGTTGTACCAGGACCCCAATCGCTTCAAGGAAGTAACGCCTAACTCTACAAGCAGTTAATTGAGTTTAGTCAAACTTGGTAACAAATTTACCCACCAAGGTGTATTACATTCACCTGAGAATCGCTATATTTGACATCTCCCCCGATTGAAATACGGGGGATTCTAAGCTGAAGTTGCTACGGGGACTAAATGCAAAGATTGACGGGGAAAGGTTACAGCAGCTAATCCTCCCTTTTTACGATATCTAGGTAACGAAGGTCTATCTACCTCTCCCCGATAGTAAAGAGCGACCAACTTGTTATAACTACTAATGGATTCACCGACAGATTTTAAGGTCTGTTGTGATGACTGTGCTGCCATCGCTTTGTAATGTGGATTTGGTTTTAATGCTTTATCTAATTCTGGATAAGTCGTATTGCAGCGATAAGTTTTCCATGCACACCGATAGTCGTCATCATGCCAATAGGTTGCCAGAGAGTTTTCCATTTTATCCAATCGAGAGAAATGATTTTGTCTGACATAATAAATAGAGCAATTGGTTAAGCTATTAGCATGTCGGCATTGGTCTAACCAGAAAACTGTCTCTGACTCGGTAAATACTGCTCAAACTGGAATCGTACGGTACATTTAATCACCTCCTGTTTACCATTGTAGGTAGAGAAACAACGGGTTAAAACCCGTCGCGTCGGTTTCATCCCCTGGTTAGAAACCAGAGGTTCTCACCTTCCCGGAATTTCTGATAGGTGTTAACATCAATTTGCCGAGCAGGTGGGCGATAGTCTACTGCTAAGTCTCGTTTAAAATCAAAACAGAGTACCTCGTAACTCCTACTCGAAGGTTTGTCACCGTGAAACGAGTAACTGTAATTAATCCAGATGGAACACAATCCCTCGCTGGTACTTGAAGCATGAAAATTATCTGCACCCGTCCTGACTGTCCTCACCCCCATAACTCCTTTGCCGATCTCGACGATCCATCCAATCTGAAGACAGCACAGCAGAAATATTGTACTAGCTGTAGCATGCCCCTGATTTTGGCAGGGCGCTATATTCCCTCTAGGTTGCTGGGTAAAGGAGGATTTGGCGCGGCATTTCTCGCACGCGATCGCTATACCCCTGCCATGCGCCAATGTGTCGTCAAGCAGTTTCAGCCCTCTGGAAACTTAAGCCCGAAGCAGTTGGAAATTGCTGAAGGCTTATTTGAAAGGGAAGCAGCAGTTTTAGAACAGTTAGGGAATAGACACAAGCAAATTCCCGATTTGTATGCTTTTTTCCCCTTGATCTTTCCCAGCCTGCACGGGGATAAAGAAGAGCAGTTTTTCTATCTGGTACAAGAATTTATTGATGGGCAAGACTTAGAAGAAGAACTGGCTGCTAAAGGCAAGTTCTCAGAAGCAGAAGTACTAGAGGTGCTAGAGGAAATTCTCAATATCCTCAAGTTTGTCCATGAGAATCACTCGATTCATCGGGATATCAAACCCTCCAATATCATGCGCAATCGCGAGGGGCGTTTGTATCTTCTGGATTTTGGCGCAGTCAAGCAGGTGACAGCAGGGGCAGGAACTAGTCCACAAGGACGATCGACGGGTATTTATTCTATGGGATTTGCACCTCCAGAACAGATGGCAGGTTCTCAAATCTATCCATCCACGGATTTATATGCCCTCGCAGCAACCTGCCTCAATTTACTGACAGGGAAAAAAACAGAAGATTTATATGATTCCTATAACAATCGCTGGAACTGGAAACCCCAAGCTCCCCAAGTTAGCGATCGCCTTGGGGAAATTCTTGACCGCATGCTTCTGCCAACTCCCTCCCATCGCTTTCAGTCGGCTGAAGAAATCCTCAATGCCCTTAATTCTCGATCCACACCTCAACCGAACCCGGTTAATTTACCCCCTCAACCGCCATCCATACCCCAACCCCCACCAACACCCCAAGCAACTCCATCCCCGGTTAAATCACCCCCCCAGCCACCACCGACACGCCGACGCAGACAACCCTCCTTTTCTCTGCTGGAGATTCTCGGTGGCGCAGCTTTCACGGGATTTGAAGGAGCTTTATTATTCATTGCTTTCACAAGCCTGCTGCCGAACCCAGCCATTAGCATGGGATTGTGGGGGATGAGTTTGGGAGGACTGATTTTTGCCCAATACCGCCGGATTATTGAGAAAGTGGATCTGTTGATTATTGCGGGAATCAGCTCAGGGCTTGTTTGGTTTGTCCCAGCTCTACACAAGCTGCTGGTGGCAAACAATTTGGAGGTCTTTTTTGTTATTGTGCTAGCAATTTTTGCAGGAGCAGCAGCGATCGCAGTGACGGCGCTTTTCCGTCTCATCTATCAGCTACTCTCCCGATTTCTCTAGTTCGTTTACCCTACCCATGTCTAAGAAAAACGAAACAACAGTTCTTTTGCTTTCCCTGGCGATCACCCTAGGTTTAGTAGCAGGAGGGGTGTGGTTGTTCATGAGCAAAACTTCAACACATATTCCTCCTGATTCACCCACCTCAACTGCGCCACCTGTGTCCCAGCCATCGAGAGAAACTAGCCTGAGTGTAGGGGAAAAACTTTTAATCCCAGGAGAAAAAACCCTGGAAAAACAGGCAGCAGTAGAAGCTTTCGCCGCTGGAAACTACAAACAAGCTGTTGATGAGCTAGAGGCATCCCTAAAAGCTAAGCGCAACGATCCAGAAGCCTTAATTTACCTCAATAACGCTCGCATTGGCAATGCCAAGTCTTATACCATTGCCGCCTCGATGCCCATTGGAGTGGAGGTAAATGCGGCCAAAGAAATGTTACGGGGTGTCGCCCAAGGGCAAAATGAAATCAACGCAGCAGGTGGAATTAATGGCGTGCCTTTAAAAGTGCTGATTGCCAATGATGATAATGACCCAGAAGTCGCCAAAAAAGTCGCTCAGGCGTTTGTGAATAATCCCGATGTTTTGGGTGTTGTGGGTCATTTTGGTAGCAATGTCACCCTCGCCGGAGCAGAGGTTTATCAAAAGAGTGGTTTGGTTGTGATTTCCCCAACCAGTACTTCCGTCGCCTTGTCGGGAGTAGGTAAATATGTCTTTCGGACGGTGCCGAGCGATCGCTTTGCCGGAAGTGCTCTTTCCCGTTATATGCTCAGGGAGTTAAACAAACAAAAGGCGGCTGTCTTTTTCAATTCCGCCAGCAATTACAGCACATCTCTCAAAAATGTATTTACCACAGACTTATTTGCTGAAGGGGGAGAGGTGGTGTCGGAATTTGACTTTGCCAGTTCCGACTTCAACGTGGGTTATGCCGTTCAACAGGCGAGGGAGCAAGGGGCTGAAGTTTTGATGTTAGCTCCTAATTCCGCTACTCTCGACCAAGCTTTACAGGTGATACAGGTAAATGATGGGCGACTGCCAATGCTAGCAGGAGATAGTGCTTACAAACCGAAGACTTTACAAATCGGTGGGGGAGATGCTTTGGGCATGGTGCTAGCAGTGCCTTGGCATATACTGGGAGATCCAGATTCCGAGTTTCCCAAAGCCGCCACTCGCCTGTGGGGTGGAGATGTCAACTGGCGCACGGCACTGGCTTACGATGCTACCAGAGTGTTAATTGCGGCTCTAAAGCGCAGTGCAACCCGCAGTGGCGTTCAACAGGCGCTCTCAGCACCAGATTTTTCCGCCAGTGGGGCATCGGGGAAGATTCGGTTTTTACCGTCAGGCGATCGCAACCAGGCTGTCCAGTTGGTGAAGATTGAACCCGGTTCCCGTTCCGGCTTTGGCTATGATTTTGTGCCAGTGCCTTAATGAATTCTAGTGACATCCTCCCACCGCTAAATCAAAGATTGTAGCGGGGCTTCCAAATCTCACGTTCTGGATTTCCTGGTTTTTCCCTTAAGCTCTTGTAGGGTGGGCATTGCCGGGAAAAATCTGGAAACATTACTCAAAAATTGGATGGGCAATGCCCACCACACACAATCTTTGGTGGGCAGGACTGGAGCTATTCAAAATACTTGAAAACCCTCTCAATTTTCCATTGCCTCTCTTGTTCAAGTTTCCGAATAACCGTTGTTAACTGGAGTTTAGACGCTTATCGCTACCCGAAGACTGCGTTAGCGAAGCGGACGCAGCGAAGCGAGTATCGCCCATCTCAGTCTTTTTTAAAGACTGAGTGATTTTGTCATAGTCTAAACTCCAGTTAATGAAAAATTACAGTAGACCCCAGGGCGTTGCAGAAGTTAACTTGACAATTCCTTCTGGATAAATTTCCATTGTGGCACGCCAATTGAGATGCCATGTTCATCAAAAGCAAGTTTCAGGCGGCGGCAAAACTCGCGCTCTACAGCCCACTGTTCTCCGGGCTGAGTTTTGATCCGAATCAAACACTGAATGCCCGTATACGCGATCTGAGTGACACCTAAGGCATCGATTGGATCTAAGATTTGCGCTTTCCATTTTGGGTCTTCGGACATTTGTTCAGCTACTTGTTTAATCAACTGCATCGCCTGAACGACATCAGTTTCATAACCAACCTCAACCGTGAAATTCACCCGCGACCAATCCTTTGACTGATTTTGCACGATATCCACCGATGCATGGGGAATCGTGATCAGAGTCCCTTGTATGTTGCGCAATTGGGTGATGCGCAGATTCATATTCTCCACCTTGCCACTCACCCCTGCAACTTGAATAAAATCTCCCACGGCGTACTGATCTTCAAGTAAAATCAGGGTGCCATTGATCACGTCTTTAACTAAGTTCTGAGAGGCCAAGGAGATGCCGAAAGCCAAAATCCCAGCACCGCCTAGCACCGGACCAATGGGAATCCCCAGGGCATAAAGTGCTAAAATGACACCAATGCCGACAATGACAAAGGTGACAAGCCCCTTGATCACTCCCGAAAAAGTGGAAAACCGCAAAACCTGTCTTTGGGAGACGGTAGCAGTGGGAGATTGTCTTTCTGTCACAATGGCTAAGGAGCGATCGATTAGGAAGTCAGCCAGTTTCAGCGCCAATTTCGTGGCTAGCACAACCCCCAGAAGATGGACTGGCTCTTGAAAAAACCAACGCTGGAGCCCGCGCGTCCAAGGGAATAGTCCCATAATCCAGAGGATACCCCCCAACCAAATGACGGATTGTCCGATTTGTAGCAGCAGCCTCATCAAATTATTAAAATTTATCCCTAGCTGCCAGACGATCTGCTGCTCCTTCACCCCCGGAGTCTGTGCCCGCTCGACAGCACTGACTTCATCTTCACTGGTTGCTGTTTCTTGTTCCGTTGAGGACTCTGGTAATGACGCAGGTTGCTGTTCTTCGAGGGTCTTCCATTGGGCTTTCTGGCGCTTTTGCAACAAACCCAGCACCCAGCTAATCCCCATCATCCCCAAGATTATCCCCCCAGAGACTAAACCTTGCTTGAGCAAATAACCAGGCTGGCGCTCTTGCTGTGCCCGAATCAGACTGGTGCGGATAATTTCTGCCAGTTCCTCGGCCCATTTCGAGACGGGAAGCCCATATAGTTGAGCATCTGTTGAGGTCACGGTGACTACAGGTTGCGTTGTCAATTCCTGCTGTTTCGGATCGGAAACCAAAATAACAGTTTGGCGATTGAGCGTTCCAACGGTAACTTCCAACGTCTCTGGATCAAAGCCCCTTTTGATAATGTCATAAAGTTCCTTCTGGATGATTCCAACTCGTCTCCTCAGGGGTGATTCAACTTCCTTTCCATTTGCTCGCCCCGACTCCACGGCAGTGACTCGGAATATTTTGCGACCATCGAGTTTTACTGGAGAAAAAACCAGATTGCCAACCGGCCTTGGTGCTGATGAAGTGACGGAGGTCTGATTGCTAGAAGGTGTAGCTTGTGATAGTCCGAGGGGAACTTGCCCTAAGGCTGTTGGCATCCAGCTAGTGGTTAGCGTGAAGGTCAGCAGGCTAATGATCATAAAAATCGCAAGGGAGCCAAACCTGCCGAAGCGCCCTCTAATCAAATTCCTAGATTGCTGCCTCCCTAACGCCATCACTTGCCAAGCCTTATATTCTCTACGATTATGATGTTATCAACTTTGCTGTCAATTTGTTTAGTTAAGTGGAGGCGGCGCTCCCTATTTAAAGCCCAACGGCTCTGAAGGGGTATCCGCGCCGATTTTTTTTATGAAGGCTGCTTGGTCAAAGAAAGCCTACTTACTAATTTGGCTGGCGATCGCTTGTATCGTCTCAGCTCCGTTGCCAGTTCAAGCGCAAAAATTGCGGGTTGGGGTTACTGGCTCTGCCCCTTTTGTGATTGAGGATGGGGCTGAGTTCAAAGGTATTAGTCTGGATATTTGGCAGGAGATGGCGCAATCTGAGGGGCTCGAATATGAACTGATTCCTCAGAAAAATCCTCAGGCGAGTATTGATGCTGTAGCCAGGGGGGAATTGGATGTGGCCATCGGTCCGCTCAGCATTACTTCCGAGCGCCTTGAAAAGGTCGAGTTTACACAACCTTTTTTCTACACTCATATTAGCGTGCTGCTCCCCAGCCAATCGCCTACCCTATGGAGCAGAGTCAAGCCCTTTTTTGGGGTAGCTGCGCTCTCCTCCGTGGGTTTCCTGTGCTTGTGCCTGTTTGTAGTTGGCAATCTCATCTGGCTGACAGAGCGGCACCAAAATAGCGAACAGTTTCCCCAGGAGTATCTGAAAGGGATGGGCAATGGGATGTGGTTTGCCCTGGTGACCTTAACGACGGTGGGATATGGCGATCGCGCCCCCGTGACTAAGGCGGGGCGTTCGATTGCTGGGATCTGGATGGTGGTGACGCTGGTAACGGTCTCTTCTCTCACGGCTGGTCTGGCATCAGCGTTTACCCTTTCGCTGTCGGAACTGACAACCGAACGTTTCAGGAGTTCAAAAGACCTCCAAGATGCTCAGATGGCGGTGGTGTCTGGGACGACTGGGGTCGAGTGGGCCAAATATTATCAGGCGCGATTGATTGAGGCGGAGACTCTCCAGGAAGCAATTGAGCTTGTGCTATCTGGTCGAGCTGATGGAGCGATTTTCGATCACCCGGCCCTGGAATACTATCTGTATCAGAATCCTGAACTTGGCTTGAGATTGGCTGGGTTTTCTCTAGCTACTGAGACTTATGGCTTCGCCCTGCCACTGGACAGTTCTCTAATTCAGGGTTTGAATGTGACAGTGGTGAAACTGTATGAGGAGAGACGAGTTAAGGATATTGCGAATAAGTGGCTCAAGGGAACAGTTACGGAGGTTGAACAATAACAGACTAAGCGTGGCTGTTGCTGCGTTCGGTTTCCAGACCACCTTTATGGCTTATAGCGATCGCTATTAAAATTCTTCTAACTCTTAAAGTTACGCGCCCGTCACCAACACTTTATTGCAACCCGCGTTAGCTATAAGCTTCTGGGTCGTAGCCCTGAGTTCTTGGCTTTTAGAGCTTATTTCTTGGCTTAGATCACCTAGTTCTTGGCTTTTAGCACTTACTTCTTGGCTTAGAACGCGTATTCCTTGATTTAGATCCCTTATTTCTTGGGTTTCAGCTATGAGGTGTCGGCTTAGGTTCAATAGCTTTTGACTCATAGTCTTTAACTCTGAGATTTTAATCCCCAGCTTGTCAATGTCTTTCTTCATCATGATCAATAAACAGGTCTATCTTTGTTGCAGCTACTTTTAATCTTCTCATTTCCAAACTAACTCCCCGACAAAGGGGCAGTAAATGGGGAAAACCCTTAATTATCATATAAAATTGATGTAAATAGAAAAATTTTTATGTACACAAATTGGCAAAAAAAAATCTAAATATCTAGCTTTCATACTTCACGGCAGGAGTCGCAAATGCCTATTTTTCATAGGTCACATCACCAAAATTGCCAATTCGTGTATGTAAAGCAATCATCAAGGATGATTGATAATTATTCAGTAATCTGCCTGATGAACCCCAATCATGAAAGAACAAAATTAGAGTAAATCTCCATGACAAGTCAAGATGAGATAATCCCATAGATAAAGGCTTATGCGAACAAATTGTTGTGGGAATTTTCCTGATTGTCCTCCTACTTAGTTATTTTTATATGTCCCCTCACGGATTAGTTCATGGATTCGTAGGGGGAATAGCCGTAAGAATAAACCGAAGCACCGTTCCCACCAAAGCCGTACCAAGTATCCCGATCAATGCCCAGATTTGATTCTTTTGAGAGCTTTTGATGTCTTTAATATCGTCTTTTAGACCTGTAATCTCTTTTTCTACTCCTTCAACCTTTGTCTTGACGGTTGCCACCTCGATTTTTAACCCGTTAACATCTTTAGCGAGGTCGTCAAGTTTAGTCTCAAACCTGGCTAGATATTCCTTTAAGTCTTGTTCAATCGTTACACTCATTTCTTGTCAGACTCCAATTGAGATAAAATCTCTCTGGTTCTTTCACACTCATAAAGAAAAGAGGCGATCGCTCTCACTCCCTTTGGTGATTATGTAGGGGCGTATGGCATACGCCCAATCTCTATTTTTAATTGGCGAGGGAAGGGTGCAAGCCTTGCACCCCTACGGGTGTGGTCATAATTAGTTGGTAAGGACATCAGGGGTGAGGGGGTGAGGGGGTGAGGGGGCGAGAAGGTGAGGGAGAGAGGGGTGAGGGGGTGATGGGGACAATCTCCCACTCTCCCACTCCCCCACTCCCCCACTCTCCCACTCCCCCACTCTCCCACTCCTTACAAGTGTAGGTTTTTTACATTTATAGTTGAGATGAGCAGGGGGAGCAGGGGGAGCAGGGGAAGCAGGGGGAGAAAAAGCTTATTTTTTCGTTTCTGCGATCGTCCTGACTCACCCTTTTGTTAAAAACCTACCCTTGTGAGGAGGGGGAGAGGGGGAGAGTGGGAGAAGTACTTGTGTTTCTTTCATCCATAAAGGATGCCGCCGCGCCCGTTAGGCGCTCTCAAGGAATACCTTGTGATATCGTTTCCGGTTAAATTGGGATTATATAGCAGTCCTAAATGAGTCGTGACAAATCAAAGTATATATAAAACGACCAGAACCCTTACCCTTGTTCCCTGATCCGAAGTTCCCTATTCCCTTTTGAGTAGGGTTTTGATTCACAACCTAAAAGGATTGCTATATATGAGCAGTATCTGAGCAATTGAGCTACTTTGAGACTAGAAGTCTTTATTTTTCTTGAAAACATCTGTTTCTATTATGCTTATATGTCCCCAGTGCCAGTTTGAAAATCCGAATACCAACAACTTTTGCCAAAGATGTGGAGCTTCTATGACCCACAAAACCTGTCATGAATGCGGCACAAGCGTTCCTTTCAGTGCTGAAAATTGCCATAATTGTGGAGCATTTACCGGGACTGTTTGGTGGGCGATTATTTCTGAGCAAGTTGCCCAGGAGCAATCAATTGCTGAGGAAGAATTAGAAGTTACTCAAGAAGGAGTTGAGGAAGTAGAGGCGGGTTTACCCGACTCATTCTTAGAAAAGCAAGATTTAACCACAAAAATGCAAGAAACTGACCAGTCAGAGGCGGAATTGGCGGCAAGTGCTATCTCCTACTCCTACTCCTACGGAGAACGCTTCGCGAACGGAGAAGGCTGTGCCGACGGAGACGAAAAGCGAACTGACATAGCTTCCCGTATCACCTCTGAAGAGTCGGAACTTTCCCCAGAGGCAGTGGTTGAGGAAGAGGAAGAGAGTGAAGATAGGGTTAAGCTCTCTCAATTGCAGTTAAATGGCGAGTATTTAGATCCAGGAAAGCGTTATCGACTAAAGTCAACCGACAGCGAGGATGTACTGGTTGAGTCAAAGTCACCGAGTCAGTTTTTCCAAGGTAGGGTTGTGGACTGCCAGCCATTGGAAAAGCCCCTATTAGAAGTAACCCTAAAGCAACAAGTAGAACTCTTGGATGAAGGAGAGGAAAAGTCAGAGGAGTCTGATGGTTTAGAGGCATCACTCTGGAATCGGATTGATATTCCAGCGATCGCTCGACCCTATCTAAAGCTCGAAGAATTTTCCCCCATCGTGCCAGAAGTCCATGATGCTTGGCAGGAAGGTAACAAGGGGGTAGTGTTGCTGCCAGACCGCTCTGAGTGGCAATTACTCTCTGACCTGTGGGAAAATGAGGACTTACCCAAGTTGCAGATTTTGCACTGGCTTGATGAGATGGCGCAAATCTGGGAGGCGCTCTCAAACGTAGGTTGTTGCCAAAGTCTGCTAGAGGAAAGCAATTTGCGGGTGGATGAAGACCAAATCTTGTGTTTGCAACAGCTCTATCCCGATCCCCCAGATGCTCAACTAACGCTCCAGGATTTGGCCCAGATTTGGCAACTGTTGCTCAACAAATCTGAAATGACTCAATATGATTCGGTGGTTCAACTGTTGAATCAGATAGCTAGCGGTGAGATTGAAACGTTGGAGCAACTGCGATCGCAGCTACAAAATATCGCCCGTGAGGAACAGTTAAGCTCTCAGGGCGATGGGGGAGAGGTGATTGACAATAGCGAAAGCGATGATATGCCAACGGTGGTGCTGCCAATGCAACTGCTCAGTCTCACTGATGCTGGTGGCACAGATATTGGTCGTCAACGCGATCACAATGAAGATTACTTTGGGATCGACACACAAATAAAGAAGCAAGAGAATAACCAAGGACAAAAAGTACAGGCTCGCGGTTTCTACATTGTCTGTGACGGGATGGGGGGACACGATGCTGGGGAAGTCGCCAGCGCTATGGCAGTCCAGACGCTGCAAAGCTACTTCCAAACCCATTGGAAAGACGAGTTACCAGACAAAGAAACCATCAGGGAAGGGGTATTACTTGCCAACGAAACGATTTACAACGAGAATCAACAAAGCGCCCGCTCTGGCATTGGGCGGATGGGTACTACACTGGTCATGGCTTTGGTACAAGGGATCAAAGTGGCGATCGCCCACGTTGGCGACAGTCGCATCTACCGTATCAACCGTAAATGGGGCTTAGAACAATTAACCACAGATCATGAGGTGGGTCAACAGGAAATTCTACGGGGCGTTGAACCAAAAGTCGCTTATTCCCGTCATGATGCCTACCAGCTCACTCAAGCCTTAGGACCTCGCGACAATAATTTTGTCCAACCTGATATCCAGTTTCTGGAACTCCAAGAAGATACCCTGCTGCTTCTGTGTTCCGATGGTCTCTCGGATAACGACCTGATCGAAACTCACTGGGAAACTTACCTTACGCCGTTAATCAGCTCCAGTGCAAATTTAGAGCATGGACTACTAAAACTGATTGATTTTGCCAATGAGCATAATGGTCACGATAACATCACTGGCCTAATCGTTAGAGTAAAAGTACGACCGAATTTGGAGCAAAAGCCTTTGTTTTAAAGGTACTGGGGACTGGTGATTGGTGAGAAGGTGACTGGTGAGAAGGTGACTGGGGACTGGGAAAACCTAATCCGTAATCACTGCGATGTTCGCGCATCAAAGATTTCTGCGCGTCGGATCCCTAATCACCAATTCCTGCGATGCTCGCGCATCAAAGATTTCTGCGCGTCGGACACCAATCTCTAATCACCAATCCTCAATCTCTCATGGTAACTCTGATCCTCCTAAATCCCCAGACCCATACGCCCCTGCAACAGTGGAACTTCCGCAACCAATCAGTGATTCGCATTGGTCGCCGTCGAGATAACGATATCGTTCTCGATCAGTCTCTCGAAGTCTCGCGACACCATCTAGAACTGCGGAAAGTTGATAATTCTAAAGAAGACTGGCAAATTCTCAGTAGGGGAACAAACGGCACCTTTGTCAATGGCAGGCTGGTTTCCCAAGGGTTAGTTACAGATAATGCCCTGATTCAGCTAGCCAAAGAAGGTCCCCTGCTCAAATTCCAACTTCAATCCGACCCTGCTACAGAACAGAGCAATTCTCATTCCCAAAATACACTACCCGGAACTTGCACTCACCCTGACAACCCGCCGAATAATTTATTCTGCATTCACTGCGGTCAACCCTTAGTGGAAAAAGAGGAGTTCATCCGTCACTACCAGATTCTGCGGACACTGGGACAGGGAGGAATGGGTACTACCTATCTTGCCTGGGATAAAACCGGGACAACTGCGGGAGTTCCCCGACTGCTAGTTCTCAAGGAAATGAATGCGGACATGGTACAGATTGCCAAAGCCAGAGAACTCTTTGAACGAGAAGCTCGCATTCTGAAATCACTCAACCATCCAGGAATTCCCAAATACTATGACTTTTTTCTGGAAAATGACAAAAAATACCTGGCAATGGGGCTAGTCCACGGTCAGAATTTGGAGCAACGGATCTATAAAAAAGGACCGGTCATCCCACAACAGGCGATTGAGTGGATGATTCAGAGTTGCGACATTCTCCACTATCTCCACTCATTAGACCCACCGCTGGTTCACCGCGATGTTAAACCCGCTAACTTGATAATTCGCAATCTAGATAATCATGTGGTACTGCTGGACTTTGGCGCAGTGAAAGAGATTGGCACGCCTCCAGGAACGCGCATTGGTGCTGAAGGATACAGTGCCCCGGAACAAGACCGGGGTCAACCTTGTCCTCAGTCAGATATTTATGCTATTGGTTCAACGCTGATTTTTTTGCTCGCGGGGGAAGCACCCTTCAAATACTATCGTCGCCAGGGTGCTGAATATAAGTTTGATGTCAGAAACATTCCTAATATTACCTCCCAGTTGAGCAAAGTGATTGAGAAAGCCTGCGAACCTAAATTGGGCGATCGCTACCAATGTGCCCAAGAATTATCTCAAGCTTTGGCGGCTTGCCTTAGTCAGTAGTCAGTTATAGCTGATCGCTTATATCAATCTTCATCCCAGGCTTCTACCATCAGCAATTCATTAACCGGATCTTGCATAGTAAAGCCAAATTCCAGTAGTTCTTTTTTCCAATATGTCCATTCGTCTCCATAGAGCAAGGCAATTTTCCAAATGCTATCACTTGGTTTGAGAACTTTCGACTCTAAAAGAGAAGACACCTTGCGCTGCAACTTCACCATAGGGTGAGCGACTTGTTTAGTCATATAGTCAACTTGCTTGAAATCAGTAAATTTTACAAATGCTCTGCGAGCGGTGCTTTCTAACTCTTATGCTTTACCAATGTCTAGAGTTTTAAGCGACAGGGAAATACTCATATATATTTTTAGCGCAGCAGGTGCCTTTTGCGCAAGTCTTTTTCTGGATTAGTACGGAAATCACTACCATCAACTGCAATAAGGCAATGCAAGCTTGACAACGATATAGTGGGATACTCCTGGGCGCGACCAGTTGAGAAAATGGGCCTAAAAAGACTTGACGGCACAATTCTTTGCATATAAAATAGATGCCAAGAATTATACCGTTAAAAACCCCAAACAGCGAACTATGGCAAGACTCCTTGGCAGAATATGTTGAGAAAAAGGTCATTAGCTTAAGAACAGATGGATAAAAAATTGGCATGGCTGGCTTGGAGTTTGGCGGCTTCAGGATTAATTACGCCAGCCCTGGCTCTAGACAATTCCGTGGGAGAAAAGGGCGTTAATGCCCGTCGATTGCACGAGGCTCCCTATAACTTGATTGGCCGTAAGATTGCTATTGGTCAAGTAGAAATTGGCAGACCAGGGAAATTTGGTTTTGATAAGGCAGTTTCCTGGAATCCGGGGTTCGCTCTGGCAGGATTATTTTATCGCAATACCCCAGCCACTTCTAATACCCATGTTGATAACCACGCCGCTATGGTGGCAACAGTCATGGTTAGTAGGGATAAACGTCTGCGAGGTGTCGCACCAGGAGCAAGGCTCTATTCCTCAGCAGTAGGTTCCCTCAAAAGGGGCGGACAAGCGGAGGAGTGTCTGTCGAGCCAGCACGTAGCACAGCAAAATGGGGGAGATGTCCGGGCGATTAATTTTAGTTTTGGTGAATCTCTACAGCATGATCCCAGAGACAATGCGAGGCTTGATGGTAATGCTCTACTAACCCAATGTATTGATTGGTCAGCAAGGGTTCACGATGTTCTCTATGTTATTGCTGGGAATCAGGGCAGTGGTGGGATCCCCATTCCCACCGATCATTTTAATGGTGTCACCACCGCCTACACAACCAAGCGGCAAGGCAAGTTCACTAAGATAGATTTTGCCAATTTAAGTGCTTTACCTGTGGGGATTGGCAGACGCCTGATTAAGCGGGAAATCAATTTTGGAACAAGGCGTGCCATTAGTTTGGTTGCTCCGGGAAGCAAAATTTCGGTACGCGATCTGGATGGCAAGGTGATTCAGGTGAGTGGAACGAGTTTTGCCGCGCCTCATATTACGGCATCAGTGGCTCTGTTGCAGGAATTTGGCGATCGCCAGCTAAAGCAGTCCCAACTAAACTGGAGTTTAGACTCCCGGCGCCACGAGGTGATGAAGGCAGTATTACTTAACTCAGGGGATAAAATTCAAGACAGTGGCGATGGTCTACTGTTAGGCATGAACCGCACTACTCTCAGTAAAAAGAATCGCACTTGGCTCGATTCTGATGCCTATAGAGACTGGAGAATTCCCCTAGATATACAGATGGGAACGGGACATCTCAATGTTTTCCGCGCCTACCAACAATTTAGCGCCCGTCAGTGGAGTCCCGAAACTTTAGTTCCGAGCACAGGTTGGGATTATCGAACGGTGCAAGCCAACTCCTATCAGGATTATGTATTGGAGCAGCCTTTACAACAAGGGAGTTTTGCCTCAATCACCTTGGCATGGGATCGTCTAGTTGAGCTAAATGATCTCAATAATAATGAGCAGTATGATATAGGGGAGAGTTTCAGCGATCGCGGCTTAAACAACCTCGACATTTATCTAATGCCAGTTGATGAAAATAACACTATCAGGAGTGTCTGTGCCTCAGTGAGTACAGTTGATAGTGTGGAGCATATTTTTTGCCCAATACCCACTACTGGAAGTTATAAAATTCGCGTGCAATATAGTCGGCAGGTGAATAAGGAGTCTCAGTCTTACGCCTTGGCTTGGTGGACAGCCCCTAATAATCAAATTAATCGGTATGGTTCAAAACAGAATAACAATAGAGACGGGGAGACGGGGAGACGAGGAGACGGGAGGTTCTAAAAGTTCCCCAGACTAACACCCCTATGTGTTACCTTGCCACGAACCATATTGAACCATGCCAATTAATCGGGTTATATCAAGTTCGGATAATCACTTATAAAAAAAAAGACATTTATGTAGGTTGGGTTGAGGCAACGTTCTCGAAGAGCGGCGAAGCCTACTCGAAGAGCGGCGAAGCCTAACCCAACACCCATATCACTTATGTTGGGTTTCACTCTCGTTCAACCCAACCTACTTTTTTATAACTAATTTATCGAACATGATATTATTCCTTAGTCCTTAGTACATAATCAGTAGTCCCTAGTCCAAAGACTAGGGACTACTGATTAATGAATAATTGGTCAGTAAACCAGATTCAATTTTTTTCAGAATTCACGGTCAAATTATCAGATAAATTTTCCCGTATTTCCCATATGCGGAAACCTTCCTTTAAAAAAGGCAGTGGATATAAAACTCCGTTTCCTTGGCTAAATACCCATCGATTATAAGATGAATGAGTCTGATTTAAAGTTTTCTCTCTGAAAGAATGAATAGCTTGGTTTACCACCTCTAACCATTCTGGATCATCTTTCTTAACCATACAACCATAAGCTTCAACGCTTAGGATTTGTTTTTCAAGAGGTAAAGTTTCCTCAAAAAAGAAAAATGGCTGATCGGGCATAACTCTGTAATTGTTTAAATTGACGTCTGGGTTTTTAAACATTCCTTTCAAAAGAATCCCATCACTGGCAAAAGCATCTATTTCTTTATTTCTTAACAGCTCAAGACCTTCATTTCTATTTCTTACATATTTAAGCTTCGCTTCCGGATATTTTTCCATAACAACTTTTTCATTAGTAGTATTTCTTATCACCCCTATCGTTTTTCCGGTCAAAGAACTATGTGGATTGATTCTAGGTAGGTCATCTGCTCGGAGCATTAATTGAGTACCAGTGACAAAAAAAGGTGTGGAGAAATTAATTAATTTCTCTCTCTCCTCGGTAATGCTAGTAGAACCACATTCAATATCAGCAGTTCCGTTCTGAACTAAACTTAAAGCCTCATCAACTGTATTGGCATCAATTGTTTCTATTTTGATTGTTCTGTTAAGTTTTTTCTGGATTTCTTCCCTGATTGCCAGTTTAACTAGATCCATAGCATAACCAACTCTTTCATCCCCATTTTTGTAAGCCATCGGGGTTGAATCGAGTCTAGTTACTACTCTCAACTCTGGGTTGTTGCTTGTCCTAAGTCGGTCTACTACCCCTTCTGCCAGGCTTGGTAAAGGAAAGCCTGCTAACACTATACCGAGAAGCACAGCGGAAATTCTTTTATACATACAGTACCTTGAATCGAAATTTTCACCTTTAGACGAAAGCCTACCACAGTTTGTTCCGAACGGATAAAAAAATTGGGCTACCAGTCTCAAAACCCAGTTGGGGCAAGAGAGAGGAGAGCAGGGGAGCAGGGGAGCAGGGGAACAGGGGAGAGAGGGGATTAGAGCTTAACTGTTGCCTGTTGCCTTGTCCCCTAATCTGATTGTGTAGCGGTTTGGAAAGCGGTGGGTAGAGTTTAATCCTCCCTGAAATTCCAGTCTCGATTGTCAAGATATCTTGAGATGATTCATTATAATTTCATTTTTTTTGTAATTTAAGCTACTAAATTATCTAGCGATAGCCCTTATATATAAACAATATATATGAACAGCATTTGATGTTAAAAAGTGCTGACTATTCTCCTAAAATGATGCAACTAGAAACAGCAACACCAGTAGTAGAATCAGAGAAATCTGGCTTAAAAGTTGAACTCCTGGAACAAAGTTTCAATAAAATCAGACCTCGCGCTGATGAATTTGCCGCCAGCTTCTACAACAACTTATTTACGGCTTGTCCCGAAGCTCAGCCCATGTTTGCCAACACCAACATGGCGGAGCAAAAGAAGCAGTTGATGATTTCTTTGGTGCTGGTAGTGGACAATCTGCGCAGTCCAGATACCTTGAAGAACGCGCTCAAAGAACTGGGAGCCAGACACGTCAGGTATGGTGCTTTGCCGGAACACTACTCCATTATCGGCGAGGTGCTCCTCCAGACTTTTGAAGAGTACCTAGAGCAATATTGGACAACTGAGGTAAAACAAGCCTGGGCTGATGCTTATAATACTATCGCTAATCTGATGCTTGAAGGTGCTAATTATTCTCATAAAGCAGTTGAATCAGCCAGAGCAACAACCAGAGTAAAGTCATCAGAAACAGTAAAACTATCCTCCGAATCTGGATTACAAGCTGAACTACTGGAAACTTCCTTGGAGAAAATCAAACCTCGTGCTACTGAATTTTCTTCGAGTTTCTACAGCAACCTCTTTAGCGCTTACCCGGAAGCCAAGCCTCTCTTTGCCAACACCAATATGGCAGAGCAAGAGAAAAAATTGATTAGTTCCTTGGTGCTGGTAGTCAAAAATCTGCGTAAGCCGGAGTTTTTTGAAACAATACTCAAAGGTTTGGGAGCGCGTCATGTGAAGTATGGCGCTTTACCAGAACATTACCCCTTGGTTGGTAATGCTCTCTTAACCACCTTTGAACAATACTTAGGTTCAGATTGGACAACAGAAGTTAAACAAGCCTGGGTTGATGCTTATGGTGTCATTACCACTCTTATGTTAGAAGGAGCTGATTATTCTCCGGAAGCAGTTGAATTAGAGAGAGCAACACCCACAGTTGAGTCATCAGAAACAGTAACAGCAGCAGTTGAGTTAGAAGAAGCACCTGTAGAAGCACCAGTAGCAGAATCGGAAGAATCGGGGTTAAAAGTTGAACTGCTGGAAACTTCCTTTGAGAGCACTCTGATATTAGAAGGTGCTGACTATTCTGCTGAAGCTGTTGATGAAACAGCAGCACCAGCCTTTTTAGACTCCAAAGCACCGGAATCCCATTCAAACTCCTCTGTACTAGGCAAGTCAGAAGCAATACCCACAAAAAAAGTGAAGTGGGAGCTGCTGGGCGGTATTTTTGGGGGCATTGGACTGCTAACAATTCTGCTGCTGCTTCTGTGAAACCCGAGTTGGATGGGAAAAAATAGGCTATAACTTGATAATGTTAAATTAACGCCCGCCATCTGCTGCGATCTCGCCCCTTAATCAAATCTAACATTGTCAAGTTAGAAGGCCAAATTTCCCTCAGCCTCACCCATTGAACAATCTATCCCTTACCCATAAGTCTTGAAACCCTTGTGGAGAGGGGGAGAGGGGGAGAGGGGGAGAGGGGGAGAGAGGGTGATGTAGAGTAAATTTACCCAAAGATAGGGGTTCGGTGGAATAAATTCGGG
>JBFRWF010000201.1:0-27225 GCA_051439465.1 Xenococcaceae cyanobacterium | reverse complement strand
CCGAATTTATTCCACCGAACCCCTATCTTTGGGGAAATTTACTCTACATCACCCTCTCGACCGAGTCTCCCCCTCTCCCCCTCTCCCCCTCTCCACAAGGGTTTCAAGACTTATGGGTAAGGGATAGATTCTTTTGTAGGTGAGGATTTTTAACTAAAGTACAGATCATCCTGGCAGATTTTCAAGAAGTTGACCAAGGCTTTTCCGACTGAGAGTGAGTTTCACCTCTAGCTGCTGTTGGCGATCTCGCAATAAGAGAATGCAATTTTCCCCAACAGAAGTGCCTGCTATCTGAGGATCCTTTAACTCAATAGTCTGATAAATGATTTCTGGTATACCTACACGAATAACCAGTTGTGGTTGAGATTGGGGATAGATATAAAGTTGTTGGCGTGCAGTGTCAAGTTCTAGTTTGTCCGCTGTGATGTTGCGTTCCTCCTCAGAGTCAGGTTTCTGCCAATAAAGGGTAATACCTCGAATTTGGGGCATTTGCAGGGCAAATTTCTCATCAAATCGCTGGGATTCCCAGTCAATTTCATCCAGGTTGCCACTTGTGGGAATCAGTCGCTGTGCAAAAGCAATTTCTTGACCGTTGAGATTTTCCCACCACTGACTGATGGTAGCAAAGTTATCAGCATTATCGGGGTAGCTGCTATTTTGTTGCCAGATAATTTTTGTTTCCATAAAGGATACTTCCTGTCCGCGCAATGATTTGTCTTCAGCAAAAGATAATAATCCCAAAACCCAAGGTTTTCCTAATTCGCCAACAAGATTAGCAGAGGCGAGCTTCGACGGCTTTTTGACATTATATTTTGTTTGGGGCGATCGCTGGAGCGATCGCCCTGTTTTAAACCTCGTCCATCTTGGGAACTGGAGTTTTTGGCACAAGGCTTCTAAGTACAGGATTTCACAAGTGAGTGGCGAAATGACAGAGGCGATCGCGGCGATCACCCTCATTATCAATAGTCTGAGGTAAATGAGAGCAACAATACAGCCCTATTTTGTTACGCCGATATTGAGAGCGGTTACGCCGGGTGTGTGCGAAGGTGATCGCATCGAACAGCCACCACCACCCCTGGCGAACCATCACGCTTAGCCAAAATAACAAGAGAGGAGTAATGACATAAAAATTTATCAAGCAAAATTAGATGCGTTTGCCCGGCTGCCAGTTAATTTTTATTAATTCTATTTAATTTTAGTAACAACTCGGCGCTGGCGATCGCTGATCGCCAAAAGTGAGCAAGAGCCTTAATGTGGGTCGAAAATCGGCTTGTTATCGGGTCGGGGGCTTCTTGTTTTTGGGTTGCTACAGGTAGGGTGGGTTAGGCGGCGATAACTTCATCTTGCTAACCTGCTAACTAACTATCCGCTGTAAACCAGCAAAACCAAGCACTTTAGCTGTGTTAAGATTTATTTTATAAATACCCTCTAGAGCGCCGGCCCATTAAATACTCTCTCCATAATACTCCGGCGTTGCATTTGGACATAAAAACAAGGGTTTCAGCTTTCACTTGTCCCCCAAATGCTTCGCCCCTACAAGGAATTTTGATGACTGTCCTGGCGCTCTAGTAATGGGTAATTGGAATTGGTAACTTTTACCAGCCAATTCGAGGAAGAAACGATTCATGAAAGCCCAACTGATTGCTTGGATGACTACTGCATGGCAGGCCTTAAGTCATAGTAATGGCTTTATGGCTTGGAATCTATTTTTAGCATTTGTGCCATTAGCTCTGAGTGTTTGGCTTTTCCGCAAATCCCGTTCTCGCTCTATTTTATGGTGGGCAGGATTTCTCGTTTTTCTAGCTTTTTTGCCCAACGCTCCCTATGTTTTAACTGACACGATTCACCTGATTGATTTGATCCGTCAGGGTTACTCTGCATGGATTGTGAGCTTGGTGCTAATTCCCCAATATCTACTGTTTATCCTGGCGGGGTTTGAAGCCTATGTGCTCTCTGTAATGAACCTGGGTTATTATTGGCATCAGCAAGGGCAGAAAAAATATATTCTTGAAGTGGAATTAATTATCCATGCTCTGTGTGGGGTTGGCATCTATTTAGGACGATTTAAACGCTTCAATAGCTGGGATTTTGTTACTCAACCGGATGCTCTGGCTTCGACGATAGTCAACGATCTGGTCCAAAAATGGCCGATTCTGGTGGTGGTGATTACTTTTGTTGTGTTGTCGAGTTTGTACTGGCTGATGAAGCAGGTGAATCTTGGCATTATCTTCAAAATGCGCTACCAGAAAACTCTCCAGCAGCGAATGTCTAATAAATAAGAATCGTAAGGGAACAGGGAACGGGGACTCGCTAGACTACGTCGCTGCTCCGCAGAGCGCTCAAAGGCAAAAGGCAAAAGGCAAAAGGCAAAAGTAGGGAATAGGGAACAGGGAACAGGGAACGGGGAACGGGGAACGGAGAACGGGGAATGGGGAACGGAGAACGGGGAATGGGGAGCAGGGGAAGAATTTATTATGTTAAGTTTTTTATATTTTCGGTATTTTGTAAAATTAAATACAGAATTCTGTGATATATATGGTAAGGGAAGGGTGATTGAGAAAGTTGACACTCAATTAGCAATTCGGAGGAAGTCCAAATGTCTACTCAACAACAAGCTCGCGCTTTGATGATGCGTCACCATCAAATGATTAAGAATCGTCAGCAATCAATGCTAGGTCGTGTCGGAGCTGAAATTGGTGTGGAAGTTGATAGTGAATACTGGAGCAAAATTCAAGGCAAGCCTTACCCCAGTTACCGGAAAACCTACGATCGCAGCCACGTCTCATTGAGCTAGGATAATAAGCTGCATATTAGATAATTGTAGGTAAATCCTCGTTGAGAATGTGGGGGGTATTCTGTAGAATACCCTATTTTTTTATACTTCTTGTTTACGATTGCTATAGTATATTTCCCTTCTGCGATCGCATTTACTCCTTCAAAAGGCTCGCGCTCGCACTGAAATCCATGGAAGATCCGCGTCAATTAGCTTTTATCGCTCTTCGGGATGTCTACCAACGGGGGGCTTATACTGATATCGCCCTTGATCGGGTGTTGCCTAGAGGGGCACAGCATGATGTGCCCCTATCTAGTGCTGATCGAGGTCTGGTGACAGAATTAGTTTATGGAATAGTACGCAGACAGCGATCGCTCGACACTCTGATTGACCAATTGGGCAAAAAAAAAGCCCATCAGCAACCCCCTTCCTTGCGAATTATTCTCCATATAGGTTTATACCAGTTGCGCTATCTTAGCCAGATTCCCGACTCAGCCGCTGTCAATACCAGCGTTGAACTGGCAAAAGAAAATGGGTTAAAAAGACTATCTGGGGTTGTTAATGGTTTATTACGGCAATATGGGCGTTTAGCAGCCAAGAACCCCGATCCCTTAGAGTTGCCAAAAGACACCGTAAAACGCTTGGGGGTCTTATATAGCTTTCCCGACTGGATAATAGAAATCTGGCTAGAAGAGTTAGGATTAGTCGAAACTGAGCAACTTTGTGCCTGGTTTAATCAACCGCCCACCATTGACCTGCGGGTGAATCCCCTCAGAACAACCATCGATGAGGTAGAATCGGTATTAGCAGCTGCTGGTGTAGCTGTTTCTCGGGTTCCCTACTTACCTCAAGCATTGAGATTGACTGGTGGTACTGGTTCAATTCAAAATTTACCCGGTTTCAGTGAAGGTTGGTGGACCCCTCAAGACAGTAGCGCTCAGCTTGTTACCCATCTCCTCAATCCCCAACCCGGTGAAGTGGCCATTGATGCCTGTGCTGCACCGGGAGGAAAGACCACCCACATAGCCGAAATTATGGAAGATCGGGGGACAATTTGGGCTTGCGATCGCGCGGCCAAACGCCTTGGTAAACTGAAAGAAAACGCCCAGCGCTTGCAACTAAAATCAATTTCAATTTGCCCGGGGGACAGCCGCAGCTTCTCTCAATTTACCCAGACAGCCGATCGCGTACTAATCGACGCTCCCTGTTCTGGACTCGGCACCCTTCACAGACGCCCCGACATTCGCTGGCGACAAACACCAGAAAAGGTAAAGGAACTTTCGGTGTTGCAAGGAGAACTTTTAGATCGGGCAGCAACTTGGGTCAAGCCTGGAGGTACATTAGTTTATGCCACCTGTACTCTAAATCGGTTAGAAAATGAAAGAGTGGTTCAAGCCTTTCTCGATTGTCACCCAGATTGGCAAATTCAGCTGCCACCGCCCAATTCCCCAGCCGCCGTCTTCGGGAAGTCCCCAGGCTCGATTAAAGTCTGGCCCCACCAGCATCAGATGGATGGTTTCTTCATGGTGAAGTTAAAAAAAGGATTTTAAAAATGGAAAAAAACACAAAAATCAAACAATTGCTGAAAATTCTCATCGGTGCTGCCTGGATAGACGGCATCATTCAACCTGAGGAACGAGAATATTTACACCAAAGGGCAATAGAAAATGGCGTCGCCGACGATCCAGAAATTAAATCGTTGTTGTCTGAAATCAAGTCAGTACAGGCAGCGGAGTGTTATAACTGGCTGGAAGACTATTTGGGTGATAACCACAGTGAACAGGATTATCAACGCTTGCTCGAAGCAATCAGTGCTTTGATTTACAGCGATGGTGATGTTGATACCCAAGAAGCGAAACTCCTAACGCGATTACAGTTTCTCGATCCGGCGAGTGAATCCCCTAAATCAGTCTTTGACAAACTTCTCAAAGCGATTCAAAAGCTTTATCGGGAGGGTATTAGTCAGCAGGCTTAGGGATTAATTTGTCGTTTAGTAGATGTAAATGTGTCTGCTGCAACGGGTAGCCAGATAATAAAGGTTGTTCCTGATAGAGAAGCGAACTTAGGAGTAGCCTGGGTGGATTCATTTGGGCTAATTAGTTCGATTTTGCCGTGCATTTGCTCCACCAGTTCTTTGGCGATCGCTAGCCCTAAACCACTACCGGAAATGTCCCCTTGTGCCTGCACTCCCCGGTAATGGCGCTCAAAAATATGCTCCTGATCTTCGGGAGGAATGCCATAACCGGTGTCGCGAATAGCAATTCCTTGCAAGAGCCCGGTTGATGTGGATTGTTCCATCCCTACTCGGATGTCAACCTGTCCTCGGGCGGGAGTGTATTTCAAGGCATTGTCGATTAAATTGTTCAAGACCTCCCGCAGTGCCTTAGCATTGGCTTGAGTGGGGGGCAAATTTGGGGGAATGTCCGCGCTTAAATCAATCTCTCGTTCTTGGGCGATCGCCTCTGCAGAAACTAACAGGGGTTCTAAAACTTCTCTGACTGCCACAGGTTCCAAACTTAGGGAATTGCCGGGGAGGAGAAAGGTGTGTGTAGAGACTGGGGAAGCCTCATGCAAGGAAACGGGGGCTAAACTCAGCGTCAGGGGAGGGGGATCTTTTTCCATCAGATCCAGATCGTCCTCGAATTCTTGTAGTAATTCCTGCAAGCGATCGCTTTCTTGTAAAATCCCCTTGGCAACGGATTGATTGCGGTCTTCTGGCAGTAGACGCTTGAGCAGCAGCTTGCTAAAGGTTCGCAATGCCGTTAAAGGATTGCGCAACTGGTGTAGGAGGTCATCGAGCCTGTCGCGCTCTATTCTCTGGATATTTTGTTGCTCACTTAACTGCTGCTGATACCAACCTTGTCGTTGATCTAGAAGGCGGGCGATCGCTAAAGTTCTAGCAATTTTCTCAATCTGAGCAAATTCTTCCTGATTCCATTCTCGATCTTCACGCCTTGTCACCAGTAAGCCCATGACTACATCTTCATAAATCAAAGGCAAAACGATTTGACGTCGCTGCATTAGAGATTGCTCTTCCCACTTTGAAGTCGGGGAATCTATCTGGGCTTCATTGATTGACCCCTTTATTTCCTCAGGCAGTGCGGCTGAAAGTAAGGGAGGTGTTGAGTCCACCCTGTCCGAAACCTCCGGTAGCACCGCACAACGATTATCCTCTTGCCAGATTTTATCTGTCTGAGGATATACTGCCACAGGAATCAGTTTTGCCTGGGCATTCTCCACCAATCCTTCAGTTAAATACACAGCACTCCAGGCGGCACCCAGCCCTTGAGTCAACAAAGCCATCTGAGATTGACAGAGGGCAACAAATTCTGAACTGGGAGAAATAAAGATGTGGTCGGGATGAGACATGTGATAATGATCTTGGGCGAATGGCAGCCAATTATCAGCATTGTGTAAAGATTTTGTTACAAATTAATGTTTTTCTTATCAAATATTTTCGGCTCTCCACCACCTCCAAAACATCTAATAGCTTGCGCTTCGGGGAATTGAACAACTTATATCAATCTCTTCAGGGAGTTGATTTTTTTTTCTCAACTCGATATAATTAGCAAGGCTTTTGTAACTATTATTACAGCTATCAGCTGAAATAGGAGGTAACTGGGTTGGCAAGAAAACGCAAGCGCAAAAGTCGCCGCCGCCAAGAAGGACGCAAAATTCTGGAATTAGTACCCCAGTATAATATTGAAACTGGTGAAGATAAACCAGTAACAGCTGCACGGAAACACATTAAATCGCTAGGGATTACACCTCCGGCTTTGTTGGTTGTGAAACGGAACGAGCATACGACAGATAGATACTTCTGGGCAGAGAAAGGATTATTCGGAGCCCAGTACGTTGAAGAAAATCATTTTCTCTTTCCCAGTCTGCGCTCCTTCGGTCCTAAGAGTAAGATTAATTTAGCTGCTGTTGCTAGCCGCTAAAGGCTCAGGCGACTAAGCAACCCCACTCAAACCAAGAATGGTTGGGTGGGGTTATTCAGCTATCAATTATCAGTTATCACTTATCATACTGAATCCGGGTCTAAAACTCCCTTTATCAATTTTTTGTATTTTTCTTCCCCTGCTCCCCCCTCCCCATTCCCCGTTTCCTGATCCGAAGTTCCCTGATCCGAAGTTCCCTGCTTCCTTCAAAAAAGGGGGAGTTAACTAGATTTGGTATCAGTTACCAGCTTGAAAGGCAATGCTTGTTGGAGTTGAATCAGTTCATCTCGATGGGCGGTGACAGTGATCAGACTTTGTGCCCCAATTCCTGGCTCAGTAAGCGCTTCCACTTTTAACAAAACCTGTTCTAGACGCCCTGCTTTCTTCCAATAAAAAACCCCTGCTGCTGGTGCTAACAGAGTGAGTGTCAGAAAAAGATTGGCTAGGGATGGGTACAGCAACGACAAAACGAGTGCCAAACAAAGCAAGCCAGAGGCTGCCAATAAGGTTAAGAAAATGGCGAGAAACCAACTAGGGCGGACAAAGCCTTGGAAAGTGACCTGATTTTGAGCAGCATCAACAGCAGCGACTTTGTAAGCTCGCTGGTCAAAATATTTCTGCAACTGACTCAGAAGGGATTCTTCTAGTTCAGAGGAAATCAGTTTTACCTGTTGGGTTCGATCTTTAACAGAGGCACGGATAAAGAAAAACAGACCCACCATCAATAATAAGGTCAGTAGGAAGGTAGACGAAAGAATCGGAGTATTCACAACGAAGATTAGAGCAATAAGTATTCGGAGGATTGACTGGAGGCGGAATAACTTTCAATTTTAGTTGAGTCGCCTATCTATCGCGAGTATAATAGCTGTAATAGTAATGAGATGAGCCGTGGGCATGATTGCTAACACTGTTCGCTACCACTCCTAAAACAGACACTTGAGAGATTTTTAATTGCTCGATGCTTTGCTTCACTGCAGAGCGTTCTGTTTTACCCATTTTAACTACCAAGATTACTCCATCTGTAGCTGGGGCCAAAATCGTAGCATCAGCAAAACCAAGTATTGGAGGCAGATCATAAATTACCAGGTCAAACAAGGCTTTAGTTTGCAACTGTTTCATGAGCTGTTGCATTCTCCCAGAAGAAAGAAGCATAGTTGGATCTGCTTTGCTATGTCCAGCAGTCAACACGGAAAGATTATCTTTTTGAGGCAATCGTTGGATTACTTCTTCTAAATCCAGATTCTCATCAATAATGACGTTACTAAGTCCATGGTTATTTTCCAAACCGAGCCGGCAATGAACTTGAGGTCGTCGCAAGTCTGCGTCTACTAACAGTACCTGCTGTCCCATATCCGCCGCTGCCTTAGCCAAGTTTACAGAAACAGTAGACTTGCCTTCTGCCGGTGCAGATGAGGTAATTACTATAGAGTTGGTTCGGCTTTGAGAACCAAGCAACCGTATATTCGTATTCAGATAGCGAAATGCTTCTAAGAATGGAAAGGCAGTGTACCTTTGGGGCTTGCCATCGTTAGAATCAGAAGCTTCTATAGTAATATTGCGATCGCCAACTTGTAGCTGGGGTAAACCCACTTTTTGTACTTCCTCCACTGACTTGAGGTCTTTTTGGAAGGGAATGCGAGCGAGAATTGGTAGTTGGACGCTCTCTTTGAGTTCTGTAGAAGAGTGGAACGTCGGATCGAGTTGCTCTGCCAATAATGCCGCTCCCAACCCCAAAAATAAACCTGCAATCATCCCCAAGCTCAAATGGCGCGGAGGATTGGGAAAGAAGGGACTTTCAGGTTTTTCAGCCTTGGAGATTATCTTCCAATTCGTAACTTTCTTAGCTCCCTCAAGCTGGAGATCTTGCTCAGCAGCCAAAAAGCGATTCAAGCCCTCTGTCGCCACCTCTATTTCTAGCAGTAAATTTGTGTACTCACGGGCAACCACAGGCAATTGCTTTATTTGCTGTTTTAAGCTATTTATTGCTTGCAGCAATGACGACTGCCGGAGCTGCAAAATTTGAATTTGGTTAGCAGTCTCAATATATTGTTGATTGAGTTCCAAGCGAAGCTCACTAGGGGAAGTGAGGGCTGGGGAATTGATCGCACTCCCAGAAAAGTTTTTTCCCAGTACTATTTGTGCTTCCTGACGCAACAAAGGGAGCAAACTTTCTCGTCGGTCTTTAAGCGCCTGAATGGTAGGACTTTCATCTAGAAAAATAGCTGATTTTTCCACTAGCTCAAGTTCTACTTCCTGGAGCATGTCAAGTAAATTTTGATAGCGAGGGGATTCAGTAAGATAGCTCCCGGCAAGTGCCTGATTAGGTTCTATTCCTAACTGTTTTTGTAGCAGAACATAAAGGGAGTTAGCCTCCTTCAGTTCTACCTGAGCTTCCAAGTACAATTCGTCAAGAGTTACCAGTCGCGCTGACAAGTCCCCCGCTGTTTGTTCTGGATCGAAAAAATTATACTGTTGCCGAAAGTTTTGCAGTTTTTGTTGAAGTGTATTTACTTCATTGCGCAAATCAGGTAACCTTTCTTGCACGAACTTGATTCCCTGGTCGATTTCATTCAGCCGCTCTTTTGCCCTATAGTTAAGATAAGTCTCAGCCAAAGTCTCTAACACAAACTGAACCTTTTCCGGGTCTTCATCTTGATAGGATACTTCTAAAATTTTGGTTTTTCTCAGTTGCCTAATTCTCAGTGCTCCGAAAACTAGATCATAGTAATTAATTTCAGGATACTTAAGAGAAAGCTTGTTCTTAATAATCGGATTCATCACGCTGGGACTGAGTAAAACTTCAATTTGCGTTTCATAATCTATATCAGAAATCCCTTTCCCTATAAGTCCACTTTGTTTATCTAGAGCCGACCCTCGCTCCCTGATCGGTGACCCGACTAGAAGGAGAAACTTGCTTTGATACCTTGGCTTCTGATTGAAACTCCAAAAACCGGCAGCAACAGTGACACCGATCGCTACTGCCAAAAAGAAAGGCATACGGCGTTTTATTACAGTCCAAAGCTGACGCAGATCGATCTTTTCCTCATCTTCACCCACACCAGTCTGATGGACTATGGGTCCTGAGTATACCTGATGACCATTGTCATTATTTTTTAGCGCGACAAATTGATCAGAACGTGTATTTTCCATGGCGTTTCCTCTACTATTCTAAAATTTTTGCTTAGTTAACTCAAAGTGATCGCGATCATCCAATTGTAACTCATGTTCTACTGCTGTCCTAGGTTATTTAATTTTAGATTTTGGATTTACCCCATAGATGAGCTGCGTAGCTGGGAATATCTGCGCAGCAGCTGCGTAGTTTAGTCTATACAGAGGCTTGATAGTAGGATATTTCCTTTCAAAACTACGGGTGTTCAAACCACCTTTTCTCTGTCAATTATTGTTAGCGGTGTCGCCGGTAAACAACCCTATAAATAGAGCAATCCCTCCTAAGGGAACCACAAATTCACTCAGCGTATCTCCCACCTTAGCAAGAGTTGAAGTATTCACCATAACCACATCATTGTTGCGCAGAATTGGATTATTTTCTTCATTAATATCCTGAGAAAATTTAACTCGGATCTTCCTTTTGGAAACCGTACCATTAGGATTAAGGCGAACTAACTCTACAAAACTCTTACTGGCACGTGAGTTAAACCCTCCCGCTGCCAATAGCGCTTGGTTCAATGGTGTATTTGGGGGCACTTCTACGATACCTGGGGTCTCGACTGCTCCAATTACGTTAACCTGAATGGTATCTGGAGCAAAGCTAGCCGATGCGAGGACTTCTGCTTCATTTGGGGTAAGCTCTTTAGCTTTCGGAATGACAATGGTATCTCCCTCCTGCAAAATCACATCTTCATTGATATCTCCTGTCTGCAACAGTTGCCACAAATCTACATCAATGGTCTGTTGCGCTCCAGAGCGAGTGGAGCGGCGGACTTCTATGCGTCGAATATCAGCTAAAGACCTAATTCCCCCAGCCTCTTTTATCGCCCCGGTTAGCCTTGGTGGTTCTAGTGTCTCTCCCTCTTCTGGTGCAAGGGCATATGACCCTGGACGACCAACTTCACCAATTACAGTAACGTTCAGAATCTGGTTAGCCTGTATGCCAAAGCTAGCATCGGCCAGTTGACGGGTTTCGGCCATATCAATCTCGTCTTTTGTGGGGACAAAAATCGTGTCTCCATCCCGCAGTGTGACATCTTGATTTAGGTTGCCCTGCTGGAGCAATTCCCACAAATTCAGAGTCAACACTCGTTCTTTTCCCTGGAAAAATCGCCGAATTTGGACTTTGCCAATGTCTGCTGCCGTAGTGATGCCACCAGCTAGCTGAAGCATATTGGTAACTGAGGGGAATGTCGAACCTTCCTCGAACGTTACCGTATAAGTTCCGGGACTATTTATCTCTCCAGAAATAGCTATTTTCAGAGGACGAGGGGTTATCACACTGACTGTGATTATCGGACGCTTGAGAAAGCGGGCATATTGTTGAGAAACTAGCTCATTCATCTCCGGAAGACTCAGTCCCCCAACTCTGACCCTGCCAATCAATGGCAAATTGACTGTGCCATCGACTAAAACCAGAAATTCACCACTTAATTCTTCTAGCTGAAAAATATCAATGCGCAGGATATCTCCACCCCCCAGAATATAGTCGGTTTCTATGGGCAAGGGGTTAAAGCCTGAAACGGGTGAGTATGGTGGTTCTAGAGTTCGTTGTTGAGCGAGGGCAGGCAGGGATAAAGGGTGAACAGTAAGTAAAAACAAACTAGCAACAGTAGAAACCTGTCGGCCTCTGCCTGTAAGGAATTGACTAAAAATAGACTTGAATACCATAGCGGAATAATTAGAATTTGTCAAATGCCTGATTGGGATTAGATTAACATATCAATATATTAGATACTAGCTATCCCAAGAGCAATGCCGAAAAAACAAAAGTTTCCCTATCTGCTTGGTTCAAAGTGGACAGCCAGGCAGAAAACCTGGGGCTGGCGACATTTCCAAGTGATCAACCGGAAAAATCAGGGCAAATGGGTATTTGCCGAAATGGTTGCTTCTTGCGATCCCAATGTCCGCTTCTGGATTAATGCCAAGCAGCTTCAAAACAGCTCCCTCTGGCAAGCTGGCTGGAAATCTTTACTCGAAATCAATCAACCTGATAGCGATCGGGACTTGATTAATTTTGAGTAGCACCATTGACCGCTCACCTAAACTAACATAGAAGTTCAAAGTTATTGAAGGGATCAGAGGGATTGAAATTAGCAACTCAGATCGAAGCGATTCTCTATCTCAAGGGTCAGCCTCTTTCCTTAGCAGCAATTGCTGATTGTGCAGGCTGCGATCGCCAGGAAGCAGAAGATGGGATAATTGAACTGATGGCAGACTATGCTCATCGGGACAGTGCTCTAGAAGTAGTTGAAACCCCCACTGGCTACAGTCTCCAGTTGCGCTCCTCCTTTCAAGGCTTACTGAAAAACCTAGTTCCTGCAGAATTAGGCACTGGGGCATTGCGTACCTTAGCGGCGATCGCCCTGAAAAGTCCCATCCTGCAAGCTGAGCTGATCGATGTGCGAGGTAGCAGTGCCTATCAGCAAGTCCAGGAACTTGTGCAACTTGGATTTGTTCGCAAACGCCGTCAAGCTGATGGTCGTTCTTACTGGTTGGAGGTAACGGACAAATTTCATCAGTATTTTGAGGTCGACCAACTTTCCCAAGTCGTACCACTAGATAAACGGAAATAGGTATTGTAATCGATAAATTGGAATTTATTAGAACAATTTATCCTCATAAGACTCGAAAATGGTATCAATTAAGCTTATACCAAGGGGCGGGGGAGATGGGGGACTCATAAGGGTAGGTTTTTAACAAAAAAGTGAGTCAGGACAATCGCAGAGACGAAAAAATAAGCTTTTTCTCCCCCTGCTTCCCCTGCTCCCCCTGCGCCCCCTGCTCGTCTCAACCCGAAATCTAAAAAACCTACCCTTGAAAGGAGATGGGGGAAGGGAAAATTTTCTCCTTGTCCCCTTCTCAGATCGTCCCTTTCCAGGTTTTCCTCAGCCGCCTGCAGCAAAAGCGAGCATAATGAGCACAGACAGCAAAATTCCTGGACTAAGTAGCAGGACTAACATGAACAGTTCACTGGGATTCATAAATTTTACCTTAATCTCCTAACTCCGTATCCTTTATATTACTCGTTTATTACTCGTTCATATTCTTGTAAGTCGCGACGGCTGAAGGAGAGATTCGGTTTAAGTAGCGGAAAATCCAATACTTCAGCACCGTGTCCAAAATCACTGGAAAAGTGGCAATAAATAAGAAGTTAAACTCTCGAGTTTCTGGGAATCCGAAGTGCCGAGAAATTCCTTCCAGAATCACTTCCCAGCCATGAGGAGAGTGGTATCCCACGAACATATCAGTAAACAAAATAATTAGAAATGCCTTAGCCGAGTCGCTCAAACCATAAATAATCTCATCTATAAACGATTTCACAATTAAAATTTCTCTCTTGCTTATCAAGATGACCAAGGCAAAAGAAAATAGTGAGAAAATATCCGCAAAAATGTTGGCGATTGCATCTGATCCTCGCTCGCGATAGCTATTTCCGATTTCCTTAGCTTTATCTTTAACCTTTTCTTCTATCTTTTCTGGAGACATTTCCTCAATGCCAATTAAGGTCTTGAATTCCAAACTTTCTTTAAACTTATGCAATTCCCTAACAGCTTCTTCTTCTAAAGCGCTGTTTATAAAAATAACCTGAGCGTGCTGAGTAAAATAATGTTTAACGATTGGGGTCACTAAAAAAGTTTTTGTTAGTTGGTGAGTCAGGAGAGGGACAATTATTAAAACTAGCAAAAATTTGATAGAAATTGCTGTTTTATTTCGAGATGTGCGAAATTTTTTCAGGACTTCTTCTTCAGTTTCTTCAGAGTTTGGAGCTATCTCTTGCTTTATTCGATTGAAGGTTCTCCACAATGACCTTGGCAATACACTTGTTTTGTCGGATACTGTCTCTACATTAGTATTCCTGTTTTTATCTTTCATAGATAAAGATTTATTATTACTCTGATTTCTAGTTTTTTTTTGAACAGTTATCTCTTCTTCATTCTTGTAATTAATAGCTTCTTGGAATTGATTGGTTTTTGAGGAAGAAAATTTTACCAAGGAAGAATTAGAAGTATTTCTCGCGATGCCACTCCCATTCTCATATTTAGATACAACCTCATCAATAAAGTTGAGTTTTTCAATAATAATTGAAGATTTTTTTTGAAGCTCTAGATTGTCGGATTGATATTCCGCTGTTAATTCATAGGTTTTTAGTTCAGGAATACTCAGAAATGAACGGCTAACTTTAAATTCTGATAGCCTCATCTTTGCTGTGTTTAAATATCTTTTTACTTCTGCTTGAAAATAAGTAATTACGCTATTGCTGTAGTCAGAGGATTCAGCAGATACCTTCTGACCATTAAAATGCTCATCTTCAATCTCTTTAATACTTAATGCTGCTCTATAAGCCTGCTCTAAAGCTCTCTCTGGAGTTTTAGAGAACCACTGTCTGGCATTCTGTAAGATAGTTGGCAGTTTCATTGAAACAGTTATTTAAATAAATTCAGGGAGATGAAACCATCTCTTTATTTGGTTCACTGAGGTTTTCTGGCAAGGCAGACTGCCAAACAAAAATATAATACTCAGTGTATGTGGTATATTATCAGATTATCCAAAGGAAAGGTTGTGGTGCTCTTATCGATTTGGATTACTGGGGTGACTCGCAGTGGCAAAACAACTCGCCTGGTGAGCGAGTTTCGTCAATGGGTTAAGGAAAAACTGAGTAGACGAAAGCTCCTCTCCCGGCTCAGCGATCGCTGGCAACAGTTAGCCCCGGCGATTTTAGTTTTTGCTGCCAATGACGATAATCGCCGAGATTTAGCTGACAAAATGTCAACTGCGATACAGGGAAGCTATCCAGTCGTCTCAAAAACCCCTCTAGGGTTTATTTCCGATGAGGTGATGCTCTTTTGGCCCCTCTTATTTGAGAGGTTAAACCTCAAGGCACAGTTTCCGCTGCGGCTGCGTCCGGAAACAGAACAGGAATTGGCAACCCGGCTGTGGCGACTAGAATTAGATTGGGAAAATATCAAACAAACAGGAATCAGTGAGTATCGCCTAGTGCGCCGTACTTTGGACTTGTTGCAGCTGGCAGGGGCAAGTGGTATCCGACCAGAAGAGATTCCTAGTATTCTAGAACAAGGCTTGCCTGGGGAAGATTGGGAAAATTCCGCGATTCCTAATCCGGTTTCGATGGGTGAAGATGTCCAGGTGTGGAAGCGGATGGGGAAATTGCTGCTGAACTGGCGTCAGTGGTGCTTGGAGAGGGGATTGCTCAGTTATGGAATTATTTATGAACTTTATTGGCGTTATCTGTTGCCAGATAGTTCTTATCGGCAGCATTTGACTCGTCGCTACCGGGCAGTGTTTGCCGACGATGTGGATGATTACCCAGCGATCGCCCGTGATTTATTTGACTTTCTCCTGGATCGAGGTGCGTTCGGTGTCTTTACCTATAATCCTGAGGGTAAGGTGCGGCTGGGTTTGAATGCTGACCCCAATCATCTAGGGGATTTGGCATCTCGCTGTCAGGTAGAAGAGTTAAATGAGCTACCCCAGAGTGGACTGGGGGTGGAGTTGGGAGAGTTGGCGATCGCGATAGTACATGATCCCACTTTTATCACCCGTTTGCCCGACTCCGCCCAGTCAATTCAAACCATCTCCCGTGCGGAACTGTTGCGAAAAACCGCTGAGGTGATTATTAAAGCGGTGAAAAGCGCAGAAGTTAAACCAGAAGAGATTGCCGTGATTGCACCGGGTTTGGACGAGATTGCTCGCTACACCTTAATCGAAATTCTCTCCCATCAGGGAATTCCAGTGGAGCCACTCAACGAGCAGCGTCCTCTAATCAGTTCGCCAATGATTCGGGCACTGTTGACCCTGCTAGGGCTATTTTATCCCGGTTTGGGACCCTTGGTAGACCGAGACGCAGTGGCGGAAATGCTGGTGGTGCTGAGTCGGAGGCAAAGGGAAAGTGGAGATAGGAAGGAGGGAAAATTAATACCAGATATTGACCCGGTTCGTGCTGGTTTATTAGCAGATTACTGTTATTATCTTGACCCAGAGCAACCGCGCTTGCTGTCTGTGGAGTCTTTCCCCCGGTGGGATAGGTTAGGACATCGAGCAACCAATGCTTATGGAGAAATTGTCCAGTGGTTAGAGGAGGCGAAATCCTTAGAAAAACAGCAGCGTTTCCCGAATGCGATCGTCTTCCTTGACCGGGCAATTAAGCGGTTTTTGGGAAATGGGAGCAATCTTCCCTATGACCAACTGGCAGCACTGCGAGAACTTATGGAAACTGCTCAACACTACTGGGAAGTGGATCGGCGGCTGAGGCAAAATGAACCGGTCTCCCAACCGCAAACCGCCACCGTTGCTCAGTTTATCCAACTGTTGCGTCGTGGCACAATTACTGCTAACCCTCGTCGAGTTCGTTACCTAGGAGCGAATCAAGGTGCTGTTACCTTGGCAACTATTTTCCAATACCGCTCTATTCGTCGCTTCCACCGCTGGCAATTTTGGCTGGATGCTGCTTCAAGTCTTTGGGATAAGGGTGGTGCTGCGACTTTATTTGCTGCGCCTTTATTTCTCAAGGAATGGTCGGGACGTGCTTGGATGCCAGAAGACCAGTTTGAGGCGGATCGGCAGCGCTTGCAGCGCATTCTGCGGGATTTGCTGGGACGGGTAGGAGAGCGGGTATATCTATGTCACAGTGAGTTGGGAGTGAATGGCACGGAACAAATGGGACCTCTTTTAACTTTGGTTCACGCTTCTAGAGAATTGGTTTCTGAGAAGTCTTTGATTAGTTGATGTCCTTTATCGATTCGGTTCCCATAGCCGTCTGTAACCTGCTAGCCGGGTTGGAATCCATCAATATTTGCAGCCATGCCCACCCTTTCATACTGCTTTCTTTCTTGCTTCCGCTATTAGCCAGGGACTTCTTTAAAACTGTTGCCTGTTGCCTGTTGCCTGTTGCCTTTTTCAAGCGTCAATTTAGCATACTAGGTTCTGTTGGTTGATTAGTCGTTTAATTATTGCTAAAGCTGCGATCGCTGCATTTTCAGTCATGGGAGACAGTTGTTCGCCAAAATCGAAGTTAACTGCTGGGATTAGAATCCAGTAAGCTGGGGGTACATTGCCATAAACTGCTTGGGTGAGGGAGAGAAGCGATCGCGGATTTCCTGTATGTCCTAAACCAACACCCGTATCATCAGGTTCAAGGCGCTGTATTTCTACCTCCGATAACGTTTTGCTCTCAGGTGCAACAGCATCAACAAAGATAACTGTGCTGGCGTTAGCGATGTCGGAAGCCAGTTCAGGTGTTAACTGATGGACCCGGAGCGATCGCACATTAGGTAACTCCCATTTAGCCACCTCATCTGCCACCAGTTGACCTGCGCCATCATCACTTCGCAGAGTATTGCCGTAGCCAATCACCACCACTTCCAAGGAACTTTCATCCTTCATACTTCTAAAAATATTAGATCTTGACCGATAAACAGATGATTCTTGTCAATTGACAGTATAATAGTGTCAATTGAAAGTAGATGAATGAGGGAGAGACTGATGACTCAAACCCTGCTATCGTATCAAGAGGTCAAAGACATATCCCATCGCTTTTCCCTAGATAGAGAAGATGTGAGGAACATCTTAGGCATTTCCGAGAGTACCCAGTTCCGCTATGAGAAAAACAATCCTGCGCTGAAACCTTCCATAGCAGATAGGTTTGAGCGGTTTCAGCGGATTATAAGCCAAGCATTGGAACTGTTTGAGGATGAAGCGGAGACACGACGCTGGTTATCCACACCCAAAGCGGCTTTAGGAGGTGAAACCCCTTTTAAAGCTTTGGCGACGGATGGGGGGACTAAGAAAGTGGAAGAACTGCTTTACCGTGCTGAATATGGAATATTTGGCTAGTGTACGTCTGGCGAATCTGCAAGCAGAAACATCAAAACAGTGCCTTTTCAGGAGTTGGGGGGTTATATGCCTCAGGTCGTTGGACTCCCCAAGGCTTTAAGGTAGTTTACACGGCTGAAAGTCTTGCATTAGCGACTCTAGAAGTTTTTGTCCACACCGAGAGTGATAAGATTCCTCTGATTGTCATTCGGGCTTGGCTTCCTGATGATTTAGCTATAGAAGAGGTGGATGTTAGTAGTTTACCTGCCAACTGGCAGGAAGAATCAGCCTATCCTATCCTTCAGCAGATTGGCTCCCAGTGGTTGCAATCCCTACGAACACCGATTCTCAAAGTCCCTTCGGCAATTATCCCGGTTGAGTTTAATTATCTTCTCAACCCTCAACATCCAGACTTGAAGTTTAATTTGTCCCCACCAATGACATTGAGGTTCGATCGGCGAATGTGGAAACCATAGAAGAATTTCCCCGCCAGTGGAAAAGCGATCTTTCGATGAGCGATCGCCCAGCAGAAAAAGATTCAGTGTAGGTAGTTCACTCCCGATAAACTTCATCAAGGGTCGTCCCATCCGCGCCAATAAGCTTAATATGGAGGGGCATTTGTCCGGCAGCGTGAGTCGAACAACTTAAACAAGGATCGAAGCAACGAATACCCGCTTCGATGCGGTTCAACATCCCTTCAGGAATCTCATCCCTCCCGTGGATGTAATGCTTGGCAATTTGGGCAACGGTTTTGTTCATTGCCAGGTTGTTGTGTCCGGTAGCGATAATCAGGTTGACTTTTTTGATCAATCCGTTTTCATCTACCTGATAGTGATGGAAAAGGGTACCCCTTGGGGCTTCACTGACACCAATGCCTTCAAGGGCGTTAATACCTGCGGTGGCGCGGGTGTGCTCGGAGGTGATATCGGGGTCATCAATCAGTTGTTCAATCCTCTCTAAAGCAGCCAGGATTTCAATCAGGCGGGCGTAGTGATAGAAGAAGGAAGATGTGGCAACTCTACCCGCGCGATCGCGGAATTCAAGCAACTCTCTTTCAGCCTCTGGCGTGCCGAAATGAGAGCAAATATTCAGTCGTGCCAAGGGACCAACCCGATAAATTCCATCGGGATAACCCAAGGGTTTGTAATAGGGGAATTTGAGATAAGACCACTTTTGGACTGATTCACCGATGAAGTCCCGATAGTTATCTTCGCTGAGGTTGTCAGCAACGATATTGCCCTCGCTATCGACAAAGCGAATATTACCACCGTAGTGTTCCCAAATTCCATCTTTACCCACCAAACCCATAAACAGGGAAGGAAACTCGCCGAAAACTTTGACTTCGGCACTCAATTGGTCATCGATAAGGCTTTTGAATAGATTGAGACCATTTTTGACGGTATCGAAGGATTCTGGCAGGCGATCGCGGATCCATTCTCTTCCTTCTTCCGAAAGGGGCGATCGCACGCCTCCTGGTACTGCCCAAGCTGCATGAATTTTCCGTGCGCCCAGCAATTCAATTACCGTCTGTCCAAACTGCCGTAAGCGAATCCCCGCGCGGGCTAAATCTGGATCGGCTGCAATCAAGCCAAACACATTGCGCTTAGCTGGATCGCTATCCCATCCCAAGAGAAAATCAGGGCTACTTAGGTGAAAGAACGATAGGGCGTGGGACTGGGTAATCTGTCCCAAATTCATCAAGCGCCGTAATTTTTCCCCGGCTGGGGGAATCTTCACCGCGAGAATTTTATCCCCAGTTTTAGCAGAGGCTAGTAAGTGACTTACCGGACAAATACCGCAAATCCGGGCAGTAATTCCTGCCATTTCTGTAAAAGGTCTGCCTTCACAGAACTTTTCAAAACCCCGGTACTCAACCACATGGAACCGACAATCGGACACTTTCCCTGCATCATCAAGGAAGATGGATATTTTCGCATGACCTTCAATGCGTGTTACTGGGTCAATTACTACTGTTTTAGTCATATTTTTTCTCCTCTATTTCCCCTCATTCCCGATTCTTAAAAGTGACTGGGACGGTGCGTTACGGCGCTAATTTTCCAGTCAACACCTCAAGAGTAAATCTGCTATGCGCCTAACGCACCCTACGGACTGACTACGGACTGACCCTTCAAACTCAATCTATTAAACTTCATAGATTCTTGCTTCCGCTGCCTCTGGAAACTCCTCAACATATTCCTCAAAAGCAGTTTTTTGCAACTTTTGGGCTCGCTGATGAGCAGCCTCAGCTTGCAGTTCTTCGACAATATCCCAAGCAACTGCACATTCTTTTGAATTCATACCTTTCTGGGCACAAATAGCGCGAGCTGTCTGAATTGCTTTCTGAATTTCTTGCTCAAAGAATACTTCCTTAGGCTGTTCTACAAAGTCGCTCTTGGTGAGAATATCAGTAGTAGAAATAATGCCTAGAAGTTTCTCTTTGATAACTGGCGCGCGGCGGATACCTGTAATAGAAAACAACCGCGCTACATATTCCACTCCGAGGTCAGGATTGACTGTAATGCAGGGTTTGGTCATAATTTCATAAACCCGCACTTTTTTCGGGTCTTTCCCGTAAGCAGCCACCTGGTAAACAATATCTGTCTCAGTAACAATGCCGTAAGCATCCTGTTCGTGACGGAGCTTGACAATTAGGCAGCGCAAGTCTTTCTCCTTCATCAGCTTTACTGCCTCAGCCACCGTTGCTGAACCGGAAATGGTGACTACGTCTTTGGTCATAATGTCTGCTGCTTTCATCATGGTTTTCACCTCTACAAAGGACTAGGAATTAGTAAATGGTCGTTAATCGTTGGTAATTTCTATTACCCATTACCTATTACATATTACCCAAACTTAATCATTTCTCGTCCTTCCATTTTGGGTTTTTTTCCCCTCAGTAAGGGCTCGATTGTTGCTTTAATTCTAGATGCAGAAGGGGGACACCCTGGCATAAAAATATCTACAGGTACAACTTCATGAACTGGCACAACCCGATCCAGCAATTCTGGAACAATTCCCGGTTCGTGGGGTAACTGGGGTGTTACATCCCCCAACTCTAGATAGGCGCGTTTGAGGACAGGTTCAGCGCTTCCCAACATATTCCGCATTGCAGGGACATTGGCGGTTACCGCACAATCGCCAAAGGAAACTAGTATCTTGGTTCGTTCTCTAATTTGGTGGATGAGTTCCAGATTGTCTTCATTGGCAACCCCGCCTTCTACCAAGCAAACATCGACGTTATCAGGGTATTCTTTGAGATCAGAACCGACAGGACTGTAAACGACATCGACATAATTGGCGAGTTCGATTAGCCATTCATCCATGTCCAGAAAGGACATATGACAGCCAGAACAACCCGCTAGCCAAACTGTCGCAAATTTTATCTTGTCCATTGTTTTTCCCTTTTAATCTTTATCAATCAGTTACGAGTAAACGGGAGTCTTCCTGTAGCAAAACTTTGAGCTCAATACCTTTCCAATCTTTAAGCAATTCACAAATCTTTTCAGGGGAATCAAAATTACCTGTGAAATACTTAAATTTTTGCGAGTATAGGTTAAGAAAAAAACTCAAAATAGTACAGTGATCTTTAACTCCAAAGCCCAGGTTGCATTTTTTTCGTTTCACCCTCCAATTATCAGCATTCCTTGCATACTCATCAACTGTCTTAAAGGCTTTTTGAGTTTTAAGAGAGTACTTTTTAAGTAAATTTAGTAAGACTGAAGGCTCTTTACTAATTTCACAAAAAAGCTCAATAGCCTGACAGGGAAGACTTGAGGGCTCACCTTTGAAATCGACAAGAGATTGACAAATCTCTAAAGCTCGGATTAATTTTGGTTCTAATGATTGATTCATAGCTTCTTTTGTTACCTGCATAATCCGATCATAAGCTTGAATCACCTCTCTCAGATACTTTCGTTCATATTCATCAAGATGGATCCATTTTACCCTTTCAGAATTCATCCTTTCCTATCGCATCCATTCTTGCTTCTCTCTGGCACTAACGAGAAATTCGAGTTTGGCGCGATCGCGTTCTTTTTCCGCTGTTGTTGTTCCCTTACGGAAAATTGCCCCCGTCGGACAAGCATCTACACACTTCCCACAAGAGGTACAAGCATCCACCTCTCCCCAAGGCTGATTTAAACCGGAGACAATATAGCAAGCTTCACCGCGATTCCCCACATCCCAAACATGCGCCCCTTCAATTTCATCACAGACTCGCACGCAGCGCGTACACAAGATGCAGCGATTGTGATCGATGCCAAATTGCGGGTGAGACACATCGACTCGGCGATTGGGGAAGCGATAGTTAAAGCGGGTGTGATCCATCCCGACTTTAATTGCCACATCTTGCAACTCACAATTCCCATTTGCCACACAGATTGCACAGACGTGATTGCCTTCAGAGAAGAGCAATTCCACCGTCATGCGTCGATATTCTTGCAGCTTGGGGGTATTGGTTTGAACTTCCATCCCTTCTGTCACTTGGGTGACACAAGAGGGTAAAAGTTTGTTAGTCCCGGATATTTCAACCAAGCACAACCTGCAAGCGCCTATATCGGAAACCCCCTCTAAATGGCACAAAGTCGGTATGGAAATTCCTGCTTCTTTTGCCGCTTGCAGGATAGTTGCACCCTCTTCGATCGCGACGGGATTGCCGTCAATCTTTAATGTTTTAACTGACATAAAACTGTCTTCTCCTCTTCTGTCTTTTGCCTTTGTCCTTCTAAGCCAGACAAGCTGCCAAATCCTCATCCGGTGTTGTAATTGGCTTCAGGTTGTATTTCTGGGACAGCAACTGAAACACATTGGGAGAGATAAATGCTGGCAGAGTTGGTCCCAACCTGATATCCTTAATCCCCAGATAAAGCAGGGTGAGCAGAACGGCGACTGCCTTTTGTTCGTACCAGGAAAGAATCAGCGACAGGGGCAACTCATTCACATCCACCTCGAAGGCATTTGCCAACCCCAGAGCAATCTGAATTGCTGAGTAAGCATCGTTACACTGACCTACATCCATCAGTCGGGGTATCTCGCCAATGGCTCCCAGTTTTTTGTCAAAGAAGCGGAATTTACCACAGGCAAGGGTCAGCACCACGCAATCTTCGGGGACTTTTTCCACCAATTCCGTATAATAGTTGCGATCGGGCTTGGCTCCGTCGCAGCCACCGACGAGGAAGAAGTGCCGAATTTTTCCCTGTTTAACCGCTTCGATGACTTGATCGGCCACATTTAACACCGCATGGCGAGCAAAACCCGTCATCACCTGGCGCGGTTCGCCTTCTTCAGTGAATCCGGGCATTTCTAGCGCTTTTTCCATCGCCGGCGTGAAGTCAGGGGAGAGGTCGATGGCAGGCAGATGGGTGATGCCAGGGTAACTCACCGGACCAATGCTGAACAGTTTGTCTTCGTAAGTGTCGTGGGGCGGCATCAGGCAGTTGGTAGTAATCACAATCGAACCGGGGAATTTGGCAAAATCCCGCGTCTGATTCTGCCAAGCGGTGCCGTAGTGACCGTAAAGATGGGGATATTTCTGCTTTAAGCCGGGGTAGCCATGGGAGGGCAAGAGTTCCCCGTGAGTATAGACGTTAATGCCAGTGTTTTCGGTCTGTTTGAGCAGGGCTTCCAGTTGTTTGATATCATGACCGGAAACAAGGATGGCTTTGCCTTTTTTGGGATTAAGGGGGATGGGTGTGGGGACTGGATGACCATAGGTGTTGGTGTGACCTGCGTCCAGCAGTTCCATTGCCCGCAGGTTAGTTTCTCCTACCTTGAGCGCCATGTTGACCCAGTCATCAAGGCTGAGGTCTTGGTGATCGAGAGCAGCTAAAGCCTCGTGGCAAAATTGATAAACTTGCTCATCTTCCTGTCCTAATTCTTGGGCGTGGAAGGTGTAGGAGGCAGTCCCTTTGATGCCGTAAAGGACGGTGAGTTTGAGAGAGAAAATGTCGGTGTTGTTGCCTGATTCACTGATAAACGTCAAGGCAACTTTTTGACCTTGTTCGACTAAGCTTTCATTGAAGTCGGGTTCAAAGCAAGACAAATCAGACCATTGGATGGGGGTATTGCTGGCTTGCTGGATTTGAGCTTTTAAATTTTCCCGGTGGGCGATCGCGCGGCGGATGTAGCTGGCAAAGCTCTTTTTGTTAAAGTTGACATTGGTCATGGTGGAAAAGAGCGTCTCGCAGGTGAAGACATCCACTTCACGGGTGGGAATCCCCAACTCGCGAGCTTGGAGTGCGACTGGCGCTAGACTCCGCAGGCAGTACACTAATAAGTCTTGGACGGCATTCACCTCTGGACTTTTCCCGCAAGCTCCCCATTGATGACATCCTTGTCCACTGGCAGTTTGTTCGCATTGTTCGCAAAACATAGGTCGCTTCTCCTCTTTGATTTTCTTTGCCTTTTTACACCGCTACTTTCCCATCCAGACTTTCCTGAATCAGCGCCAAATACTCATCCCGGAAATAGCGCAGTGTACTCAACACGGGATTCGGCGCGCTCTGACCTAGTCCGCACAAGCTGGTTTCTTTGACCATCTGGCACAGTGCTTCTAGTTTTTCTAGATCAACAAGGGTTGCTTGCTTGTTCAATATCTTTTTCAACAACTCGTCCATTTGCACTGTCCCAGCACGGCAAGGGATGCACTTGCCACAGGACTCGTTCCGACAGAACTCCATATAGTATTGGACAACGTCTACAATGCTGGTGTCGGAATCCAAGACAATCATGCCCCCAGATCCCATGATACTACCTAATTTGCTGAGGGACTCGTAGTCTACTGAGGTATCTAAGGCTTCGGCGGGGATGCAACCGCCTGAAGAGCCACCAGTTTGAACGGCTTTGACAGTACCGCCGCCGGGGACACCACCGCCCATCTCCTCAACGATTTCCCGAAGAGTGATGCCCATAGGCACTTCAATCAGACCATTGTTGTTGACTTTGCCAGTGAGGGAGAAAACTTTAGTGCCTTTGCTTTTTTCCGTCCCTATGCTGGCATACCAATGGGCTCCCTCGCGAATAATAGGGACAATGTTGGCATAGGTTTCGACGTTGTTAATCAGGGTGGGACATCCCCAAAGTCCTGACTCGGCTGGGTAGGGAGGACGAGGACGGGGGGAGCCCCGCTTGCCTTCTACGGAGGCGATGAGGGCGGTTTCTTCGCCACAGACAAAGGCCCCAGCACCAACGCGGATATCAATTTTGAAGTCAAAGGGAAAGTCGAAGATTTGACTCCCCATCAGTTCGTATCTCTTGGCTTGCTGGATCGCTTTTTGCAGCCGTTGGATTGCGAGGGGATATTCAGCGCGGATATAGATGTAGCCGTGGTTAGCTCCTACTGCGTAGGCAGCGATCGCCATGCCTTCTAGAACTCGATGGGGGTCACTTTCCAAGACAGCCCGATCCATAAAGGCACCGGGATCGCCTTCATCCGCATTGCAGATAATGTATTTCTGAGCTCCAGACATTTTGGCAACGGTTGCCCACTTCAAGCCAGTGGGATAGCCAGCGCCTCCCCTTCCCCGCAAACCACTCTTGGAGATTTCCTCGATCACCTCATGGGGTGTCATTTCCAGCAGGACTTGATAGAGCTGCTGATAGCCTCCTGCAGCAATATATTCTTCAATCCGCTCTGGATTGATTTTGCCACTGTTTTCCAGGACTATTGGCATCTGGCGGGTAAAAAATGGGTGGTTGGGATCTCCAGCAGTTGCAGAAGCCACTCCCCCATTTAGGGCCGCCACAATCGAAGAAGCATCTTCAGGCTTTACTTTTTCGTAGAGGATGCCCTCTGGGTCAACTTCTACCAGTGAACCCCGACCGCAAAATTTCATGCAGCCAACGCTACAGATTTGTACTTTGTCCTCCAAACCTGCTTCTTTCACCGCTGCCTCTAGGTTATTTTTCAGGGCGGCGGAGCCGGAGGCGATACAGCCAGCTGCATTGCAGCAACGAATGCAGATGCTCTTACGGGTGTCGCGTTCTTTCTGTGCAATTTCAAGCAGTTCAGTTAGATCCATATTCTTAGTCCTCTGCAAGCCAACCTTTCACAGTCTCAATTAACGACTCTGGTGTTTGTTTGCCAAGTATCTTGTCGTCGAAAACTGCCGCCAGAGCCATGCCGCAGGTACCTATACAGTGTGTTGTCATCAGAGAAACTTTGCCATCTGGTGTGGTTTGGCCAGGACGCAGGTTCGCTTGTTTTTCTAGTATCTTCAGCAAGGCACTGGCACCGTTAACATGACAAGCAGTTCCCACGCACACCTCGCAGGTGTGTTTCCCCTTAGGTTTCAGGGAGAAGAGATGGTAGAAGGTAGCTACACCATAAACGCGGCTCAGTGGCAGTTTCAGCCCCCGCGCCACATACTCCAACACTTCCGGTTCAAGGTGACCGAAGGATTCCTGTGCCTTGTGCAGTATTTCAATCAACGCATCTTGGCGATAACGATTGCGCTTCATGGTGGTATCCAGTACTTTTAAGCGCTTATCGTCCTTAGAATTGGTTTTCTTGGCTCCTTGAGATTTCTGCCCTTTAGTTTCAGTCGTTGTAGCTTGCATTAATTTTGTCCTTACCTATCCTTTTGGCCTCAAAAAAATGGATGTCTATTTTGACATTTTAATTTACCTGTATTTAGATGCATTTCTAATTCGTTTTAACAAAAATCGGGCATTTTTTGTCATCGTAAAGGATTGCCAATCCTGCATTCTGAATTATTGCCTATCCATTCTCGGTAAACGTAGTAGGGGCACGGCATATTTTAATTTTTGGTCAAACCATTTAATTAGAAGACGCCGTGCCCCTACATGGCGAACAAGATACTGAGGCTAATCAAAGAGGACACTTTACCATGCCCCTCTCACACTCTAACGATTGAGCGCAGGTCATTGACTTTCTTGTTATCTTCTTCTCTAACTAGGTCAATTTCTATCTTTTTTTTCATAGATTTAAACGGTGGTATAGAAGCAGAGCAAGCCTCCAAATTTCCTTTCACATCTACATTGAGCAATTGACAGTAACCCCACCGATATCCTTCCAGTTGAAAGTGACGACAAAAACAGCAACGATAATTATTATGATTGTCTGATTCTGAAGAATTCCTTGGACTCTGTGACTGGTGAATGGTGACTGGCGATTGGTGAGTGAGGTTCATCATCGGTAAGGTGTTAGGTTGCAACTATTAGCCAGATAGGTTGGGTTAAGGCGCGAAACCCCAAGACTATTGGGATAAGCTCTATTCTATATCTCTTTGCCTCCCCTGCTCCCCCTGCTCTCCCTGCTTGTCTCAACTGCTACGCAGCTCATCCGTGGGGTTACTTTTGCCTTTTGCTTTTTGCCTTTGAGCGCTCTGCTACGCAGCGACGCGCTGCGTAGCAGGGACGAAGTCTAGTCTAGAACACCAATTCAGTAATCCCTCACCTCCGGATAAATGTAGGGGCACGGCATCATTAACATTTGTAACTCACCCAAAACCCTCAAAACGCCGTGCCCTCTCCACCGAGATTTTATTACTGAAT
>JBFRWF010000200.1:0-6722 GCA_051439465.1 Xenococcaceae cyanobacterium | reverse complement strand
CTTTAGCAGAAGGCTTATTTGCTCAAGGTCAATCCTCTCAGCAAATTCTGGAGGTATTTATGCCTGTTTAGACAAGTACTTTTGTTCTATTTTTAAATTGAATAGCTCAATTTTGCCAAGTCGTGTTCTTTCTTTGATTTTGGTCATGTCTGGAATAATCAGGTAAACCTTAGAGGTATCGACAGAAATATTCAAGAGCCTAGCTTAGCTAGCTTGGGCCTAGGATTTAGCTGGGATCTAGACAGTCTATCTACCCGTCTTGATTATGGAATTCCCTTATTCGATATTGAGCAAGGCAACTCTTTACAGGAAGCAGGATTGACTTTTCTACTGCGCTGGAATTTAAGATTCTGATTCAATATTGATTTGAGACCTTCTAGAACGCTATTATTCATTATTGTCCCTCCAGTTTGCTAAGGAAAAATTAATTACTGTTTGGATTCTAGGAAAATCGGTGTCAGCAGAAACTAAAGTTAATTTGTGACGAATAGCTATTGCTGCTATCCAAAGGTCATTCTCATCAAAACCTAATTCGGTGGTTTTAGTAGTTTTTCGTTTAGTTTTTTGTTTTGGTCCAAATTCTTTGACTAAAGCCGCCTTGACTCTTCCATAAATTTTAGCTATTTCTTCATCTATATAGTAAATTATAATGTCTTTTAGAAAATCATTGAGGCGAATTAAGTTTTGCTCTCTATAAGTAGAGTTTTCAGCCATATAAATTAGTTCACCTGCTGTAATAATCGTGGTGGCTATATTGGTTTCTCCGACTTCTTGTATGCGTTTCAAAATAGTCGGATTACCCAAAAAAATTAAACTGCAATAATTAGTGTCTAAAAGATACATTATTTAAAGGGATTGAGACGATTATTAATTTTGACTTTACCTCTAGTTTCATAAACTAAGTGAAGACAGTATTCTAAGTCATCACCTACCCATGTTCCAGCATGACATAAGATAGAACGTCCTGAAGCTGGTTTATAAGTAATAGCTTCTGATGTTGATTTATTTTTTTCTTGTTTCTCTTTAATAAAATCTACGAACTCGGCAATAATTTTGAGATTATCAGGGGATATTTCTGATAACTTTTTTTCAATTTGCTGTCTTAATTCACTTGTATTCATATCATCAAACCTTCTGTACTCCTTTTAAACATTTTTTCGTTATCTTACTAGTAAAACGGGTTAATAAGCGCGATCGTCGAAGGCGGGTCGAGTTTTCTTGTCGGAAATTGTTAATATTTATTAATTTTCTTAGGGGAGGTTCAGTGGCAAACTTGGGAATCAACATTCTCGATCCGATTAACCGCTACTAGCAGCCAACGACCATCTGGATTTTGTTGGATAGAATTTGCCTCTATTACTGGATCGCCTAATTGCCATGGCTGATTTTCGGGAGCTGAATGGGTATGGAGATCAGGTGCTCTAAAAGTGGGAAGTACTGCTTCGGAGCCTGGAGGAAGTCCACCCGAACCCCTAACGACAAAACTGCTATTCGATTCATTGGATCTGGCTAAGCAAGAAGAAGTCACTAACTGATCCCGATTAACTAACTCTGCCTCCAGTTGCTCCAATTCTCCCTGCAAATCAAATTGAGTTTTAATTTCAACGATACCGTCTGTCGAAAATTCTGAGCTAGCTGTGATGTTCTCTAAAGGAGCAAAAAATCCTCTTGTAGAGACTCGTATATTTCCCCCGCGTCCCTGAACGGCATTGGCTGTAATTGAGCTACTATCTAGAAGGATTAAAAGATCGGTAGCGATATCAATGTTCCCTCCGTCGCCGCTCCCCCCTGCTGTTGCTGAAATCTGACTATCCCGGCTCAGCAGCAACTCGAACATGCCAATCTTAATATTGCCCCCTTGACTTTGGGATGCAGTAGCGTCAATGACGCTACTATCGACGTTAAAAATCCCATGAGTTTTGGGATCGCCGTTGATAGTAATATTACCTCCCTCACCTTGAAGAGCCCTAGCAGAAATGTCACTGCGTTTGAGTTCTATCGATTGGGGCCCAACAATCTCAATATTTCCTCCGTTGCCCCTTCCATTAGCAGAACCAGAAATAGAACTGTCTAGAATTTCTACAACTTTCGCTTCAATTGTTAGATTCCCTCCATCTCCTTCACCCCCAGTCAAGTTACTCGCTTCAATCCCACTGTCATTGAGAAGTCGGACCTCTTCAGCTGCAATGGATATGTTTCCAGAGTCTAGACCGGAAGAAGTAGTCGCAATATCCCCTTTATCTAGCCAAAGAGAGTTGACATCGATTCTGATATTGCCGCCCCCTGGATTGGTGGTGCCACTTTGTATTCCAGTTGCAGTAATCCTTCCGCCGTAGAACGCAAGCGATGCAGACTCCAATTCAATATTACCAGTCTCTCCGGAACCAGCATTGCCAACGCTGATCCTACCTCGGTCTATGAAGACCGAATCCGCTTTGATGACGATTCGACCAGAAGAACCGCTAACTTCCCCAAGATCGCCTAGAATAGCTTTTTGTGCTTCTGTCAGCTGGGCGGCAACTGCACCAATACGGCTGGGAGAGCCACCAACAACACGCACGCTTTCTCCTTCTCTGACAAATCTTACTCCTGGCGGACTAACTACATTCAAATTGTCAACCTCAATCAAAATATCTCCAGCGTCTCCCTGACTTCCTGTGCTGCTGTTGACTTCTCCTCCATCTAAAATGTTGAGCGTTGAAGCTCGTATGACAATCTGACCAGCCCTGCCGCGACTAGTAGTCCCACTTTGCAGACTACTAGGAAGTTTAATCGCTGAAGTACCTCTTACTGTGATTTCTTCAGCTTCAATCTGCAACGATCCGCTATCGCCTGTTCCTAGGACCGCTAGCGTTCCAACAGTTCCTCCATCCCTAACCAAAAGTTCGTTTGTCTCGATAGTAACATCTCCTCCTCGCTCGCTGCTAAAGGTCAATGCAACTACTGCGCTAGGAGAGCTGGGAATAATTTGATTGAAGCCTGACACTTCAGCAGAATTAGCAGTAATTGCTAACTGCCCTCCCTGCCCGCTCACAAAGGCTGCGGTAATGATTCCTGCTCCATCATCTACTCTCAAGCTATCAGCATCAACAATAATGTCTCCTCCCATCCCTTCAAACGCCTCAGTTCGCAGCATACTCCTGACTAATCCATCGGCAGTAGTCCCGCTCAGATAGAGTTCCCCAGCAGCTTGAACGACTATATTGCCGGAAGGAGCAAGACCCTGGTTCTGAATCAAGACAAGCGAGCCATCGCTGATGCTGATGTCAAACCCCGTTAGCTGAATGGAGCCACCGGGCATACCGCTGGCATCAACAGCCGCTTTGTTGCTCAGTGAGATATTTCCAAATTCCTGTATGGCATCAAAATTGAGAGCCAGACCTGAGGAGGTAGGGTTCAGTCCAACCATGCCATTTTTGACACTTGCCAGTTGAATATTGCCACCATTTGCCGCTAAGTTGGCTCCTTCTAAACTCAAGTTGCTGGCAACTAGAACTAGCGATTGTCCCGGACGAACGGCTAACCCAGAAATAGAGCTCCCTCGCGTCAAGGGAGCAAAATTCGGGTCGCTAGCAGTAAAGCCGTGTCCGCTTCCCTGAACGACTATCGGACCGGAGTTGCTTCCAAAGCCTAGCCCTATAGGAACGCTAACAGTCAAAATAGTATTATTAGAGTCTCCAGTTCCAAATCGGCTTGAGTCGGCAAATTCAATGAAGTTAGCTGTAGTAGCTAAAAAAGAACCGCCAATATTAATCTGAGCATTGGGTCCAAAAATAATCCCATTGGGATTGAGAAGAAACAAATTGGCCACACCATTAGCTCTCATCAAGCCATCAATATTAGAAATATTTCCTCCTGTAACGCGAGTGAAAATATTCTGAATATCAAGGGCATTGTTAAAGTAAGCAGTGCTACCAGTGGAAACAGAAAACTCCTCAAAGCTGTGGAACAAGTTTCTATCCATTCTGGTTCCGCCCCCAATTAAGATTAAGTTATCTTGCACGATAACCTGTGAATTACTTGGCAGCGTCTGGTCAGGAGTAATCTGTGCCGCTGCCTGGTGACAAATGGAGGCGAGCGCAATTCCTATCAATCCTATCCTAATTTGCATCTGGCATCTGGCTAAAATCTTAGAACGTTCCAATAATTCAGGTAAATTGTGAAAATAGCGCCAGCTAAAACCACTATAGAGTAGTGAAGGCGATTAAGAGGAGTATCCCAACGACTTATCCATGCTAACACTAGCAAAGCTGCTAGTCCAGCTAACAGCAATATGGAAATTGAAGGTAGAAAAAACATAATTTTCAGAGCGGGCGGCAGACCGTATAAAATTTCCCAAAAGTCCGCGTTTGTTACCAGTAACGCTGTCCCGATGATGAAAACTAAATTGAAAATGCTGTAAAAAGTCACGACCCGGCGCAATACTGCCGCCTTATCTTTTCTCTGTTGAGGTCTGCGAATAACATTCCACAGCCACTGGACAATAATAGAAAGAAAGACAAGGATACATCCACCAATTACCTTGGCTTGAAAAGCGATTGGTTCGTACCAGGCTAGTTTTTCAAATGTAGCAAATACATAGTCACCAAGAAATAGGTGTGTAATCCGATGGTTTTCTTCTCGGAAAGCCATGTAGTTTGAATCTCGCTCAGCCCGGAATAATAAAGGCTCAACTTCAAACCATTTAACTTCTGGAGCTAGTGAAAGTTTAAGACTGCCATCATTGGCAGTTAAAGTGACTTCTGGAGCTTGTCCTAGCAGCACTCCAAGTTTATCTATGGTGGTGCGAGAATAGTGATTGAGTCGATAAGTCCCTTCGAGGGGTTCGAGTGAAGACTCTGATGACTCAGAAGCCAAAGAAACTTTTTCGTCTTGTGGATAGTAACGGTCAAAAAATGCTTGACTGAGATCGCGGATTAATCTTCCTCCGTTATTGTTATAAGCCAGGAAAAACCCCAGTTTGCGTTCTGGCAGTAAAAACAGAAGGCTGTTGTAGCCGTTCATTCTTCCCGTATGTTCGAGAACTCGCTCGCCATTGATCGACCTTTCATAAAAACCGTAGGCTGTCCCTGCTAAAGGCGGAGAGTGAGTAAACTGCTGGCGCTGCATTTCGCTCGCTGTACTTTCCTGCAGGATTCGTGTTTTCCCAAAGCGACCGTTTTGAAGAAGAGCGATCGTGAATTTCCCCATATCAGCGGCGGTGGTTGTGAATGCTCCTGTGGGGACGCTCTTGTAATAGGCAAACGGTCGGGCGACATAGGAGCCGCTTTGATATTTGTATCCAACTGCAAGATTGCTAGCTAATTGAGAAGGTAGGGGCTGCTCGAAAGTGCTACGGGTCATTCCGAGAGGTCGAAGTAAATTTGTATCAACATATTGAGCAAACGGAACTCCGGAAGTTTTCTCGACCAGATAGCCTGCTAATGCTATCCCCACATCGCCATAGAAAAACACTTCTCCTGGTGGCAGGACGCGAGGGCGTAAGTGGGTCTTTAGGAAGTCACCTAACGGCGTTAACTGTGCTGCGGATCGCCCCAAGATCCCAATTCCCCAACCGAAATCGAATCCGTCTGTGTGAGTCAGCAGGTGAGCTAAGGTAATAGGTTGATCGTAGGTATTGGGGATTTTAAAATCATGAAGATACTGGTTAACGTCATCATTAAGGTCAAGTTTTCCTTGTTCTGCGAGCTGCATGACTGCAGTAGTAGTTAAAAGCTTGGAAAGCGAACCTACTCGCCATAGAGTCTTTTCTGGAGAAGCAGGAACTTGCTGCTCCAAATCAGCAAAGCCGTAGCCCTTAGAAACCAGGACTGAGCCATCTTTTACTACCGTTAGAGCGATTCCAGGAACGTTGTGCTGTTTCATCAGCTCAGGAACTGATTCGTTGAGAAACGCCGTCAAGTCCTGCTGATTTAGAGAGGAAGGCCCGATTTCCTCCGCTCCGCAAGGAAATGCAAGGGACAACCACAAAAGGACGATTCCTAGTAAGAGCCCAATGAAGGTACGGACAGTAGCTACTACAGAAAAAACAAATTTCATATAACGGTCTCCTCCTACCAGTTCTCTGCTTACTCCCAACCTCCCAGCAGCACAAAAGCGCTCCAGAAAGCCCCGTGAGAATCAGCTTTTTTAAGTTGCTTCAACTGAGCCTGACGCAGGGCTTCAGCTTTTGACTTTCCTTCTGAAAGATGGCGATAAAATTCTATTATCAACTGAGCCGCGATCTCATCGTTAATGTGCCATAGGCTGCCCACAATACTAGTCACGCCAGCTCGCAGACCCACTCCTGCTAGGCCCAGAAAGGAGCGATTGTTCCCCGCTGCCGTCTGACAGGCACTGAGGACCAGCAGCGCAACGGGAGCATCAGCTCCAGCTCGTCGCAACATCGCCTCCAACTGATCGAGGTAGATCGGTTCGTCACTTGCCTGGATGTACGAACGCTCTGCTGTTCCGCTAAATCGACCGTGAGTAGCCAGATGTATCACTGAGTAATTTTTCTTCTGTAGCTGTTGGCTCAATTGCTGTTGGGTAAATTCCTCATCTAAAAATTTTCTCCCGCCCAGTAAATCTTGAATGGCATTAATCTCGTCATCTAGGCTACCAACTTAAGGCGGGACAAGAGAAATGAGGGGGGATAGAATTAGAGTTAAAGGCTGATTCGCGGCAGGCTGCCGCTAACTAAGGCCAGTTAGGATAGGCGAGGGACGGGGAACCGATTTCCC
>JBFRWF010000199.1:0-7050 GCA_051439465.1 Xenococcaceae cyanobacterium | reverse complement strand
CCCCCCCCCCCCCCCCCACTCTCCCCACACCCCCTTTTAGATTTTCTTGTATTTTTTTTCGGTGTGGGGGGCGCCCCCGCGCCCCCCCCACACCTCCTAAAATGAGGTTACTTTTTCGGAGTAGTTAACCCGGATTTAGTATAAGGTGGGCAATACCCACCTTAAAAACCTTTGCGTCATTTCCCCTGTTTCCAAGAAAAAAATCATTCCATCATGCTACTAAAGAAATCAATCGTATCCTTCAGCGCCACAATAAAAGCGTCAATCTCCTCGCGAGTATTATAAAAATATAAACTCGCCCGGGCGCTACCCGAAGCTCCGAAAATTCGGTGTAGAGGTTGGGTACAATGATGACCTGAACGAATTGCCACTCCCTCATGATCCAACAAGGTAGAAAGGTCGCTAGCGTGGATTCCTTCAATATTAAAAGCCGCTAATGCTGCCCTCCTCTTACCATCCTCTGTCGGTTTCGGACCATAAATTCTCAGATTAGAAATTTGCTCCAATTTTTCGAACAAATAAGCAGTCAATTTCTCCTCATAGGCATGGATATTATCCATGCCTAAATTAGTCAGATAATCAACCGCAGCACCGAGGGCGATCGCCTGTCCAATTGCAGGTGTACCCGCTTCAAATTTGTGGGGCAATTCACCATAGGTAGAATGGTCGAGAAACACTTCGGAAATCATCTCCCCACCGCCTAAAAAGGGAGGCATTAAATCTAATAAATATCGCTGACCATAAAGTACCCCAATACCTGTAGGAGCGCACATTTTATGACCACTTGCCACCAGCCAGTCGCAACCAATTGCCTGCACGTCAATCGGCATATGAGGTACACTCTGACAGGCATCAATTAACACTTTCGCCCCATATTGATGTGCCAGTGACACAATCTCTTCCACCGGATTAATACAACCCAAAGTATTAGAGACATGAACCACTGCTACCAGTTTAGTCTTATCTGACAGCAAAGACTTGAACTGTTCCAAATCAAACTCTTCCCTCTCAGTCAGTCCCACATATTTGATAACAGCCCCCGTTTTCTGGGCAATTATCTGCCAAGGCACCAAATTGCTGTGGTGTTCCATCACCGAGAGAATAATCTCATCCCCCGGTGTTAAATTATTCATTCCCCAACTATAGGCAACTAAATTAATCGCTTCACTAGCATTGCGAGTGAAAATAATTTCCTCTCGCGAGGCAGCATTCACAAACTGAACAACCTTATCCCGTGCGCCCTCATAAGCATCTGTTGCCCTAATACTAAGACTGTGAGCGCCCCGGTGAACGTTAGCATTATCATACTCGTAATAGTGACGCAGGGTGTCGAGAACTACTCGAGGCTTCTGAGATGTGGCGGCGTTGTCAAAATAAATCAAAGGTTTACCGTGAACCTCCTGATGCAATATCGGGAAGTCGGGACGGACTTTAGCAGCGAGAGTTCTTTCCTGGGTAAGTATCATTTGTTCTATGTCATTTGTCATTTGTTAGTTCTTTGAACCGCAGATAAACGCGGATGAACGCGGATGAATTTCAGAATTATCTCGGTTTATCTCGGTTTATCTGTGGTTTCTAATCAATTGTTCTACAGGCAAAACACTGAGTAAGCCTTTGACGTAACGATTCAACCGGAATACGCTCCAGAATCTCAGCAGCAAAAGCATCAATCAGCAAGTGACGGGCGTCTGATTCAGTCAAGCCACGGCTGCGCAGGTAGAAGACTTCATCGGCTTCTAGCTGACTGACAGTGGCACCGTGGGAACATTTGACGTTATCAGCGGTGATTTGCAGTTCCGGTTTAGTATTGACACGGGCTTTGGGGGATAGCAGCAAGTTGCGATTAAGCTGAGCAGCATTTGTCAGTTGAGCAGCTTTGGGGACAAAGACTTTCCCATTGAAAACGGCATGGGCGCGGTTATCAATAATACACTTATGGAGCTGATCGGTAGTACCGTGGGGTTTGGTTAAGGAGACAACGCTGTGAGTATCCGCTAATTGTTCGCCCCCAATTATTGTTAACCCATTAAGCTGAGTTTCCGTCTGCTCACCCGTCTGCAACACTTCTAAATTGTGGCGATACAGTTTTCCACCCAAGCTAATCTCGTTACAAGTATAGCGGCTGTCCCGGGCTTGGGCGATCGCGCTCTTGCCAATATGGAATCCATCCCCCGACTCCCGCTGAATCCGACTGTGATTTACCTGGGCATTTTCCTGCACCCAAATCTCCGTTACCGCATTGGTGAAGTAGGGGCGATTCTGGGGAATATCTGAACAACCTTCAATAATTGCCCCGTAATACTCAACCAATTCCAAACTAGAACCCGTTTCTGCCACTACTAATGCCCGTGGTTGAGAAAAAGTGGGGTATTCTGCCGCAACTGAGAGCTGTAATAGATGAATCGGCGTTTCTACCACCACATTGGGGGCTGCCCAAATTACCGCCACATCTTTTAAACCAGAGGTATTCAGAGCAGTGAAGACTTCTGTTGCTCCTTCTTGCTGGGCGAGATACTTGACAATTTTGGCACTCTGTGGTAATGGTAACTTGGCTAAGTTGCCCGCATATACCCCTTCTGGCAAAGCAGAAACATCGGACAACTCAGGGGCATAAATCCCATTCACAAATACTACTCGGCTTTGGGCGGCTTCCGGTAATTTAAAGGCTTCCACAGCATCAGGAGTAACCGTCGCCTCCCCTGCTACCTGGAAATTTAGCTGCAACAACTCAGATAAATCCGTGAAGCGCCACTCTTCATCCTTTTTAGTGGGCATTCTCGAGTGTACTATCTGAGAGGCTGCCTTTTGACGCAACTCTTCCAGCCAAATAGCAATTCCGGCGTTAACAACAGAATTTTCCTCTTCGCACTGCCTTAACAACCCACCTAAGTAGTCATCACCTTTAAACCCCACCTCTGTTGGCTTAACAATTAAATCAGAAGCAACTGATGTACTCATTATGCACCCACCTCCGAGACTACTTTTTCATCTAGAAAGTCATAGCCGCGGGATTCTAATTCTAGTGCCAATTCTTTACCGCCGCTAGTGATAATCTGACCATCTTGCATCACGTGGACGAAATCAGGTTCGATATAGTTGAGTAGGCGCTGGTAGTGAGTAATCACAATCGAAGCATTATCTGGCGTTGCTAATTGATTAACCCCATTGGCGACAATTTTCAGAGCATCGATATCCAAACCAGAATCTGTCTCATCCAAAATTGCCAGGGTAGGTTCGAGAAGTGCCATCTGCACAATCTCGTTGCGCTTCTTCTCTCCACCGGAGAAGCCTTCATTCAAACTGCGCTCTAAGAAACTGGGATCCATTTTCACAATTTCCAGCTTTTCTTCTATCAAGTCTTCAAAATCAAAAGTGTCGATTTCTTCTAAACCTTGATGCTTGAGGCGAGCGTTGTAGGCGACGCGCAGGAAATCTAAATTACTTACGCCGGGAATTTCCAAAGGATATTGGAAAGCCAAAAATATCCCATCTAATGCTCTTTCTTCCGGTTCCTTATCCAGAATATTCTCTCCCTTGTAGATTACCTCACCCCCGGTCACTTCATAGTCGGGATGCCCAGCCAAAACCTTAGCCAAGGTACTTTTCCCAGAACCATTTCGCCCCATGATGGCGTGAACTTCTCCCGCCTTTACTTCCAGATTCACACCCTTAAGAATCGGCGTGCCCTCAATATTTGCCGTTAAATTACGAACCGATAAAATAACTTCGCTATCTTCTTTAATCATTTGGTGATTGGTGATTGGTTATTGGTTATTGGTGATTAGGGATTCCCTCGTTACCAGGCTTGAGCTTGGTAACGAGGGTAAGCGCCTATCCAACTGTTCCTTCTAACTTGAGACTCAACAGTTTATCCGCTTCAGCGGCAAACTCCATCGGTAATACATTCAACACATCCTTACAGAAGCCACTGACAAGCATAGAGACAGCATCTTCTTCAGAAATACCCCGCTGTGCAAAGTAGAACAGTTGATCTTCCCCAATCTTGGAGGTTGATGCTTCGTGTTCCACTTTGGCGGTATTGTTATCCACCTGAATATAAGGGAAGGTATTAGCTTCAGCATTATCTCCAATCAGCATAGAATCACACTGAGAATAGTTCCTTGCACCCTTGGCTTTTGGTCCCATTTTCACCAAGCCTCGGTAGCTATTCTTGGAATTACTAGCAGAAATTCCCTTAGAAATAATTGTGCTGCGGGTGTTCTTGCCAATATGCACCATTTTGGTTCCCGTATCGGCTTGCTGTTTGTTGTTGGTGAGGGCGATGGAGTAGAATTCGCCAACAGAGTTATCCCCCACTAACACGCAACTGGGGTACTTCCAGGTGATAGCAGAACCAGTCTCTACCTGTGTCCAAGAAATCTTGGAGTTGACTCCCTTACACAAACCCCGCTTAGTGACAAAGTTGTAGATGCCACCTTTGCCATGTTCGTCTCCAGCATACCAGTTTTGGACAGTGGAGTATTTAATCTCAGCATTGTCAAGGGCAATTATTTCCACCACTGCGGCATGGAGTTGGTTGCTATCGTACATGGGCGCAGTACAGCCTTCTAGGTAGCTAACATAAGCACCCTCTTCGGCAATAATCAGGGTACGCTCAAACTGCCCAACTTCTCCAGTGTTGATGCGGAAGTAGGTGGACAATTCCATGGGGCATTTTACCCCTTTGGGAATGAAGACGAAGGAACCATCACTGAAAACAGCAGAATTGAGGGCGGCAAAAAAGTTATCGTTGACAGGAACAACGCTGCCGAGATATTTCTTAACTAATTCTGGGTGTTCCTGTAGCGCTTCGGAGATGGAACAGAAGATTACTCCTTCTTCGGCGAGTTTCTCTTTGAAAGTGGTGGCGATGGAGACGCTATCAAAGATGGCATCCACGGCGACGTTGGAGAGTCGCTTCTGTTCAGATAGGGGTATGCCTAGCTTCTCGAAGGTTTCTAGCAGTGCCGGATCCACTTCTTCGAGGCTGTTAAGTTTGTCTTTTTTCTGTTTCGGTGCCGAGTAATAAATAATATCCTGGTAGTTAATGGGAGGATAGGTAACATGGGGCCAAGTCGGCTCTGCCATCTTCTGCCATTGCCGATAGGCTTTGAGACGAAACTCCAGCATGAATTCCGGCTCGTTTTTCTTGGCGGAAATCATGCGGACAATGTCCTCATTGAGTCCGGGAGAGATGGTATCTGCCTCAATGTCTGTGACAAAGCCGTATTTATAGGGCTGATTAACTAAGGTCTTGACTGTTGTGGCACTCATTAGATTCAGTTTTCTCTTATTTTAATTTTATAGACGTTTCAAAGCCAAGGGATGGCAGGCAGGTGGCGACAGCGGTTGGAATTGCTCAGGGGCCGTCTGGCTAGATATGTTACTTAAACAACATCTTTGTTGTTTAAGTCTATTCTAGAATAGATTAGCAACAAAAATGTTGTCAAAGTCGAACCAGATTTTTTGACCATCGGTTGAAAACAGCCCTAGTAAAGCTGTAAGGCGATCTGGGCTATCCTGATAATGAGATTAACTGTAAGCGGTGTTACCCACCCCGCTTTCCTCCCCGGCGACAATAACAGGTATTTCCAGCGGGTTAGAAAGATGACGACCACTCAGTACCCTTCTACCAAACAAGACATCCTCCAATATTTACTCAAACAAGGCCAAGCAACGGTGCAGCAGTTAGCCGAAACCTTGGAAATTAGTCCCCAAGCAACTCGGCGTCACCTTAAGGATTTGGAAGGGGAGAAGCTAATTGAGCATCAGTCAGTACAACAGAGGATGGGACGTCCCCAGTATGTGTATCAACTAAGTCAGCAAGGACGCGATCGCTTCCCTCATAGCTACGGAGAATTTGCAGTTTCTTTTTTGGACACCATGGTAGAAACTGTAGGTAAAGAACAAGTTAGGGAGGTTTTGCGCAAGCAGTGGGAACGCAAAGGGAGGGAATACCGCGATCGCCTGGGTAAAGGTTCCCTGAAAGAGCGGGTTGCCAGATTGGTTCAACTGCGCAAGAAAGAAGGTTACATGGCAGAGTTGCACCTAATAGAAGGGAGTGATTCATCCAGTGGCACAACAGAAAAGTTCTTCCTAGCAGAACATAATTGTGCTATCTCTGAGGTAGCTGAGTCCTATCCCAGTGTTTGCGACCATGAATTAGAAATGTTTGCTGCTCTCTTGCCAGATTGTATAGTAAAACGCACCCACTGGATTAACAATGGAGAACAGCGCTGCGGGTACTTGATTCAAGCCAAATAGCGGTAAATCCAAAATCGAATGACTGAACAGGAGCAATTACCAATCCAATTTTTGACCCCAGAAGAGTCAGCGGATGTAGATAAAGCTTTGCTATCTTCGCCGGAGAAATTTCTCACCAGGTTAACTATTTCATCTTTGAGACTGCTAAAAATTATTGCCAAAGATATAGGTGTTCCCATTGAGGAATTGACCCACAAGCAGGTGGTGGAATGGTTTGAGAAGGATGGGAAAATTCGACGAGAACAAGGGATAGATGCGGCAGTGCTGAAGTGGTAAGCGATCGCTAGTTACAATAGATTATTTGATCTCGCATTTTATTAAATTTTTGGTCATGACAATACAATTAAAAGTTCCCAGTATCGCCTGTGAAGTCTGTGCAGAAACAATTACTAAAGAAATCAAGAATCATCAGCCAGAGGCTAAGGTAGAGGTTGATATCGAAACGAAAATGGTGACTGTTGAAACTGAAGCTTCCCAAGAGTCGATCAAGCAAATGATAGAAATTGCTGGACATACAGTTGAGTAGTCTAGCCAAGTATTCAGACTTGACAGAATGCTGCGCTTGTGGATATAGGATTTGGGTTTTTGGGTAGGTAAATTGTATGGGCGGATAGAACGCGGATGACACTGTCACATTAAAAAAATTGATCTACATGGGGTCTAGAACACCGATTCAGTAATCTGAGGGTGTTGGGGCACGGCGACATAAATATCTCGATCAGGTGCAGAATGTTAATGATGCCGTGCCCCTACTCTTCCGAATCTTTATTACTGAATCGACGCTCT
>JBFRWF010000198.1:0-4708 GCA_051439465.1 Xenococcaceae cyanobacterium | reverse complement strand
CCAGTAATCAAAATTTCTTGTAGGGGCGAAGCATTTGGGGGACAAGTGAGAGCTGAAACCCTTGTTTTTATGTCCAAATGCTTCGCCCTATATTATGGAGAGAGTATTTAGTGGACCGGCGCTCTAGAAAATTTAAAGCTGAGAAACCAGGTTTCTGCGGCTGGACAAGTCAAGATTTCGTTGCTCTCATCCAAAGAAACCCGGTTTCAGGGATTACTGGTTGCGCCGTTCTCTAAGCCAAGCTTATTTCACACTGACCTTGGCACCAGCCTCTTCCAGCTTTTTCTTCACGTCCTCAGCTTCATCCTTGGCAACTGCCTCTTTAATCGCCTTCGGTGCTGATTCCACCAGGTCTTTGGCTTCCTTCAGACCTAAACCAGTGAGCGATCGCACCACTTTGAGGATGGGAATCTTCTTGTCAGAGGGAACTTCTTCGAGAACGACATCGAATTCGGTTTTCTCTTCTTCCGGTTCAGCCTCCGCACCAGCACCGGGAGCAGCACCGGGAGCCATTGCTATCATACCACCAGCAGGGGCGGCAGCGCTGACCCCAAATGTCTCTTCAATTTGTTTCACCAACTCGGAGGCTTCCAGCAAAGTCAGTGATTTTAGTTTTTCCAGAATTTCGTCAGTTGTAGCAGACATCGATAAACTCCTTTGAGATTAATGTTTTGAGCAGTCCACTGCTGAGCGGACTGGGTTATTAGATCCCGGATCAAACCCGAGTAGGCAGTCTTTTAAGTAGCACTGCCTTCTTCCTTGGTGGCGATCGCCTGAATACAGCGACCCATAGAAGCAGGCACTTCGTTGATACTGCGACCTAGGGACGCAGGTACTTCGTTGATGCCAACAGCCAGTTTGGTTGCCAGGGAATTGATAGCGCCAGCAATTTGGGCGATGAGTTCCTCCTTTGAAGGTAGGTCCGCGATCGCCTTCACCTGGTCTTCGTTCAAGGCAAGACCTTGCATCACGCCACCGCGAAATTCTGTTTTCTTGGTGTCTTTTTTGAATCCTTGGTAAGTCCTGATGGCACTGCCAATATCGTCTTTAACTAACATGAAGGCAGATGAACCAGCCAGAAATTGAGTCATTGGCTGCCAGTTTTCATCCCCCTCAACTGCCAGTCGCATCAGCGTGTTCTTCGTCACTTTGCAAACGGTGCCTGTTGAACGCAGACGATTCCGCAAGTCGGTGATTTCGGCAACTGATAGTCCTTGGTAGTCAATGACTACCGCTAGTTGTGACTCGCTCAAGAGTTGCTTGAGATCCTCCACAACAGCTTGTTTATTTTCGCGGGTTCTCCCCATCCTGTTCTCACCTCCTTATCTTCGGGGAAGTTCTTATGTAAAACAAAACCCCTAGCGTTTTGCCGGGGTTGTGCTTAACTTTCTGATTGCCCTGTTACCGCTAGCCCTTGATGCTAAGGGCGCAGTAGATTTAGTGGGCGTTCAACCTCGGCAGGATATTAAGCAAATTCGCACCTGCTGTCTCTGGCATCAGCCGATTTAATTGTCAATTATCAATTGTCAATCAATTATGCCGCTTCTGTCACCTTCAAGTCACGCAAAGCAGTAATATCGACTTCGATAGATGGTCCCATTGATGCCGATACATTCACGCTCCGCCAGTAGCGACCCTTAGCTCCCGAAGGACGATTGCGGTCGATGGTTTCCTGCAATGCTTTCAGATTCACCAGTAGATCTTCGGCTTGGAAGGATGCTTTGCCAAACATAACATGAACGATGCCTGTTCTGTCGGCGCGAAACTCTTGTTTCCCAGCTTTAAATTCTGCGATCGCCCCTTCTAGATCAGTGGTAACAGTTCCCCCTTTAGGGGAGGGCATCAAACCGCGAGGACCGAGTAAACGTCCTAATTTTGCCACTTTGGGCATCATGTCCGGCGTGGCAATCAGCACCTCGAAATCCATCATGCCTTTTTGGATTTCATCAATCAGTTCCTCTGAGCCAAAAATATCTGCCCCAGCATTACTAGCTTCTTGTACCTTCTCTCCCCTGGCAATCACTGCCACTCTTACCGTTTGACCCGTTCCCTTGGGGAAAGTCACTGTTGTGCGCAACTGTTGGTCAGTATACTTCGGGTCTATTCCCAAACGGATGTGAGCTTCAGCGGTTTCGTCAAACTTCGCGGTTGCAGTTTCTTTGAGAAGCTTGAGCGCCTCTAGCGGCTCATAAGCTTTCTCTTCAACCTTTGCTTGCGCCTCTTTCAGTCGGCGCGAGATTTTTTTCACCATTTTTTTCTCCTAGGGTCAATAACGAAGCAATGCCTCTCCCCTTGTATCAATTATCAGTCATCAGTCATCAGTTGTCACTGTTCACTGACATTTTAGTCTTTGATAGAGACGCCCATATTTCGGGCAGTTCCTGCCACAATCTTCATTGCCGCCTCGATATCATTGGCGTTGAGGTCAGGCATTTTTGTCTGGGCTATTTCCTTGAGCTGCTCGCGAGTAATAGTCGCCAGCGTTTGTCTGTTGGGTTCGCTAGCCCCTTTCTCAATCCCTGCCGCTTTGCGGATTAATACCGATGCTGGTGGGGTTTTGAGGACAAATGTAAAACTGCGGTCTTCATAGACCGAAATTTCCACAGGGATGACCGTCCCCACTTTCTCAGCGGTTTTACCATTGTATTCTTTGCAAAACGCCATGATGTTGACGCCGTGCTGACCCAATGCTGGTCCGACTGGGGGAGCCGGGTTAGCCTTCCCTGCCGGAAGCGCTAATTTAATGAGTGCAACAACTTTCTTTGCCATCTCTAGCCTTGTTTCTCAATCTGATTAAATTCCAATTCTACTGGGGTATCTCTCCCAAACATAGAGAGCAATGCCTTTAACTTGCTCCTTTCCGGGCTCACTTCAATCACTTCCCCTTCAAAATCTTTAAACGGTCCGGAGAGAACCATAATCTTGTCTCCCACTTCCATATCAATTTTGACAACGGGCTCTTGCTCTTGAGCGTGCTTAAAGATGCGTTCCACTTCTGCTGGACTCAGTGGCATGGGTTTAACATGTCCCCGTCCCCGTCCATAGCGACGTTTTTGTTCTGCTCCGACAAAATTAATCACATTGGGGGTGTTTTTGACCACCTGCCAAGCTTCATCTTCCATCACCATTTGGACTAGGATGTAGCCGGGGAACACTTTTTCTTTACCCTCTTGACGGGAGCCATCTTTACGGATTTTCAACGTTTGCGTTTGGGGAATCTGCACCTGGATAATTCTATCAGCCACATCTAAAGTGTGAATGCGCTGCTCCAAGTTTGTCTTGACACGCTTTTCACAGCCAGAGGCAACTTGAACTGCATACCAGCGAGCAGTTTTTGGTTTCTCTTGTAGTTGATCGGACTCCTGTGATTGATCCGCAGCAAAACTCATCAAAACACCTTCCCTGCTGCCCAAATGAAGAAATTATCGACCAAATAAATAACTGTTGCCACCAGAGTGACCATCAACATCACAGCAGCGGACTCGCTGAGCAATTGCTGCCGAGATGGCCAAACGACTTTAGCAAGTTCGCCTTTGGTTTCATTAGCAAACCCGACTATATTAAATTCACTTGTCGTTTCCTTAGTCTCTGTATTTTCTTGATTTGCTACATCTTTTTTTGCCACGATTCATACCCTCCCCAAATCATCCCAATATAAATTATTTGCCCTGATTGACTGACAAAACCCATTAAGCTATCTGCTACGCTGCTGCCCTGCCTTGGATTTTAATCCAAGGCTAATAGCTCCACTCCATTTAAACGGACTAAACACAAGGTTTCTAACCAGGTATAGCGCTGGCTTTTTCTGATAGTAACACTACCTGTGACATCCTCCCACCGTTAATTGCTATCGCAATATAGCGGGGGACTTATCCACCCCCGAACCCCCGTCAGTTAACGCGCCCTGGAGGACTTGAACCCCCGACATCAGGTTTTGGAGACCTGCGTTCTACCAGCTGAACTAAGAGCGCAGAGTTTGAGCTGTAACTTAGAGTTAAGCTCTTATCTTTCTAATCATAGCACAACTTGATGCCAGTTAGCTACGAGCGCGCTCTGATTTTGAATTTTAAACAGGGCGATCGAAGCGCTGTTGGATGCGAGTGGCTTTCCCAACGCGATCGCGCAGGTAATAAAGCTTTGCCCTGCGTACTTTACCGCGACGGACGATCTTAATGCTGGCAATTCTGGGAGAATGGAGCAAAAACACCCTTTCTACGCCGACTCCCTGGAAGATACGCCGCACCGTTATGGTTTCATTGATGCCACCATTGCGCATGGCAATCACTGTGCCTTCATAAGGTTGAACTCTTTCTTTGCCACCTTCTCTAATCCGCACGCCAACTCTGACAGTATCGCCAACGTGGATTACAGGCAAATCGGTCTTTAATTGTTCCGCTTCGATGGAGCGAATAATCTCTTGAGCATTCATCTAAAACTCCTTTGACTGTGGAAACCCCCATCATTTATGTGGGGGAGGAAACAAGTAATGATGGTATTAACCGCCTAGAATATAGGTTTTTTGTTGGCAGTAAACCCAAGAAACCTACAAAACTTGTAACTCGGATTTCTCCGGTAAAGTTAGCCAGGCCAATGTTATCGGTCGGTACTTTGTCAGAGACACCGTCTTACCCCTCGTAGAACTGTTTAATCCCTAACTTCTAGAGCTACAAACTGGCGAGAGCATTTGTAGGTAGGAACTTTAACCCTT
>JBFRWF010000197.1:0-14716 GCA_051439465.1 Xenococcaceae cyanobacterium | reverse complement strand
AACAAAAGGGTGAGTCAGGACGATCGCAGAAACGAAAAAATAAGCTTTTTCTCCCCCTGCTTCCCCTGCTCCCCCTGCTCCCCCTGCTCATCTCAACTATAAATGTAAAAAACCTACACTTGTAAGCTCTCCCCCTCTCCCCCTCGATTTCACTAGCTTTGAGATAATTCGCCAACAGTATACTTTAGGCTGGGGTTTCTGACTTTCCACCTAATGTCGCGCTATGTTGACCATTGTAGTCTCAGGATTCACAAAAGCAATGAAAGACAAGCAGGTTTTACTCACTGGCGGGACTGGCGGACTCGGACTGGGGGTAACCCCAGCGGTTTTAGCTTGTGGTGCACAAGTGACCATTCCCTATCATAGCGAAAGGGGGGTTGAACTTCTGAAAGAGAAACTACCAGCTGCTGACTTTGAGCGCATTCGCTTTGTTCGAGCTGACTTGAATCAAGAGGCAGTGGTGGAACAGCTAGTAAATGATCTGGTGCGGGTGGATGTATTAATCCATTTGGTTGGCGGTTTTTCTATGGGGAAAACCCATGAATTTAGCTTTGAAGAGTGGAAAAAATCCTTTGATTTAAACTTGAATACCACTTTCTTAGTCTGTAAACACAGTCTGAGAATGATGCGGCACCATGGATATGGAAGAATTGTCACAGTAGGATCGAGAGCAGCTGTGGAACCGGCAGCTCAACTGGCGGCTTACTCTGCGGCTAAAGCTGGTGTGGTGGCACTTACCCAGGCGATCGCCTCAGAAACAAAAAATATGGATATTACGGCTAATGTCGTACTACCCAGCGTGATTGATACCCCTGGCAATCGCCAGGCAATGGGTAGGGAACAGGCTCCCAAATGGGTAAAACCCGAATCTTTAGCTGAAGTGATTTGTTTCCTGGCTTCAGAAGCAGCAAGGGATATCCGAGGAGCAGCATTGCCAGTCTATGGAAAGATTTAAGGGTTGAAAGCGGGTGAGTCCTCTTTTTCTAACTCCGAGTCGGGGGAATCAACCTCACCCAAATAAATCATCCGAATGTCTTCTGGTAAAGCATCTTCTATGATCTGATGACCTTGGTTTAGCCAGATTTGGACTTCCGCTGGGGAAATCATCTCGCCCTCGGCTTGCAGATAAGCTGCAATCCGGGTTTCACTCCAGTGGAAAGTCTCTGCCATCGCCACAATGAAACGAATAGTCGGTGATAGTAGCTCTAATGCCTGTTCTAGGTAACACCACAACGGCGGCGGTGCTGCCTTTAAGTCATAATTAATCGAGGAGGCTGATGGTAACTCCGTCTGTTTGATACAAACCGCTGTTATGCTGTTCAGCCAGTTTTGAAAGGAATTCGACTCAGCGTCTCCATCATCGCTCAGTGCCAGTCCACGCATTTCGTGGAAGAGCTGGCGCCAGGTAAGGGCAAAGAGGTAGTCTGCTTGTACAGGCGATCGCGCTGAATGGGAAATCAAGTTATAGACAATGGGACTGTAGCGACAGAAAATTGCTGTGAAGTATTTTCCCTGTTCTGGATAACGCTGAAACAGGGTCAGCAATTCCCGATCGCTATGGTGAGATAGCGATTTCACCAACGAATGATTGGATTCAGGAAAATGGGGAATTTGCACAGTTTTTAGTTACCAATATCAACTAATATTTTCATCCTACGAAGAAGATAATTGACAGTTTTTATCCCCTTGTTAAAATAGGCTAGCCTATAAATGTTGACATTTTCTCAAATTTCTGTTGAACCTGAGCGGGGAGTGAAATTTCCTGCTCCCGCTTTCAACCCCTTGGTTAATTTATGATAACAGCAGCTATTTTGACTTCTTTTTCCCTTATCCCTCTTTATTTCGGGGCTTTCTTGCCTTCTCTGGCTTTAGATAGCCTGTTTTCTACCCAAGGCATTATGGTGATGCTCTTAGTTGCCTACGCGCTGGCAATGTGGATGTTTCTCACCAGCGCCCCGAAGGTACATACCATCATGGTGTCTGACCTAGAAATCGCCAAGCAGTTTTATGAAGGTCTACTTAGTTTGCCTGTGGCAGACGTACCACTGCACTATTACTATAACTATGAACAAACTTTAGGCACAGCTGGGATTGATCCCCTCTACCTCTCCACCAGTCCGGGAGTCACTACTAACACTGGATTCAATGGTTCTGAAGGGCTGTGGTATCAACTGAAGAAGAATACCCAGTTGCATGTGATTTCTGGAGCCAGCTTGGGTTACAAAAATCGCCAGCGCCATGTTTGTTTTGATCACGACTGCTTAGAGGAAATACTGATGCGGGTACAATCAAGACGCTTGAAGTTCAAAGTGCGCCGGGACAAGCCTCTCAATTTTCTGGTTAAGGATATCGAAGAGCGAGTAATTGAAATGGCAGAAGTTTCCAATTAGTTCGTATTGACACTCCCCACTCCTAAAAGCTCCATGCTGTACTCATAAGGAGTTGTCCAAAAATAACTTCGGCTATTTCTCATCCAAAGCAGGGGAAGCAGGGGAGAGGAGAAATACCGAATTTAATAATGGACAACTCCTAAGTCTTAAAACCCGGCATGGTTCAAAAACCGGCGATTTTGGGTAACACCAGCAAGAGAGAACTGGAGTGTTACCTTGATTTGAACCATGCCATAAAGTCAATTACGCAAAACTCCCTGAACCCCCTAATCTTTTGGTATCATATCACACACTGTTACCTTTGTCAAGTACATTTTATACCAAATTAGATGAGCTTACCCTGGGTCACCTTGAAATACCATTAAATGTTGTTGGGGTAAAAAATCTTTAGTCTCCTGCCAAATTAAACCCACTGCTGCCATTTCTTTCTTTACCTGTTTCTGGGTCATTTTGTGTAGTGCTTTGATAGCAATGAAAGGGTTTTCCCGGCGATACTCAACTAAAACCACTCTTCCTCCTGGTTTGAGCGCCTTGACTATCCCTTCCATCATTTCTCTGGGATATTCAAATTCATGATAAGCATCTACCATTAGGGCTAGGTCAATACTAGCGGTTGGCAGTTTGGGGTCACTGACACTGCCCAAAATTGTCTCAACGTTAGTAACCTTATTTTCTCTTTTCAAGAAATTAATAACGTCAAGCATCTCTGGCTGAATGTCCACTGCCAGTACTTTACCTTGGGGAACTAGGGGGGCAATGCGAAAGCTAAAGTAACCTGTTCCTGCTCCGATATCAGATACCACATCGGTAGGCTTTAAGTCAAGGGCTTTGACTACTTCAGCAGGTTCCTCCTGAATTTCTCGATTCGGTCGCTCTAGCCATAACATTTCCTGGTGTCCCATCACTTTGGCAATTTCTCTACCGATGTAGAATTTGCCAATTCCGTCTCTGCTGTGGAAGGCTCGTGATTGATAATATTCGTTCTTATTATTGCTCGCTCTTACTTCAGGGTTGTAGGTGAAATTGATTAGTCCTAGGAGAAGAATTGAGAGGGCGATCGCTACACCAGAAAAGAGGATTCTCAGATTTTTCATGTATTTCCATTAAGAGGGCGCTACTCTGTTAAAATTACGACAAATTCGAGATCAACAACAATGGCTGCCAACAGAATCAGGGTTGCTAAAGATAAAGCAGACTTAGTTCAAGCCTTGGTAGACTTAAATGATACCACTGGTCCTTTTCAGACTTATGCTGATGTGCTGGTATTTGCCGCCGCTTTAGGGGCAAAGTATAAAAAGCGGGTTCCCCTAGGGGCAATATCTAAAAAAGAACCAGCTCCCATTGGTTTAGAGATTTTTGTTTCTAGGGGATATGATTTGGCGATCAAGTTACTGGCGATCGCTGAAACTAAAGATCCCAAAATTCTCTCCTCTTATAACCCCAGTGCTGAAGAACAACGCGCCCTGATTTTTGAAGAGTATGTTAATGGTGGACTGGAGAGATTGCGAGATGAGTTGCGGGGCGCGGTAGACTATTCAGAAAGACTTCTTTTAATTCTTAGTTCTGAACGGTTTAAGGAAGAATCCACAGACGAGGATTTTGATTTAAGTAGATTTTTGTGAAAAGCCCACAACTGAGGCGATCTCAGAGCAAATATTCCGTAAAACCACAGAAGATACCTGGGCACAAAAGTCACTAAACTGAGGATATAGGTCGCAAGTGGTTTGCTAATTCTGGACAAGGTATTCTGGAAATGGCTACTGGCAGTGGTAAAACCATAACTGCACTTGCTGCTGCTACTGAGCTTTATGAGTATATCGGATCGCCATTACTAATTGTCATCGTCTGCCACTGCGCTCAACATTTCTGTTCAAACACCTTCTAAGCATTACAGGACAGCTGGAAGTCCTACCTCCCTCGGTTGCACAAAACTACCATTAAAACTGATTGCTTGCTCTCCAATTGTTCTCACCTTCGCCAGAGCCTCCCGTAGATAGGCACGCTCCATTTTATCCTCAATCCCTCCCAGAATATAAACGATTAACTTCCCTGCTAAATCCCGCCCAGAAACTAGCACCCGCTTCTTATTGGGGTCATAAAGAACTCCATACCAGAGAGACTGAGGATACTCCATCCCACTAAAGCCACCTGCTGCATCGTACTGGCGCAATTTCTCAAAAATCTCCCCCAACAAAAACCCCTTCTTAAATACCAGCACTCCCAAAGCTTGAGCTAAAGCAATTTGCCCAACTGGACGGAACAGTATATTTGCTTCCCCTCCACCCTTCTCATGGCTGAACCGACGCATTTTCGGCGTTTCTGTCCCCTGTTCCAATCTCTGATAGCTGGGTAAACTTGCCAAGTGGTCGAACAACTGTTTAAACTTCTCGAGTCCCTCCTCCAGTTCCTCATCCTCAGGACGCATGGGAATTAAACCTTTATCCGAAGATTTCCAGTGAGGGAATTGCTGTTCTAAATATCGCTCAGACATATCTTGAAGGGCTTGAAGGGTTATCAAAACCGTAGATTTAGCCGCAACAGTGGCACTATCCCAATTTACACGAGGGTTACGCCCCTGCTTCTCTTTCAACAGAGGATGAGTAACAGCAATTTTTCTAGCCACAATGGAAAAACCATTATCCTCATTCAGTAATGCCAACTGTCCTTTGCTCAACATCACAGCCATCAGGTTGACATGGACAAAAATCGACCTGACTCGCCGCTTTGCTTCGGAGCGGGTTTCTCCTTGAACAACTGCAGGAATGAATTCAATGCCAATCTTTTCCTGCGCCAAAGTTTGCAGGTAAGCTGGGTCTACTTGATAGGCTTCGATGAGATCATCAATGGTAATGACTGAACCTGTGGGCTTTTTCCCTTTTTTGTACCTCTGGAGTTTACCCGTTTTGATCAGTTCCATCAGACCTTGAATGCCCATCAGTCGATGTTGACCATCTAGGGCGAAAATGGATACCTGTTCGGAAACATCCAACAGTCCGATGGTGTTATGTTTGTCTAGACTGATAAATTCAGCAGCAGACTTAACCGCTTGTCTATTACTATCCCACTCAGCCCCATGGGGATTATCTACCCAGAGGGGACTGAGAACCACTAGCACAGCGGGAAATTTATGCGCCTTCCGTGCAATAAGGTACTGAGCTAGGGGTGCTTGACGAGACCAGTCGAGGGGACGCTGTTGAATTTCCTCGATGGTTTCTGCATCCCTGATTACGTTGTTGCTTTCCGGGTCAAATTTTTGCTGAAACAGGGGTAGTTGAGAGGCAAAGCGCACGCGAGAAGCTAACCATTCCAGGGTGACAGTGCCAATAAATGCTTCGGTAGTCCCCATCTGAGTTTTTTGTACCAGGATTTGATCTTTCTTACTCAGATATCTGTCTAAGAGGAGAGCGATCGCCTGTCTTTCTTGGTTGTCTCGTTCCAGAATCTGACTGGCAAGGTTATCCGTTGGGTTCATAGTTGTTCATCCTATAGTTTTATCAAATTTTGCTTGAGTTTTATATATAACAATATTAAAGTAAGTATAATAATTTAGGGTTTTAAAAAATTAATGAGAACAGACCCCATATTTTATCGACTGTTCAAGGAACTCCCCAGTAGTTTCTTTGAACTCATCGGTCACCCCAGTGAGGAAGCAAACGCTTATCGCTTTGACTCTTGTGAACTGAAGCAGACAGCATTTCGTATTGATGGCTTATTTGTACCTATTGAGGAAAATCAGCCACTTTACTTCATTGAGGTGCAATTTCGCTATGATGCCAAGGTTTATGCGGGTTTATTTGCAGAAATCTTTATCTGCCTCAATCAAAATGACCCGACGCAAGATTGGCGGACAGTGGTGATTTATGAAACTCGCAGTTTTGAACCCAAAAATCTTACACCCTATCAAGATTTACTGGATTCCAACAAGGTCACGAGGATCTATTTGGATGAATTGCCTCAGCGTCGTTTTAATTCTCTTAACATGAGGATTATCGAGTTTGTTATCAGTGATGAAGAAACAGCACCAGAGAAGGGCAGACGGTTATTAGTACAGGCTAAGGAGGAGATTGAGGATGAATCAGTTAAGATAGATGTTATAGACCTGATACAAACAATCATTTTTTACAAGTTTTCCCAAATAAATCCGGAGGTGTTGAGACAAATGTTTGGCTTAGATGATTTGAGAAAGACTAGCGTTTTCCAAGAAGGTCGTGAGGAAGGTCGTGAGGAAGGTCGTGAGGAAGGCAAGTTAGAAGCAGTATCTGCTTTGTTAGAACGTGGTTTTACCGTGGAAGCAATTGCTGAAATTGTGAAGTTAGATGTTGAGAAGGTGAGACAGGTAGCTCAAAGGTCGGAACAGAACTAAATTCGGTAGATATAAAATTATCCTACTTGACTAAAACGCTATAGTCTTTATCTAACACAACCCTTCAGGAGTTTTCAGACATGACAGAAACCCAGATGTCACTATTCCCACCACGCACCATTGCCAAGTTAGTGGAAGATATAGAAAAGTTAAATAAGGAAATCCAAGAGTTATATTGTCAAGACGATATTCCCTGGATTGTTGGGGTGTCGTGGGGAAAGGATAGTAGTGCTGTACTGCAGCTGATCTGGAATGCGATCGTCGCCCTCCCACCAGAAAAGCGCACTAAGACAATTTATGTGATCACCACAGATACGCGGGTAGAAAATCCCATAGTTTCTGCTTGGATACGCAAATCCCTAGAGACATTGAAGGCGGCAGCTCGACAACAGAGAATGCCGATAGAACCCCATTTGCTTTATCCCTCAGTTAAAGAAACCTTCTGGGTGTGCTTAATGGGCAGAGGCTATCCAGCACCTCGCAATGGATTTCGCTGGTGTACCGATCGCATGAAAATTCAGCCTGTCAACCAATTTATTCGCGAGATGGTGAGAGTGCATGGTGAAACCATTGTTGTTTTAGGTGCTCGCAAGGCTGAAAGCGCCAAACGCGCAGCAACAATGCTCAAGCATGAAGCACGCAGGCTGCGCGATCGCCTCAGCCCTAATGCTCGCCTACCTAACTCTCTGGTTTACACCCCCATCGAAGATTGGCGTAATGATGAGGTTTGGATTTACCTAAATCAGTGGCCAAACCCTTGGGGAAATAGCAACAAAGACTTATTCGCCATGTATCGGGGTGCAACAGCAGATAATGAATGTCCCTTAGTAATTGATACTTCTACTCCTAGCTGTGGAGACTCTCGCTTTGGCTGCTGGGTTTGCACAATGGTTAATAAAGATAAATCTATGGAGGCGATGATCCAGAATGATGAAGAGAAAGAATGGTTACAGCCTCTATTAGATATCCGCAATGAATTGGATGTTCAGGACGATCGCGACAAGAGAGACTTCCGCCGCATCTATGGTAAAGTCGAACTTTTTGAGCGCAATGTAGATGGTAAAATCTCCATTGAACCAATTCCCGGTCCCTATACTAAGAAATGGCGGGAATATTGGCTGCGGCGAGTCTTAGAAGCGCAAACTCAAGTTCGTCGCAACGCACCAGAAGATATGCGGGACATCACCCTAATTACCCCAGAAGAATTGAGAGAAATTAGGCGCATCTGGCTAGAAGAAAAACACGAATTTGATGACAGCTTACCCCGCATTTACGAAGAAGTCACGGGGGAACCCCTCCACGATATCACTGGTGCTGGTAACAGTCTGCTAGGTAGAGATGAATGGGATGTATTAGAAGAAATATGCGGTGACGATGCCATGCACCTAGAATTGATGGCAAAGCTGCTAGATACCGAACGGCAGTATCACACTAAATCTCGTCGATTGGGGATTTATGAAGCCTTGGAAAAATGCTTTGAAACCAGCTCTCGTTCTAAAGAAGAAGCAATTAAAAATGCTCACCTGAAACGAGACTTAAAGAATGCTACTGGTGAAGGGGATGTTAACAAGGTTAAGCAGCTAACTTGGGCAAGTATAAAATTCTCCTAATGGAACATTGAGCCCACATTCCGCACCCTGCTATCCCTGAGTCAACAATTGCTAGACCCCATGTAGATCAATTTTTTCAATGATTGTTAAGACTTATTAAGTTTTGTAGGGTGGGCATTGCGGTGCCAATTGGAAGATTTACCCAAAGAGTCAGAATCGGCAATGCCCACCAGACTCAACCCTTCACCCTGGGATGGTGGGCATTGCACAAAAATTCACTCTTTGGGCACTAACAATCCCTTACTGCAATGCCCACCCTACCCAATACTGCTGGTGACGATTTGGACAAAATTTCCAATGTGACAGTTGAGAGTGCGGAATGCGGGTTGAGTATCCGTTAAGTCGGTAGGGTAGGTAGATATGCTCATCCTTGAGGGTCAATATTGCTAGTCTCGATTCTACCTTACCGACTTTTAAAACACGCTCTAGGGCGATTGCTCAAGCTGCGATCGCCCTACCCCGAAAAATGATATTAACCCAACCTACAGGGAAATCATATTTTCTCCCCAGTAACTAACCACTTTGCCTTCCCCAAGCGATAGGCTGTTAATGGACTATTCCGAATATCCGCCTCTAAGCGCGCAATTAGTTCATCCAACTCCAAAATGCCAGCATCCATTCGCTTTACCAGTTCGCGCATCCTCGCAACAGAACGAGCTCTGGTCTGTGCACCAGGAATTCTGGGTTGATTACTCATGATAAATTCCAATTTCTCTTGATATCTTGAATGCTTGCTCGTATCGCCTCGGTAGTAGCCTGAGCTTCTTGGATAGTTCGGGCAAGTAACTCTAGATTAGCATTAGAAGCCACAGGTTGAGACTCATAAATCCGCCGTAACACTGTGTAAAAACGTGAGTAGTAAGAATCTGCTCTTTCTCTGATATTCTGGAGTTCCTCTAATTCAGGGATTGTTGCCTCAGTCTCGCCAAACTGTTCAAAAAGCGCGAACTCGATTGCAGTCGCCTCGTCAATCCTTTCTAAGAACTGCCTCTGCAAATTTAAAACCGTTGTAATTGTCTCATCTGATAATTTTGCCACGCACTATGTTAGCACATTTAAATTAATTTGTCAATACACAATTTCTATTAATTTGGTAGCCTGAATTAAGAGATTTGTCGGATTTACAGGAGTGATTATCTAAATATAATTAGATAATTTACAGCTTATTGAAAATTATTGAAAAGCGCAAACTTATTTAAGTTTCAATTGTTTAATGACCTATCCTTTACCCACAACTCCTGAAATTGTTTCCTAGAAAGGCTTCTAGCCTCCTAATTTTAGGTCTATTTTCGGCGCTCCCCTCTCTTTTTAGCGATCGCCCCGAATTTATTCCACCAAACTCCTATCTTTGGGTAAATTTACTCTACATCGCCCTCTCTTCCCGTCCTTTCAAGGGTAGGTTTTTTTACATTTATGGTTGAGACGAGCAGGGGAAGTAGGGGAAGCAGGGGAAGCAGGAGAAGCAGGGGAGAAAGCTGATTTTTTCGTTGAAAATTTATCTCCCCGTCTCTTATCCTACGTTTCTTTGCTGTACGACCGAGCAAATTCACGTCCCAAAGGTTTCTGTAAGAAGAACAATAGGTTAAAATCGAAGATAGCGCTCAAAGTAAAATTGGGAAGAAGCAATGGCAGTTGAACGCTGGACAGACGAAATGCTGGATGAGTTAGCTTCAAGCGTTGTTGACCTGCGAGATAGCGTGGATGGTTTGAGGGTAACAGTTCAAGGTTTGTTGCAAGTTGCGGCCCAAAGTCAGCGAGATATGGAATTGCTCAAACAACGGCAAGGGGAAACAGATCAGCGGTTTAATGTTCTGCTCGAAGAGGTGCGCTATTTGATTCGGCGTGATGACAGGCGTGAGGATGGCGATCTTGGAGATCGCCTCTGACAGTTTTCAGAAGAACGCTCCTTATTCGAGTTTTCATTGCTATGTAAGGGACCCAAGTTAACTCCAGGTAGGATGGGCTGATGGCAGGATTGAATTTAATGCAGCGTTGACACTGAGTGATGAGGATGTAGGGTTTCGTTGTCTCAACCCTACAGGCTCCCGATGGCACTGTTGCAAGGGACAGTGGATGGATGATACGATCGCGCAGCCAAAAATTCAGATAAAAAAGTCAATAAATTAAAATATATAGCGGTAGTTTTCGACCTATTGCTATCAGTTAAAATCGAAGATAGGGCTCAAAGTAAAATTGGGAAGACGCAATGGCAGTTGAACGCTGGACAGACGAAATGCTGGATGAGTTAGCTTCAAGCGTTGCTGACCTGCGGGATAGCATGGATATTATGCGAGGTAGCATGGATACTATGCGAGGTAGCATGGATACTATGCGAGGTAGTATAGATACTGTGCGAGATAGCGTGGATGGTTTGAGGGTAACAGTTCAAGCTTTGTTGCAAGTTGCGGCCCAAAGTCAGCGAGATATGGAGTTGCTCAAACAACGGCAAGTGGAAACAGATCAGCGGTTTAATGTTCTGCTCGAAGAGGTGCGCTATTTAATTCGGCGTGATGACAGGCGTGAGGATGGCGATCTTGGGGATCGCCTCTGACAGTTTTCATTAAAAGACGGGGGTTTTCAACTGCAAGGTTTTCTGTGTAAGTCTTCCGGCTCAACTAATTCTTGTAATTTGACTGTAGATTCCTGTCCTGGTTGTTTTAGCTCAGTAATACTGCCTTGCAAGCGTTCAGCTTTTTCTGCTTCTAATTGTTCAACTGTCCGCTGCAAGGTTTCAATCACCCCATACATTTCCATCGGGTCAAATACCCGCAACAGGCTGGTTTGGGTCACAATGCCCAGGTTGAAGCCCCAATTCCAAGACACTACCAGTCGCCGCACGCGCCTGCGCTGCATCTGAAGATGGGCAGTCAATAAAGAATCCTCAGGACTGAGCAGAAATAGCGGTGTACTCATCACATCCTGGGCTTTGGTTTTAGTTAGATTCAGCTTGAGAGACTGAAATTGCACAATATCCCGCTCAGTAACAATTCCGACAGGTCGAAAGCTACCCTCAGCATTTTCCTCCTCTGTAATTACTACACAGCTGACTCGCTGCTCTGCCATCAATCGAGCTAAACTTAGCACCGAAGCAGTCATCGGGGCATGAATCACCTGGGTAGTCATCACATCTGATACCCGCCGCAACTTGAGCAGATTTGTCGGTCGCAGCGCCTGACGAATACTTTCATGGGAGACAATACCAACGAGCTGATTTTGCTCGTCTACAATGGACAGGTGGCGAATCCGATACCGACGAAAGAGAAACAGAGCGGCAAAGATATCCTTGAAATTAGCTTCTGTCAGGGTAATCACAGGCTGCGCCATTACGTTGCCAATTTTTACCCCTTCAAAGTTCAGGCCATCGGCGGTGAGCCTGACGATATCCCTCTCTGTAAAAATTCCCAGTAATTTTGACTCCTCCATCACCAAAACGCAGCTAGAGCGAGCCTCACTCCTCCGAATTTCCTCTGATGTTGAGTTCAAACTGGGCAGCGAGCAACTACGCCCTACTGTCTGACTCATCAAAGCGATCGCGTCTACCAGCAGGGTGTCAGGAGTCACGATTAGAGGGTGACGGTCAATTGCCTCCTCTAACACTGGCGTACCGATGAGCAAGTCCTTGGATGGCATAGTTAATCGATTTTAGATGAGCGATCGCCGTTTCAAGCTGGATCGGAATCATCTGAAATTGTCTATTTTCCAGGCTTTTGAGCCACACCCACTCTGATTACACCTCAGACTACCCAAGGGATGTTACAAAAAAATTAGTTACAAACCAGAAATAATATACACATTTTCTTAATAAAGGTGTATCATAGAGGAATGTTACACCAAAAAGCTTGAAACAATTACAGGTAGGAGGTTATGACCTTAAAAAGGTTCAAGGAAAAAAGAGCGGGTTTTTATCCGACCCGGCATTGTGTATGTTTCGATTTTACATCAGAGCCTCACTTGTTGGTAGCTCTCCGATGAATTGGTAATTTAGCTGGACTCGATGGCGGAGTTAAGTGCTCTTTTGAGTAACACCAGATACTCTCGGTGTTTTGCCGTAGAGTCGGTCTAGAACCCGTTTAACTGAGATTCGCTTCCACAAAGTACCGCGCTTGGTTTTATACCCGCGCTGATTGAGCCAATCAGCTATCTGTTGTAAAGACTTGCCAGACTTATGATGACGGCGAATCAGTTCAATCACCTGCTGTTCTCTAGGATCTTCCACCAGTTCGCCATTGATGGTTCTTTGACCGAATGCTGGCGAACCGTAGCCTGCATAGCCACCCTTAGCAGCCTTTGCTTTTCTCCCCTGATTTAGCCTTTCCCAGACTGTGTAGTCTTCTAAGTGTTCAGCAGTCATAGCCGTAAAAAATAAGCGATCTTATTTCGTAGTTTATCAATACGCCAATCAAAAGCCATGCAATTAATCTTTCTAGGTCCTCCCGGAGCCGGTAAAGGTACTCAAGCTGCAACTTTAGCCCAACAATGGCAAATTCCGCATATTTCTACCGGAGATATTTTGAGAGAGGCGATCGCCTCCAAAACATCCTTAGGTCTGCAAGCCAAAGCTCATGTAGACGCAGGAGAACTCGTTCCAGACAGCCTTGTGATTGCTCTGATGCGGGAGCGTTTTGGCCAGCCAGATATGGAACGAGGCTGGATTTTGGATGGATTTCCCCGCAATTTATCCCAAGCCCATGCTCTAGATCAACTACTACAAATAATAAGGCAACCTTATCCTCAGGTAGTCAACTTTGAAGTTGACACCGAGGTTTTAGTAGAGAGGATGTTGGGGCGAGGTCGCAAAGATGATAATGAAGAGACCATCCGTCGGCGTCTCGAGGTTTACCAAGAGGATACCGCTCCTTTGATTGACTTTTACCAGAGACGTCGCTGTCTTAAGACAATTGATGGCAATCTTTCCGTCGCTGAGGTGAGGAGTACCTTGCAAGAATCACTACAGATTCCAGCACAAGTGTAAATTGTTTTTTTCATACGAGAGGACGAATACATGGCAACTTACAAAGTCAGACTTGTTAACGAAGCTGAAGGACTAGACAAGACTATTGAAGTTCCTGACGACCAGTATATTTTCGATGCCGCAGAAGAAAATGACATTGACCTTCCCATATCCTGCCGTTCAGGTTCTTGTTCTACCTGTGCTGGCAAAATTCTTGAAGGTTCAGTCGATCAGTCCGATCAAGCTTTCTTAGACGATGAGCAGCTTGAAGCTAGTTTTGTCCTCACCTGCGTTGCTTATCCTACCTCTAATTGCACCATTCGTACCCACCAAGAAGACGAATTGTATTAACTTCTTGCTACTAAAGATTCCGCGACCAATTTCAGGTGAAAAAATACCCATGACTGAAGCAGCATACGTACAAGACAGCGAATTCGATGAGCTTTTAACCTATTCAGGACCTGTGGTGGTTGATTACACAGCAACCTGGTGTGGTCCGTGTCGCATCATTAGTCCTTTCATCGACAAACTGGCTTCCGAATACGAAGGACGCGCAAAAGTGGTGAAGATCGACATCGATAAAAACAAAGAAAACGCCAAAAAATTCCGCATTCGCAGTATTCCTGCTGTTCTCATCTTCAAAGATGGCGAAGTAGTAGAAAATATGGTGGGCAAAGCTACCTATGAAACCTTCTCTCAAGCACTAGAGAAATACCTTTAAGTTTTAGGCACAAAGCCTGATAGTTGGGGCATGGGAGCTGTATTGGCATGCATTCATAGCCCCAAAAGTCTTAAGCTTCCAGATTCTAGTTGAATAGAGAGATTCTGTTATGCATACCACTCAAACAGTCCGATGCTCCAATTGTGGGAGCGAAGCTGAACGTCGCTACTTTACCAGTGATGAAGCAACCCACAGTTCCTGTCCCAGCAATCAAGTAATCCAGACCGAATGCCCAGTCTGTGACTATCTGATGGTGATGTGTTCTCTGAGTGGGAGTGTTATTGAGGCTTATGCACCAGGGACTCCGGTTTTGACTAATTCCAGGGACTCAAATCCCTTAAATCCAATTTCGGTATTCAGAATGCTGGATTCCCTGGTTATGGATCAATCGTAAGCAACCCCTCCCTGAAGGAAGGGGCTTTTGGTGGTAACACTGAAAGTCTCTAAGCTTACCAGCCTAAGCTCATTTTGAGCTATGTTGGGAAAGAAATAGGTACCCTGGAGTGCTTCACCAGCTTCAGGCTCTACGGTGTGCAGTTAAACAGTTGTAAAGGGGTTAAGACAGTGCTGTACACGCTAAACCTTTCCGTAACATTGGCGAGGTGACCGTAACACTAGAAATAGTAGAAAGCAAAGGTAACGATGCAACAAGTTTTTGTATTAGATTCAAACAGAAATCCT
>JBFRWF010000196.1:0-8457 GCA_051439465.1 Xenococcaceae cyanobacterium | reverse complement strand
TTAGATTTCGGGTTGAGACGAGCAGGGGGAGCAGGGGGAGCAGGGGAAGCAGGGGGAGAAAAAGCTTATTTTTTCGTTTCTGCGATCGTCCTGACTCACCCTTTTGTTAAAAACCTACCCTTGTGAGGCTCCCCCTGCTCCCCCCTCTCCGTTCCCCGTTCCCTGTTGCGCCCAGCCGACAACGTCGACGCTGGGCGCACTGTTGCCTGTTGCCTATTCCCTATTCCCTGTTCCCTATTCCCTGTTCCCTATTCCCTGTTCCCTGGTAGTTAACCCGGATTTGGTATTACTTCAGACTTCAGAAAAAGCTCGGTTGATGGCGAATCAGATTCAAGAATTCTTCACGGGTTTTCTGATGGTCCTGGAAAACCCCCAACATCGCACTGGTAACAGTCCAGGAACCTGGTTTCTGAACCCCCCGCATCACCATACACATATGAGTTGCTTCCATGACTACAGCGACTCCCTGAGGTTCTAATATAGTCTGAATCGCTTCTGCGATTTGACGAGTCAGACGCTCTTGCACCTGTAGGCGACGGGCATACATTTCCACAATGCGAGCCAGTTTGCTCAAACCAACCACTTTTTGGTTGGGGATGTAGGCAACATGAGCTTTGCCGATAAATGGCAGCATGTGGTGTTCGCAGAGGCTGAAGAAATCAATATCCCGCACCAGCACCATCTCGTTATGCCCTTCATCAAAAATGGCACCGTTGACGATCTCTTCGAGAGACTGATTGTAACCCTGGGTGAGGAATTGCATCGCCTCCGCTACCCGCTTCGGTGTTTTTAGAAGTCCCTCGCGCTCTGGATCTTCTCCTACAGCCTCTAACATTGTCTGCACAGCGTCTATCATTTTAGATTTTTGTTCTGAGGCTGGTTTGATTTTGGCTTCCTTACCATTATGGGTATTGCGATCGGGTCTGGTAGAGACTTGCTCAACTAGGTTGGGGTTGAGCACATCTGAACTATTAGTAATCACAGGAGATTTAGAGCAGTTGTAACCGTTGGAAGAAGCTATTGTCATGATTAAATGCGATTAAAATTCTTATCTTGTTTTGATTAATTGGAATCAGGACTGTTAAGCGCTACAGAGTGCCAGCACTGGGCATTATGATCATTTCTTCTACTACAGCTTGCTTTGGTAGCAGTGCAGTATGGAGAATCGACTGGGCGACACTTTCTGGGGTTAACATCCCTGAGCGGTTTAAGTCGGCTTGCACTGTATCTGTGTCCCAGATGGGGGTATTGACGGCACCAGGACAAATGCTCACCACCCGAATACCGTTGGCTCTTTCTTCTACTGCTAGGACTTTAGAAAAGGCAACCAAGCCAGCTTTACTAACGCCGTAGGCACCCCAGTTAGGAATGGGGTTTTGAGCAGCAATGGAGGCAACGTTAATAATGATTCCTCCGGCGCGATCGCGCATTCGGGGCAATACACCAAGCACGCACTGAAAAACACTGGTGAGATTGAGGTCAATTACCTGCTGCCAGTCGTCTAGGGGGGTGTCGCTGAGGGTGTTGGTATAGCCGATGCCAGCATTATTGACCAGAATATCAATTGGTCCAAAATCTGCGGCGATCGCCGCTATTTCTGCTTTTACTGTCTCGATCTCAGTCAAATCTAACCTATAAGCTTTAGCTTCTACCCCCACTTTCCTAGCGGCGTTAGCAACTGCCTCTAACTTATCCTGGGAGCGGCTGACTAAAGCAACATGAATTCCAGCCTTAGCAAAGGCTAAAGCTGTCGCCTTGCCAATGCCGCTACTGGCTCCTGTGATAATTGCTCGCAGTTGATTGGGAGGAGAACTCATAAAATACTCCAAATTCTAGAACAACCTATTGGACATCGCTGTAATTCCTGCCAGGGAAATTCACTGATAGTAGCTGAATGCAGCTTAAAGCAGCCCTGCTATCACCGCTTCATGGCACAAAAAGATAAATCCCTAATATTTCGTTACAAAATGTTACCTAGGAAATTATAACACTCTGAGAATGTTGAATCTGAAAAAATTCTTTATGCAGAAATTTCATGAAATATACCAATATGGCGAAACTTCTGGTAACGTAAATGCCTGCGCTGCTCTGGTGTCCTCTGAGATAATTCTTCCAGGTTGTCCAAGAGAGCTTGTTTGAGAATCGATGCTGCTCCGAGGGGAGCGGCATGAGCGCCCCTGGCTGGCTCTGGCAATATCTGATCTATAATTCCCAATTCTTTCAAGTCCCGAGCGGTGATTTTCAGCGCTGCTGAGGCTTGCTCTGCTTTACCAGCGTCTTTCCAGAGGATAGCTGCACAAGCTTCAGGGGTGGCGACGGTGTACACTGCATGTTCCAACATCAACAATCTGTCCCCGACACCAATACCTAAGGCTCCACCGGAGCCTCCTTCACCAATTACCGTGCAGATAATCGGCACATCCAGACTGAACATTTGCCGGAGATTGTAAGCGATCGCTTCTCCTTGTCCCAGTTTCTCAGCATCTATCCCCGCCCAAGCTCCTGGGGTATCGATAAAGGTTAAAATGGGCATCCCAAACTGGTTGGCGTGTTCCATTAATCGCATTGCCTTGCGGTAGCCGCCCGGAGAAGCCATGCCAAAGTTGCGGGCTACATTATCTTTAGTATCCCGACCTTTTTGGTGTCCCAGCATAACTACTGGTCGTCCTTCCAAACGGGCGATCCCGCCTACTAAAGCTGGATCGTCATAGCCGCCGCGATCGCCATGTAGCTCTAACCATTCATCACTAATCGCCTGAATGTAATCGAGGGTACTCGGACGGCGGGGGTGACGCGCCAGTTGCAAGCGCTGAGCAGGTGTTAAAGTACTGAAAATCTCTTTGCGAAGTTGCACTGCCCTTGCCTCTAGCTGGGATATCTGCTCAGAGACATCGACGTTATTTTCCTCGGCAAGTTCGCGGATTTGGTTAATCCGCGATTCCAACTCACAAAGGGGCTTTTCAAAGTCAAGAAGAAAGGTTCGGCGCTCAGTCTTTGACATAATACAAAATCAGGGTTAACTACCCTTTTTTTGAGGGAAGTAGGGAACAGGGAACAGGGACTCGCTAGACTACGTCGCTGCTTCGCAGAACGCTCAAAGGCAAAAGGCAAAAGGCAAAAGGCAAAAGTAGGGAACAGGGAACAGGGAATAGGGAATAGGGAACAGGGAATAGGGAAAAGGCAACAGGGAACAGGCAACAGGCAACAGGCAACAGGGAATAGGGAGCAGGGGAAGAAAGACAACAAATTGATAAAGGGGTTTTTAGACCCGGATTCTGTATAATTAGCTTTCAGCAGTGGGCAACACTCCGCCCTATCCTCATCATTATCCCCCACTGCCCCCTCGCTTGTAAAGATTTGTTAAGATAATTTCAAATGGTGCCATTGCTAAGTACCTGGACATAAATCCTGTGAACTGAGTCCCCAGTCACCTTGAATAATCCATTACCGCCGCTGGACCAACCAATGATACATAAGCTTCCATCAAATAATGACGAGCGACTTTTTGCGCTATCTGGGGAGTAACCTGAGCAACATTTTCCTGGTACTGACTATCAAATTCAATTCCCAGTCCCAAACTCTCATACCAGCCAAAAACCTGAGCAATTTCCGCATTAGTCTGCTTACCCAAAGCATACTGCCCCAATAACTTATTTTTAGCAGCTTGCAGTTCCTCTGGGATCAACTCCGTATTACAAAGACGTTCCACTTCTGTGCGAAGTCCTTCGAGGGCGATCGCTGTATTTTCTGGAGCCGTTCCCATATAGACGACAAACTGGGAATAATCCAAGCGAGTAGGATAAAAAGCAGAAACATCATAGGCCAACCCTCGCTTTTCCCGTAGTTCCACAAATAAGCGACTGGAAAGACCATTACCCAGATAAGTACTCAGCAATTTTAGCACTGGATAATCGCTACTTTTTACCGCCGCAGCTAGATAGCCCAGCATCACAATCGACTGTTGGGTTTCTTGGGGTGTTATACTCTGACATTGCTGAGGATTCAATTGGGGCAATTTGGGAGTCGGAATTGGGATTCTCGGAGTTTCCCAATCGCCAAATACCTGTTCTACTAGACTAACAGCATCTTCGACGGCGAGGCGACCAGAGATGCTTATCACCAGGTTATCGGGGCGGAAATAAGTTTGATGGTATTGCTGCAACTCAGCACGACTCAACCCTGAGACAGTTTCTTCCGTACCAAGAATTGAGACAGCATAGGGATGATCTTGATACATTGCCTCCCGTAGCTGATTAAATGCCACGTTAAAAGGCTGCTCCTGCTGAGAACGAATGTTTTGCAGGGTCAGATATTTCTCCAGTTCCACCTCCGCCTCTGGGAAAGTGGGCGATCGCATAATTTCCCCTGCCAACTTCAACATCTGGGCAAAGTCAGCTGAAACTGTCTTGATACTAATCAAAAAGTAATCGGCTGCGGCGTCCGCACCGAAACTAGCACCAATCGATTCTACCCGTTCAGCAATCTCTCCGGAAGACAACTGCTCAGTTCCTTTAGTGATTACAGTAGCAAGCAGATAAGAAAGTCCCGCTTTCTCCCTTGAATCCCATCTTGCACCAGCATTTTTCAGAAAAATTCGACCAGCAATCAGATCTGCGGCGTGATTTTCCATCGAGATCAAAGTGATGCCGTTATGCAAAACAAGGCGATGGATCTTCTGATTTTGTCTCGTGGATTTCACAGTTTGCATTCGTTGTTTGTTCTCAGTTGTTATAGCAATACGATGGCAGGTTAGGACATATTTAGATGAGGGTTAAGCAGACTATTGACTTAATCCGAATAAGGGTTTATACTCCCTATGGGGAGGTTAGGTTTTGTCCTAATCCCTATCAGGGATTGAAATATTTACCAATTCCCCATTCCTTAACAAGGTTTCAGTACTGTCACAGCATAGCGATCAGGGGAAAGATACTGATTGGCGATGCGGTGAAGTTCTGATGCTTGAAAGTGCTGAATCTCCCTCGGATAAGTCACCGACAATTCTGCTGTCGCAATCGTATGGTAATAACCATATAAACCTGCCAACTGACCGGGGGTTTCGGTAGAGAAGGCATAGTCATTACAGAGCAAGCGTTTACAGCGAGCTAATTCTACTTCTGTGACTGGGATAGTCTGCAACTGAAAAATGCGATCGCGGATAATCTGTTCTACTTGCTCTAAATACTTTGGCTCTAACCAAGCACTAATAGTAAACAAGCTAGAATCTCGCTGGAGGGAAAAACCACTACTAATATCTAGTACCAATTGTTTCTCTTCTCGCAATTCTCGCACTAGACGGGAAGAACGACCACTAGCGAGTATCACAGACAGTATATCTAAACCAAAGGCATCTTGCAGTTGTTCTACCCCTGGTGTAATCCAAGCCATTGACAAACGAGCCTGTTCTATCCTTGGCAAATACATTTGGGTGCGGCGAATGTCTATCAATGGAGGTTCTGCTTCCAGGACGGTTGGAGGACATTCAGAACGGACGCTAAACTCCTCAAAAGTCTTACTTACTAAGGATAGTGCTAGTTCTTCTTCTACCCCGCCAACAATCACCACTGTCATGTTTTCCGGTTGGTAGTGAGTCTGGTGGAAACAGCGCATCTGATGGGGGGAATATTCCATTAGCTGTACCTCATTTCCCAAAATCGAACGTCCGTAGGGGTGGCGCTGATAAATACTCTCGCACAATGCCTGGAATCCTAGCCAGTCTGGATCATCATAGCTGGAGCGAATTTCTTCTAAGATTACATTTCGTTCTCTGGAAAATTCTTCCTCTGGGATAGCGGGGTGTAAGAGGATATCTGCTAGATAAGGCAAAGTATCTGGTAGGTATTGAGCCGCCGTGGTGAGGAAAAAATGAGCGTAATCGTGTGCCGTAGCTGCATTGGTTATCCCGCCACTATTTTCAATCACCTGGTCAAATCTTCCCGGAGCAATGCGCTTAGTACCTTTAAATAGCATGTGTTCCAGGAAATGAGCCATGCCAGACCAATCATCCGGTTCGGCGATCGCTCCAGCACGTACCCACACATCCGACACTACCACTGGTGTGGCTGGCAGATGTTGATGAATTACAGTTAATCCCCGTTCTAATCTGAAGATATTGGCGGGAAATTGGGATTTATTAAGGATCTCTGATAATTGGTGCAATCTTCAATAGCCAAGGCTTATGTAATATAGATTATCCTAGCGCTTTATCCATCCCAACTTTGAGTACTTTTATACAGAAACCATGATATGTGACAGGAGGCGGGGAGGAGCAAATCTCCTCTTCGCTATAATAATGATTATCATTATCACTAATTTTCTATCTGACAGTTGGGAGTGCGGAACGTGGGATTCCGGCGAATCCACTTCAATGGACCTCTCTCTCTTGGATGAGCACAGATTTCAGAGAATTAACCTCAATCGGATCTCCCAAAGAAGTCCTTGTACCGTGAGCTTCGTATATAGCTAATATCTCGGAAATTTTGATGAAGGTGATATGAAATTGTGTGGAAATGGGTAAGTTATATTTAACAGACCTTTTGCACCATTCTCAGTAATCTTAAACCACGCTGTAGAATCAACTCCACGGCAAGCATAACTTAATGTTTTAGTCCTTTTGAGAGGCTTTAGCTACCCTCTTTTTTTCAGGGGGCAGAGCGGATTTTTTTGGTTTTTAGCCTGGTTGGGTGAAATATGTTCAAAACTATTAGACATCTATTAATCGGCACATCGATAAAACGGCATTTTGAAGTGCGTAAGGTGGGATATAAATTCTTCCCAGTCACCAGTCACCGTGAAAACAAAAATCCCCCTGTCCATAAAAAACCAGAGGGATTTTTCGCTTATTCAGTTCACCGCTGCGCCGTCTTACCTCAGTTTATGACCTGGAAACCCAGGTGGGGACCGACGCTTCTCGTTTCTCGTTTCCGGGTACAAGCCCGGTTTACTGCCACGAAAGCTGTTGGTTCCCTTTTAACTCAAGCATAGATCAAAAAACTATATTGGCAGTCACCAACGCAGGAGTTGAACCTTACTCTATCTTAATCTATTTTTCCACTTTAAGCGCGAGCAAGGTTAACTGTACCAAAGCGATTCTATATTTTGACCCGTTTGTAGCAAGCGCTTTAGCCCTCCTTCTGATAGTTCTGGTTCGGACTCTCTTTCTAACAACACTGTAACGTGCCCCAGCTTGCGTCCGGGACGAGATTCGGTTTTCCCGTACCAGTGGACATACGCCTGGGGAATTTCTGCTAGCTTGGCTCGTTTTTCCTGATAATCATGCTGAGAATGTTCATATCCGAGCAAATTCACCATCACGGCACCACCAGATTTTAAGGTAGGTGAACCCAAAGGTAAACCAGCAACCGCCCGCAACTGCATCTCAAACTGGGAAGTGGAGCAGGCATCGAGGGTATAATGCCCGGAATTGTGGGTGCGGGGTGCTATTTCATTTACCAATACTTTTCCCTCCTGGATGAGAAATAGCTCAATACCGAAAACCCCCACCACCTGCAATTTTTCCAACAAAGTACGAGATATTGCCTCTACCTGTAAATTTACCTCTGGGGAAATCTCAGCAGGAACTATCACCCGACGGCAAACCCGATCTTCCTGCTGGGTTTCCACCACCGGATAGACAACAATCTCTCCAGTGACGCTGCGAGCAGCAATAACAGCTAATTCTCGCTCAAAAGGAACAAACTCCTCCAACATCATGGCGGGGCGTTCTAGATGTTCCCAGGTGTCTTCTAGATCATCTTTACTTTTGAGGATAAAGGTTCCTTGACCATCGTAACCGTGGCGACGTGCTTTCAGAACTACAGGAAAGCCAAACTCAGAGGTAATCTTTCCCCCCGACTCTAACGCTACAAACCGGGGAACTGGCAAACCAATATCTCTTAAATAGCAGCGTTGGTGATACTTATCCAACAAAGGAGCCAAGGCTTCTAAACTGGGACGAAAGCAAACCCCCTGCTGTGCTAAGGGAATTAATGCTTCGAGATTAATAAACTCGTTCTCAAAGGTAATTACATCACAACGAATCGCTAGCTGGGCTGTCGCCGCAGCATCATCAATCGCTGCTAGAATCACATCTGCTGCCATTTTAACGGCGGGGTCATCTGGACTGGGCGTTTGCACTACTAATTCAATTCCCAAAGCTTCAGCAGCACCCGCCATCATCCAGGCTAGCTGTCCCCCACCAATTACACCAACTCGTTTTATCGACATCTTCTAAATTTTAGTAAGTAGTCAGACAAAAATAAACATCTCTGTATTAAGAAAAATTAAGATGAAGATGGCTCCGCTCTTTTGCCCAACCGATAAGCTCTCCCCCCTCTCCTTACAAGTGTAGGTTTTTTACATTTATAGTTGAGATGAGTAGGGGGAGCAGGGGGAGCAGGGGAAGCAGGGGGAGAAAAAGCTTATTTTTTCGTTTCTGCGATCGTCCTGACTCACCCTTTT
>JBFRWF010000195.1:0-6638 GCA_051439465.1 Xenococcaceae cyanobacterium | reverse complement strand
TGTTGCCCAGGGCGCGCGAGCGCCATTCACCTTAACCAGAGGCGGGGATCGCCAAACAAAAGAAAAACTTATGATTTGAATTAGATATTGCGTTTCAAATTCATGTTAGGGAGTGCAAAAATCTGTGCCTTTTAGGATAGACTTAAATACATAGATGTTTAGATGTTCATATATCATAATCTATGGAAGGTGATGCAGGACAGCTGTCAGCTTCCAGTCCCGTTCGGAGAGCTGTCATCTCTGAACACTCTGTCAACAGGTTCTTGCATAACACCTGTGCTGTAGGGGTGAAGACCTTCACCCTTACTCTTAAAAGCTCACTTATCATATTAATCGATCCTCGTTAGAGGAGGAAGGAGGTATTTGTGGATTTTTTATCCGATTTCTTGACGCTCTTCCTGGCGAAGTTGCAGTCCCCGACACTCGGCTTTCTGATTGGTGGTATGGTCGTTGCCGCCGTCAATAGCCGACTGGCGATTCCAGATGCGATCTATAAGTTCATCGTCTTCATGCTGCTGATCAAAGTTGGCCTGAGCGGCGGCATTGCGATCCGCAATGCCAATCTGGCGGAGATGCTGTTGCCCGCAGTGTTCGCCGTGGTAATGGGGATCCTGATCGTGTTCATCGGGCGCTACACGTTGGCCAAGCTGCCGAACGTCAAAACCGTGGATGCCATTGCGACCGCGGGCTTGTTCGGTGCCGTAAGTGGCTCGACCCTCGCCGCCGCCCTGACGCTACTGGAAACGGAAGGCATTGAATACGAAGCCTGGGCCGCTGCACTCTATCCCTTCATGGACATAAGTGCGCTCGTAACTGCGATCGTCTTGGCCAGCGTTTATACCAGCAAGCAGCGCGCTACTGCAGGCAAGTATCTCAGCAAGCAGCCGGTTGCCGCAGGCGGGTATCCCAGCAAGCAGCACGATACCGCAGGCGAGTATCCCAGCGAGCAGGGCATTACCGCAGGCGGGTATCCCAAGCGCGGTAACGCAGGCAAGCAGGTCAAGATATGGCCCATCGTGAAGGAAAGCCTCCAGGGCTCTGCCCTATCGGCACTGCTGCTCGGCTTAGCTCTAGGCATGCTAACCCGGCCGGAAAGTGTCTATGAGAGCGTCTTCAATCCCCTCTTCCGCGGCCTGCTTTCAATACTGATGCTGGTAATGGGTATGGAGGCCACGGCAAGGATCGGCGAGCTGCGCAAGGTGGGCCAGTGGTACGCCCTATATGCCTTGGTGGCGCCGCTGCTGCATGGGTTCATAGCCTTCGGTTTCGGCATGATTGCCCACGTAACCACGGGATTCAGCCTTGGCGGCGTCGTGATCCTGGCCGTCATCGCCAGCTCCAGTTCAGACATCTCAGGACCGCCCACTTTACGAGCCGGTATCCCGTCGGCCAATCCCTCTGCCTACATCGGCTCGTCGACAGCCGTCGGCACGCCGGTTGCGCTTGCCTTGGGAATACCGCTCTACATCGGGCTCGCCCAGGCGCTGATGGGCAACTAATCCCAGACGGGTCGCGGTCTGCCGATGCTCCCCTGGCTCGGCGACCAACGCGGCGGCTAGATCGGCGCGGTAGCGCGCGGTGCTGCCGTTTTCCTGAGTTTCTATATAGTTCAATGAATACACACATCGAGAGGTAAAACACATGACCCAGCAAGCTAGCAAGCTCGTCATCGTCACAGAAAAGTTGCTGCTGAAAAAGATCGCCAAGATCATCGACGAAGCCGGGGCTACCGGTTATACGGTGGTGGAGGCTGGCGGTAAAGGCAGTCGCAACGTGCGCTCGTCGGGACAACCCATCGTTTCCGACACCTACTCGAATATAAAGATCGAGGTGCTCACCCCCAATCGGGATATGGCCGTGAAGATTTCGGATGAGGTCGCAGCGCAGTTTTTCGACGATTATTCGGGCATCGCCTATCTCTGTGACACGGAGGTACTGCACGCACACAAGGTCTACCTCAAAACCCAGCCGATCCAACCAAAAAAGCCGGAGCATAACCCTGGCTTTTTGGTGGCCGTGTTTCGTGCCCGTGGGACGTTGACGCCGGCGAAGAAGTCATTGGCCCAGACCTATGGGCCGCGCGGCTGTTGAATGGAGACGACGCAGACATACACTAAAACTCAAACCCACAGTTATTTGATGCACGACCTCAAACCCCAGCTAAAAGTATTGGTGTTGTATCTGCATTGGATTTTGATATTCCTCGAGTAAATATTCCCAGAAAGTTTGAGCAATAACCGATAGTTGTTTTCCTCCCAGATAAGCAACATACCAATAACGTTGAATCGGAAAATGTTGCACGTCTAAGATAGTTAATTCGCCATTAGCTTCTTGGGAAACTAGGGTATGTTTTGACAATACAGAAATACCTAAGCCACCAGCGAGCGTTTGTTTGATCGCTTCATTACTTTCTAGTTCTAATCTTACTTGAGGTGAGACACTATACTGACTAAACAGTTTTTGTACTACTTGTCGAGTACCTGAACCAGGTTCACGCATGATAAATGTTTCATCATTAAGCCTTTGAATGGGAATATTAGTTTCCCCAGCCCAAGGATGATCCACTCTGGCTATCACCACTAAAGGATTTTCCAGAAAAGGATGAGTACACAAATCAATTTCTTCTGGAGGTTGACTTAAGATATAAAGATCGTCTCGATTATGTATCATGCGCTCTCGTAGCTTTTGATGATTAGTAACCTCTAGAGAGATATCTATGGCCGGATATTGCTGACAAAAAGAACCTAACAGGCGAGGAATGAAATATTTAGCAGTATTAATAATCCCTAAATTTAGTCGTCCTTGTTTAGTTCCTTTCAAATCTGCCACTTTCATTTCAAAGTTATCCAACTGCTCAAAAATTTCTTGACAAGTAGCTAGCAATTCCGTACCTGCATCAGTGAGATACAGGCGCTTGCCTATTTGCTCAAATAGTGGTAGACCGACAGCTAGAGTAAGTTGTTTAACCTGTGTCGAAACTGTAGGTTGGGTAAGCTCCAACTCCTCTGCTGCCCTAGTAAAACTACTTTTACGAGCAGTTGTTTCAAATAGTTTCAACTGATGTAGGGTTGCTTGGATCAAGAGCTATTCTCCCTCTAAGCGACAATTTTTCTATTGCTCTACTATTTTAGGCACATATATTCAGTTTAGTCAATGCTTTATAGATATAATATAGTCTTATATCTATAAAAACTCTAGTTTATGCTCTGGTACTACATCTATAAGTAAGACTTTAGTCACAGATTAGAAATTTACAAGTTAATTGCTTTTTTGCAGCTCGCTCCATGTGTTACTATAAATCAAAATCAATAATTTATAGAGTTTAGATAGATATATATCTATAAGCAATCGGTTAACCTCGTTGCTTCGAGAACGTTAAGACAATTCCTCTCGTTAGTCGAAGCCTTGTCTTGATTCCATTTTTAATCATCCTTTAATCCCATAAAAAATAACCATGATCCATTTAGAATCGATATTTCAGAGCGGATTAGCTCCTAATTACGTATTTGCTGACTCATTGTTAGCAACCGCACCTAATGCTGAAACCACGCCGATGGTTTTAGCCGGAGTTTTGCTCAGTCTCGTCTTTATCTATCTGGCTAGCAAACTAGGGGGAGAACTTTCTAAATTAGTCGATTTACCTCCCGTATTAGGTGAATTAGTTGCTGGTGTAGTAGTTGGGATTTCGGCCTTGCATTTATTAGTTTTTCCGGAAACAGGGGCAGTTGCTAGTGATTCAGTGGTGATAACTATCTTGCAACAGATTGCTGGTTTAAATCCTGAAAGCGTGGGAGAAGTGTTTGCCACTCAAAGTGAGGTCATCTCCGTCTTAGCCGAAATAGGGGTAATTATCCTCTTATTTGAAATCGGCTTAGAATCGGATTTGAGAGAATTACAAAAAGTGGGGGCCAGAGCCGCCGTCGTAGCGGTTGTGGGTGTTGTCGCTCCCTTTATCGCCGGTACGGTAGGACTGGTCTTAATCTTTGGGATGCCAACTATTCCTGCGGTGTTTGCCGGGGCGGCCTTGACTGCTACCAGTATTGGGATTACCTCCAAGGTACTCTCGGAGTTAGGACAGCTTAAATCTACAGAAGGTCAAATTATTGTCGGCGCGGCAGTTATAGATGACGTTCTCGGCATCGTCGTTTTAGCTGTAGTGGCTAGTCTAGCTAAAACTGGGGATGTGGATCTGCTCAACTTAGTTTACTTAATTATCGGTGCTTCAGCTTTCTTGTTGGGTTCGATCTTGTTGGGTAAATTCTTTAATAAAAGCTTCGTGGCGATCGCGGAAAAATTACAAACTAGAGGTAAGTTAGTCATCCCTGCTTTAATCTTTGCTTTCTCCATGGCCTTTTTAGCTAATGCCATTCATTTAGAAGCAATTTTAGGTGCTTTTGCGGCTGGATTGGTTTTAGATGAAACTGACAAACGCAGAGAGTTAGACCAACAAGTTATACCTATTGCCGACATTTTAGTCCCCATCTTCTTCGTATCTGTAGGGGCCAGAGTCGATCTCGGCGTCCTCAATCCCGCTAGTACCGATAATCGTCAAGGATTAATTATTGCCGCTTTCTTAATTGTGGTAGCTATTTTCGGTAAAGTTATCACTGGTTGGGCGATCTCTGGTAAGGAGAAAATCAATCGTTTAGCCATTGGAGTTGGCATGATTCCCCGGGGTGAAGTAGGCTTAGTCTTTGCTGGTATTGGTGCGGCTAGTGGGGTTTTGGATAAACCTTTACAAGCAGCAATTATTATTATGGTGATTTTAACTACTTTTGTGGCTCCTCCTCTATTGCGTTTCGCTTTCAAAGAAGAGGAAGGACAACTGGTGGAGAGACCAGATTTAGCCATAGAAAATTAAGGGACGATCTCCTAACTCATTTCTGAGAAAAATGTTAGAAGCTGGAGTAGCGGGGACATTTGAATTCAAAATTATCAATTCAAAATTCAAAATTAGAAAGATATTCATTTTGAATTCTGCCTTTTGAATGAATTGGAGCGTAGCGACTGATGGCAGGGTGCTCAGTTGCGGTGGTTTGAATCTGTTATTCCTCACTGGAATATTGAGCCCCTTGAATCGCTTAACTGCACCATAAAAAATCTCAATCTGAGATAGTGGTGCTGACAATTTCCAGTTTTTGTAAAGCATTGTAAACTTTAAATTAATTGTTCGATCACGGAGCCTAAAAGAATGTCCTTTACTATTGAGTCTGCTCGCAATATTTTCCCCAAAACACTTGCTGCGGATGTGGTGCCTGCGACGATCGCCCGCTTCAACCAGTTGAGTGTGGAAGACAAACTAGCACTGATCTGGTTTGCCTATCTGGAAATGGGGAAGACATTGTCAATCTCGACCCCCGAGCCTGTGAATATGCAATTTGTCAGCAGCACCCTCACTCAGATCAGGCTGATGAGTTTTAGTGAGCAATCGCAATTAATGTTTGACCTAGCTAGCCGGACAGACCGACCCATCTGCCGTCTCTACGCTACCTGGTCAGTGAACATCAAACTCGGCTTCTGGTTCCAATTGGGCAAATGGATGGAAGAGGGTCTTGTAACCCCTATTCCTAGAGGATATGAGCTTTCAGCCAATGCATCGGCAGTCCTTCAAGCCATTCTAGTACTCGATCCGGGTCAACAAATTACAATTCTGCGTAATGCAGTGGTGGATATGGGCTTTGAGCCATCACAGTTGGGCACCTACAGCCCGGTGGCGGAGCCCTTGGTTGCTCCCAAAGCCATGGCCGATCGCACTCCAATTACCGCCATTCCAGGTGTGGAGAGCCAGGTCGTTTGGCAGTACATGGATAACCTGAATGCCAATGACTTTGATGCGCTGATCCAACTCTTTGCCCCAGATGGTGCCCTGCAACCGCCGTTCCAACGCCCGGTTGTGGGACATAATGCCCTATTGCGCTTTTTCCGGGAGGATTGCCAAAACCTAAGATTGTTGCCTGAACGGGGCATAACAGAGCCACAGGAAGAAGGCTACACTCGAATTAAGGTCACAGGCAAAGTACAAACCCCATGGTTTGGCCGGGATGTGGGCATGAATGTAGCATGGCGATTCCTGCTTAATCCAGAGAACAAGATTTTCTTTGTGGCCATTGATTTACTTCACGACTTGGCAAAGTTGGCAAAGTTAACGTGAGTTCGACGGAGTTCAAACCCACTTTCGCCATTTCCGAGATGTCGTGTCAAAAGATAGCGATCGCCCCGAAAATCCTCAATACACATAAATGGTAATTTGTCAAAAAAAATTAGATGCGTTTGCCCTGGTTCCTGACCCCTTTTCCCGCATGATAAAGGGTTCCCCATCGAGGCTAGTGATGGGAATCTGTCCCTTCCCAGGGCTTGGTTCATTTTGGGGTAACACTTGAGCCACTAGACTCACTGTTCGCAGTTGTGGGGTAGCGATCGCAAATTGGGGTTCGCATCGTGGGGGGTGGCGGTCTGCTACGCAGCGCCTAGGCTGACGCCCCTGCTCCGCTCCCACGGCGACCGCAAATTGGGGGTGGCGATAAGCGATCTTTACTCCAGGACAAGCGCAAAAGGCGCGAGGTCTAGAAGAATTTGTCTGGTATACATACAGTGACAGTTGCCAGACATAAAACTCAAAGTCTGATAATCTGTCTGGT
>JBFRWF010000194.1:0-20408 GCA_051439465.1 Xenococcaceae cyanobacterium | reverse complement strand
CGACGAAAAACAAAGCCTTTCCTTCAATCCAACAGAACTTTGAAGCTGGACGGGGCAATCAAGGGAAGACTCTTTGGGATGCTTACAATGGCTTCACAGAATGGCTGGATCATCAGCGTGGTAAATCAGAAATGTCGAGGTTAGAATCGGCTTGGTTCGGAGATTCGGCACGGTTGAGAATTAAGGCTCACAGAGAAGCTCTTGCACTGCTTTAATCTTTAAATATGGTGACAGGAATGTTAGCGATCGCACTCAAAATAGCTAGATCGGGTTTAATGAGGGAAATTTGGGGTCACCATCAGCTCTATAGTTCACGAGGCTAGCGCCGTCTACGGGATGAGTAATTACCGTAAAGGATTTGGTTTTTATGCAGTATTATTACCATCCGATTTTGCAGCAGATTCTACCGAAACCTCGCCTCCTTCCCGTGACCTCTGAAGACATAGGAGGTTACATAGAGCAACTGGGTCTTTCTGAAACCGAGGCCCGGGAATTAGCCAGAATTCAAAACAAAGATCCCGACGAGCGTACTCTGACAGAGTGGCGATATCTTTTCGGGTTCGACTTGGGCTGCTCTTGATTGGGTCTAACTGGAAAAGGTTTTCCTTTTCCGGTTTTTTTCCACAGAGAACAGTTCCCAGACTTGAGCAGCATAATTTAGCGTAAGAGTGTAATGGTCCAGAAAGATTAGATAAACTCTACTTGGTCTATCATATCTTCTGGATCGACCCACTCCCAAATCAGTGTAAGGGTTTTGACTATTTCTCCAATAGAGCGGCTCCCCTGGTGACAATAGGCAATTCCTACGTGAGGAACACCAGCTTGATGGAGTTTCAGAAAGTCATCATCCTGTGTAAAGATGACCCGTTGTTGCTCACAAGCAAAGGTAATTTGTTCTTGATCTGAGGCTCCAATGAGGTTTTGTTCTGGAGTGGTGGTCACGTCAATGCCTCGTCTGCGTAAACCCTCGGCCACAGCATTACTGACGTTTTCGTCGAGGTGAAACTTAATCTGCTCTGGCATTTCTTTCTTTGAGTTTACGCTGCAGGATAGAGGGGGTTTGAGCGGCGAGTTGGCTGGCAAAGGCTTCGCTCTCGCGGATATCCTGGCGAATTTCATCTAGATGATCGTAATAATAGGCAAGGGCGGCGTGAATATCAGCCAGGGTAATGCTGGGGTGGTGATAGACGATTTCGTCGGGGGACATGTTGAGGTGTTCGTACCAGATCACGATGTCTTGAACCCGAATACGATGCCCAGCAATGCGGGGTTTTCCGCCGCAGATGTCAGGAGTAATTTGGATGTGTTCTGAGATGATGGTTGTCATAGATATCTGTTTGGGCTTGTGGGTGAGGTGATCTTTGATGTCCCTAGTCTATGGTATTTTTCCCCATAAACCCGGGAGAGCCGTTTGGTTTCCCTTGTCAACCCAACCTACAGGCGATCGCACTACAATTTTACAATGGTAGATAGGGAACGGAATTGGCCAAGTCTTTTGCTTCGCCCACTTGGGCAATCAGTTCCAAGTCTTGAATGCAATCTCCAATTGAAACCAACATCTGATGGGCATAGATTACACCTGGGAAATAAATGCTCTCTCGTTGTCGGCGATTAGCTTCAGCTAAAAAATCAGACTCTCAGCTATAAGGATGATTATCATTAGTTTTGTTGAGCACATTTGTTCGTCGGATACGATCTCAATTCTATAGCCAGCCGTGAGGTCGAAACTTCTGATGAATGCTGGGTTTCATACTTCAACCAAGCCTACGAGGCCGATGATCGCACTAAAAGGCTTACTGCTTCAGCTTTTTGCTAAAATCCTTTGACTGGGTAAAATGGCGATTATACGCGATCGCAACTTGAGCAATGTCCATCCTAGGGACGAACTGGGTGGGCTGTTTGAGAGACCGTAGGGAATGTTTCATTTTGAGCAGTTTTGGAGTACTCATCAAAGAGTTCAAAGAACTGTTCGAGTGCTTTATATTCATCCTGGGGAAAAAACAGGATGATTTTGTCCCAAGACTGACTAGACGTAATCTTAAACTTTTGCTGAATCCAGGTCTGAAAATTAGAAAAGTGTTTCTCTTGGTCAGTTTCTGGTTCCCCAATTTGATGACGGGCAAAGAAATACCCTGCTAGAAAGGTTCGCAGATGAGAAATAGAGGGTTGGACCCAGATACATAGCAGGGCGTTTCTGAATGTTTCGGATCAGGTCATATAAGTCAAGCATGGATCCATTCCTCAAAACTCAGTTTCTGTGATCTGGAAATCAGCACCAAGATCCTGAATGGGACAGTATCGGTTCTTGATCCAGTCTACTCTGGAAATGCCTGTGGGATGGATGTTGTCGAAGATGAGTTCGAGATCATCAATTTCAACTACGATCGCCTGGTGCCATCCGTTAGTTGAGATAGCTTTTTGCAACTCATCCAATAGCACCCTTTTAGTCACCTGCATAACGGCATCGACATGGGCAGCACTTCCCCCAATGAAAAGTTCTGGATTTTGTGGAAGTCTACCGAATCGAGAATACCAGATTAGAGGGTCACAACACAGGCCGATATTAATATATATATAGGGTTCCGCTGTGACCCCATCAGACCTTTACGGGCCAAGTACTTGACTGGATTTTTGAACAAGAGTTTCTCCTGCAGCTATTGTCCCTTGCTCCACAAATAATTTATGGTTCTGGTCAACAGTTTTTCTCTCAATCTTAGCCAGGGAAATCTTGATGAAAAATTCCTCAATTCTGGGTAATGCAGGATTGAGGAATTTTTAGAGAACAACCTGCCAGCTTGTAGTACATTTCTGTTTGTAGCATGCAAAATGGGGTCACAGCGGAGGCGAGTATTATTTATAAATATTGGCCTCCGTTGTGATGGCTACAGGTTAATCCAGGCAAAAGATTGAGCTGTTTTCAGGGTCAATTGACCATCCCTCAACCAAGTTGACTCTTTTCCGATAGATGTGTAGTACGTTCCTCAATTCTTGGATATTGGGAATTGGAGGGTTCTGGTGAATTGCCTGATGCTGAGCTTTTAGATATCCTCAGCAATGGAATTGAGAAAATCAACCGAAAGTAAAAATGCCAACTCACCAACCACTCTCCCTACCGATAATGGGCTGCGGGACTTGGGCATGGGGCAACCGGCTGCTGTGGGGATACGACCAGAGCATGGATGACCAGTTGCAAGCTGTCTTCAACCTTTGTGTTGCCAATGGTGTCACTCTATTCGATACGGGGGATTCTTATGGAACCGGGAGATTGAATGGACGCAGCGAGAGCCTTCTCGGGCAGTTTTCCAGAAAATGTCTGGCTCCCAATCGAGACAGTATTTGCCTTGCGACCAAGCTAGCCCCTTATCCTTGGAGACTGACTCGCCAGTCAATGAAATCGGCTTGCAAGGCTTCTGCCAAACGCCTGGGAAGAAACGTGGATCTCGTCCAGATGCACTGGTCTACAGCCAACTATGCTCCCTGGCAGGAATGGGCACTCTTGGATGGACTCGCTGACCTCTACGAACAAGGACTGGTAAAGGGAGTGGGTCTGTCCAATTACGGACCGAAGCGGCTCAAGCAGGTGCATCAAAAATTTGCCCAGCGAGGTATTCCCATTACTACTTTGCAAGTGCAATACTCCCTGCTGTCCACCTATCCGGTCACCCAACTTGGACTAAAAGAGGTTTGTGATGAACTGGGAATTCAACTGATTGCCTACAGTCCTCTAGCTTTGGGACTGTTGACCGGAAAATACTCTGAAAAAAGTCCGTTTCCGAAAGGCATCAGAGGTTTGCTATTTCGGCAGCTATTACCAGAAATCCGACCGCTTTTGGACTGTTTGCGAGAGGTCGCTCAATCAAAGAACAAGACCCTGTCACAGGTGGCCATCAACTGGTGCATCTGTAAGGGAACGATTCCCATCCCTGGCGCGAAGACTGTGGAACAGGCGCAGCAGAATATTGGAGCCTTGGGATGGCAACTAGACTCCAGCGAAATCGCCGAACTTGACCAAGCGGCTGCCAGGAGCGGCAAAACGATGGTACAAAATATCTTTCAAACTCAGTAACTTCTATGCTAAGAATTTGATTGGCCTCCGTCCGTTATTATCCTTAAACTCCCAGAACAGTCCCCAAACTTAATCAGCATAATTAAGCAATTTTAAGCAGTTTATTGCACAAGCATTTTCCAGGTATATTCAAGATTATTAACCGTAATATTCAGTCATAAATTGGTTGAATTGAAGCATTTTTTCTCCCGCGTGAACTCTCGGCAGTAGCTTTTATCCATATCCCTGACTCCCTTTGGCTTGTTTTGGCTTTAGCTGGCTTTTATTTACTTGGAAAAAAGTGCGTAATTCGGAGAGCAAGCAGTGTTAATGTTACACATTTTTTCTAGGGTTGTGCCAAACTAAAGTTAATAAGAATCTTCGTTAGTTTTTTTGAGGAGGTCAAGGTGGTGAAGCGGAAACTGAAAAGAAATAACTTCCTATCAGTTCGCTTTTCAACGGAGGAGAAGGAACAGTTAAAAAAGCTGGCGGCAACTCGCCACCAAACTTTAAGTGAACTCGTTAGAACCGTTACCCTTGAAAGAACAGATTTATCTCGTCAGAAAATCATTCCCCAAGTGAATCGGAGGCTCTACTTTGAATTAGGAGAAGTCTTGGAGCGACTCCAGGGGGCATCGAGGGAGCCGAATGCTGAAAGTGCAGCTCACCTGCAAAGAATTCTACAGCAATTGAGGGGAACACTTCTGGGGATGCACTCCTTACAGGAGCACCAGATTGATTGAAACGGTCAACCAAGTCAATGATTGCCAAGCAGGTTCAAGGCTCGGATTTTAGAAAAGTCTTGGATTACGTCCACAACAAGTCGGGAGCTAGATTAATTGGCTCGAATATGGTCGCCAAAGAGCCTGACAGCCTAGCTGCCGAATTCCGGGTCTCTTCAAATCTGAGAAGGAAAGTTAGCAAATGCGTCTATCATGCTAGCCTTTCCGTCTCTGGTGTCGAGAAACTATCCGACAGGAAATGGGTCCAGATTGCCCGTTCCTATCTAAAAGGCATGAAGTTCGATGAGAACCAGTACGCTATATACCGCCACACTGATACCAAACACGACCACATCCACATCATTGCCAGCCGCATCAGGATTATCGATGGCTCGGCTGTGAGCGATTCGTGGCAGCACAAACGGGCTGAAGTGTTGGTGAGGCAATTGGAGCAGCAATTTGGGCTGTTTCCAACGCAGTGCAGTTGGGAGAAGTCCAAAAAATCGCCCACCACTGGAGAAATCCGCCGACAGAGAAGGACAGGGGAAGTCAACAAAAGAAGCCAGCTTCAGAGGTTAATCGAACAGTCTTTAAAAGATCATCCTTCTCTGGAGGAATTTACTCACCGATTGACAGCTAAAGGAGTTAGCGTTCGACTAAGGAAGTCTAAAGATGGCAAAATTGAGGGGATTTCCTATAAATTAGATGGTGTAGCCTTCCAAGGACGCCAACTAGGTAAGGACTATTCTTGGACTAGCTTAGAGTCTCTCTTCACCACAGAAAGTGAGTGCCAACTAGCCCCCCTCGCCCTGCCAGAAACTCCGCCATTGGTAGAAAATTCAGAAAAAACCACCATTTCGCCTGTTCAAGTGGGAAGTGAGGAGTTAGTAGAACCGAAACAACGTTTGAGAACCCAATATGTCAACCTCGCCTCTCAAGTTCGTAAATTCCCTCAATTCCAGCACCGACCAGCTAGAGACATTGATATCGGCGTAACCCTTTTAGCCCTGAGGGCGGGTAACGATATAGAGCAAGCCAAAATGATTTTGACCCAAAGCGATACTCTCAAGCAATGGCATCAAGAACTGCCTAGAGATACCTACCTAAAGCTTGCCAGACAATATATTCAACAGATTGCCAACAAAGCTATTGATCTAATCGAGAAGCATCGTTCTAGAAACAAAACATTAGAATTGGATTAATTAGGGGGCGATCGCTTTCAGATAATCTTTTGGATCTTGACATTGCGAGGGAAAAATGTGGAATCATAACTCTCATTTCCATAACTACCTATTGCGTCAATGCCCTGTGAATATACGTCGCGCACTGGACATAGGTTGTGGGCTGGGCCTTTTTGCACAACGGCTCGCTGAACGCTCAGAGGTTGTAGACGCCATTGACGCTGACAGCATCATCCTGAATGAGGCATCAAATCGTAACGCTGCTTCCAACATCCATTACTTCCATGGTGATTTCCTGAAGGCTGACTTGACCGAAGCATCCTATGAGGTGATCGCTGCGATCGCCTCCCTTCACCACATGGATTTGGAAGCGGCTCTCACAAAAATGAAGGCGTTGCTTTGTCCGTCTGGGAAGCTTATTATCCTGGGCCTTTACCATGAAGAGACAATAGCAGATTATGTTTATAGTGCTATTTCAGTTCTCCTCAACTTTATCTATCTGAGTTGGCATCGGTCATCGCAGCTAAAGCAACTCTTGATTGCACCGACTCGCCCTGCCAACTTATCGCTAAATCAGATTAAGGCAACGGCAAATTTAATATTTCCTGGCTCTTGCCTCCGAAGGCATCTGTTCTGGCGCTATTCATTGATCTGGCAAAAACTTTGATATCTTTTGGGTATTGTGTAGTCATCTAGTATAGTGTCAGGACAAACCTCAGATACCTCAATGGCACGGTTTTACTATCGAGGCATGGCAGAGAAAAACGGCAAACCAAAATTAGGCCGTAGCGCTCGTCTTCTTGGTATTAGACCTGGGGTTGATATCGACATAGCCCACATGCCACGAGGTTGGCTAGATAAACAAGGCTACTTACACCCTGAATCAGAACGTGATAATTCAGGAGTCAAGGTAGAGGTGGTTATCAGAAATACGAAAGGCATGTCTACATCGCTATCTATTGAAGGGTTACCACCGTTCAGAAAACCTGTAGCCTTTGGAGGAACAGGCAAAGATCCTTTGTGGCAGATTGAAGACAGCCACATCACTGGAGACCTAGAAGCAGTTCAGGATAGCGCCACTCACGTTAGCATTATGCCAAGGGATACAATGCTCCTAGAGCGTTACGAGGCAGCTTTAGTAAAAACGCAGGACTATTGGGAAAAGGTGGTACAAGATGGCATGGGTATTTAGTCTATCGGCGGAATGTGGCTCAGAGCAGAAAGCAGCAGAAAGATTCTCTAAGCATTTTGAGGATGTTTCCTGGGTACTATCAAGTGGTGCTCAATCCCAATGCCGCACGAAAGCTTTTCAAGATATCGATGAAAACTGGTGGTGTCAAGTTTGCCCCAGCAGTGTGAGCGAGATTGGCATTGAAGCACCAGACTCAGCTTACTTAATGACAGAATTAGGTATTTTGCTTTATCAACATTTACGGTTAGCCCCCGACTTCCGTTATGCATTGGTTGGAGTAGAGGTTGATGAATTTAGAACTTACAGCGAATTGCTAGATGAGTCTCCTAACTTCAGTTTTCCAGGATTGGTTTTATCTAATGCAACCTGGCAGACAATGGCGTCACCATCCACATTTAGACCTTTTAGCTCGGGGTATGTTTGGCAGCCCTACGAAGGTGAAGTTTATCGGCCACTCATGGTATCACCCGTGTTGAAAGAGCAGATGAATAATTTATTAGTTGCGTAGTAGACAATTTCCAGGCGCTGAGCCAGCTAACTCAATCGTTATCAAGATTTCCTCACAACATCGCTGCAAAAAGTTCACTTTCATCGTCATTACCTTTCCCACTGGGAAACATCTTTTGTGCCAACTGATAACGCGCTGCTAAATCCTCTTGAGTCACCCGAATCTGAGTGCTGCGTCCCGCCAAACCCAGACGTACCTTATCCCATCGCACCTGAGACCACTTAAGAATCGTCCGGTAATCCCTAGTTAATTCAATCGATTCGAGTCGCGGAATATAAGCCGCTTTACCCCGCTTAAAATGAGGATTGAGCAGGATACAGCGACCTGTAGGCAGTTGAAGGAAATCCGATGGCTCAAATAGGGGTTTGGTTTGAAGAAGTTCGGAAATATTCGTACTCGCTTTTCCCGAACTTCTGCCCCGACTTTTCTGCTTGAATTTGACCTCTTTAAGACCGAGATAGTCCGAAAACAACTTAGCGGATTCGGGATCTTGAGGGTTGAAAATTACCTTAGTCGCGCAGCCGCCCACAATCGCCCTGGCCAAATCTTTGCCGTACATTTTCTCCATCTGCACCAAATTTTGAAAGCCCAAAACCGTACACAAGCCATCCTCTCTATTCTCATTCAACCAATGATGGAGTGCCGGAAGGTAGAGAGTTGGCACTTCATCAGCAATCAAAAACAAAGGGTCACAACGCTGACGGGAAACATTGCGGTTAACTAATAGGTGAAGGATAGCAGCAATTAAAGGAGCCAGTACATCCCGTTTTTCCCTGTCGAGTCCCAACACTAACAACTGCTTACCTTCCAGAAAAGTCCGAATCGTAGTTTTACCACAAAAAGCAGGCAGGACATCCGCTTTCATGAAGCGAGTAAAATTGATATTTGCAGTTGCCAGAATCGAACTGACCGTCTTTTCAGATTCCGCACTGGAAATCAGTTGCCCAAAACTCGCCAAAACCCAAGGATTTAGCTGATCTTTGTGCTTGATAATCTGATGGGCCAAATCAGTCCGACTCGCTAACGCCTGACACATCATCAAGTCAGGATAGTTCGTTCCTCTAGCCAACATCATAATAGCTTCGGTCACCTGGTCTCCTGCCGGACCGAAGAAACCATCTTCGGAAGTCTGCCCGGAACGCTTGAAATTCTGATTGATCACCTCAGCAAACTGCCGCGCCATCATCGAGTCGGTATCGTCTTTGAGAAACTCCAAAGGATTGCACACCTCAGACTCGGGATAGCCAGGGGCGAAAATGTGGAGGTCGTAGTCTTGTTTGACGGCGTAGGCAGCCAGACGAGAAGTCTGGGTGGGAAACTTAAAATCCCACAAGATTATGGGAAATCCTTGTTCAATGACGGAGATAGCCACCTGGTCGATGGCAGAAACGGTCTTTCCCGTGCCAGGAGCGCCGAGGACGGCGGTGCCCCGCTGGGCATCGGGGAGGTAGATGGGCTGTTGGCCGAGAGGATTTTGAGTGGGCGTTCCCATCCAGACACAGACAGCATTCTTCTTCCTATCTCTCATTTGCTTGAGGGCAACGCTCTTGGCAGCTCCTTTTTCTGAGCGACCGCCAAAATAGCCCTTAGCCAATTTGCCCTTGCTTCCCTTACCTGCCCTGCCAACGAGGGCGAGAAGTCCAATCAGTCCCAGACAGGCGAGCAGCATCATTCCCTGTTGGGCAGAGATGGAGCGGGAAATATTCTCAAAAGTACGAGCCAAAGGGTCGTTAGCGGGTTTGACAGCAATGTAGTGATTCATACCAGCTTTAATCCGTGGGAGAAAACAACTTTTTGATCTACTGAATTTCAGCTTGGGACTGCTTCGAGCTGCTTCGATTCAACTGGCGCTCGACCGCTTGGAATCTCTCTACGTCTTCGGTCGTGAGAGAACCAATCAGTTCGCCATCTTTAAGGCTCAAGAGCGTGCCGCGTCCGTCTTTAGCTGTGACGGTCAGGTTGTTATTCCAGCGTTCTAGACGAAAGGCATTAACCTCGAAAACCTGTTTGCCGTTGGCGGTTTTACTGCCAAAGCGATCGAGGAGGTCAGAGGCGACGTTCACCACAGCAAAGTTCTGGTTAATGGAGATCTCAACGTTAGCGGATTTCTCTTGAAGCTTGAGGCGCTTGAGTAGTTCGCGGATGAGAGCGATTGTAGCAGCAGCACCCGCCTCGACAAAAGTATCTTGGGCAATTTGAATGGCGCGACCGCTCTCTTTGGCATCGTGGAGGTCGATGGGAATAACGGGATTAGGCATGGTCGTTGAGTTCCGGCATTTTAATGGGATCCTTAGAATGCACCGAGAAAGATAATGTCTTTTTCATATTGGGACATCCACGGAAACGGCCCGATTAGGTAGGGACTCGTCCCGCAGAAGATAGAGAAACGGAAATAGATGCCAAATTCGGCCAAGCCAGAAGCTTCATCAGTGTCAGTCAAGACCACTTTAAATCCCTTGCCGAAAGGATGTCGTCCGGTAGGTTCTTCACCAGCAAGACAACCAAAACCCCCTGGGACCCATTGAGAGTCACCGGAGATCCACTGCTTGCCGTGTACAAAAGTAGTCCCAAGCCATTGGGGATCAGCCAATTCGATGTAGGCGCAGTTGCCCTGAGTACAGGGATAGTCAAAGCCCACTTTGTCACTGCCTGTAACCGTGTTGAGGCGGCTCGCTTCTTTCTCCCCAAAAACGATATCTACCAGAGCGAACACTCCAGGCATACCGAGATCGGTAAAGAAGTCCGCAAAGGGCAACTCGACCAGCCCAGGAATCTGTCCGATTAAGGTTTCCCCCCACTGGGCAAATTGGTTTAGGGGTGAGTCGAGCAATCCGGGAATGGAATCGAGACTATATCCAGCCAGGTTGAGGGAATCCAAGGGGAGCTCAGCAAGAACATCATCGGTAATTAGCTCGCCCAATGCTGAGTCGCTCAAAGAGTTGGCCAGAGCATTTCCTAATTCTTGTTCTACCAGGTTATAGAGCGGCTCGACATCTGCCAGAGATAGGTCAGCTAAGTCGGGAATGGCATCGACTAGTGTCTTGAGGGTCTGGTTTTCGAGTACTCCAAAATCGGCAAGGCTAAAAGAGCCAGCAGACAATCCGACAAGATCCAAGATGCTCGACAAAGAACGAGTCGGCAGGTTGGTCGCCTCAGCTAGATCCCCCAACATGAGGATGGAGGTAATCGGGTCCCCTGCATTCCAACTGCGGGAAGGGTCGTAGCCCAGGACTTCTACAAAGGCAGAGAGGTCGATCTCACCGCCTCTTCCAGCAGCAGGGATGAGCCGGAAGGTGACGCGCTCCCAATCGGGCAAGGGAACGCCATTGCTCTGGGTATAGGGGACATATAGTTCCCCGCGAGGCGCAGGTTGAGCGTTCACTAGCTTTCCAGACAAAGGTAGCACTTGAGCAAAAGTGAAGGAGGCAGTTGTGCCAGCCAGGAGGAGTGCAAGGGGTTGGGTAAGTCGTGTGTTCAACATGAGCGCACTATCCTTGAAACATCTCAATCAATTTGCACCTCCTGAGGTGGTAGCCAAACTCTCAAGTTGGTCAAGGACGGAGGGAGCAATGTTAACGCGGCGGATGGCTTCTGGAAAGGAAATGCCACCTCTGACATGAGCCAGAAGGATTTCGACGCGATTGAAGACAAGTTTATTTTTCTGGGAAGTATTCCTTTGCCGAGCAATTTGTAGCCCTCGCTCGATACGGTTAGCTCTAGCTCTAACAGCCTCTTGGAGTCTTTGCCTCTGCTGGAGGGCAGGGCGCGGGTCAGTGTTGATGTTGACAGCAATGTACTTTGCTTTACCACTGCCGTAGCCCAGATTAAAGTAATAGACTTTCCGTTCTTTTTGCCCTTGGGTGACGACAGTGAGCAGTGTTGTCGGAGTAACAGGCAAGTGAGCAAAGTTGAGTGAGTGGATGCGTCGGAGGTGAATGACCGTTGCGCCGCTTCCACAGCGCTCGTTGCCCTGACCGCTACAGAGGGGCACGTCAAAGTCTAGGGTCAGCCGAGAAGGGTCATCCAACCAAGCTTTAACGATGCGCTCCTCAGTGCCAGAAAAGTTGAGGGACAGTCCCATCCCTGGCCAAACAGTCAAGGTAGGAATTGACCCCCTGCTCCCTTGGGCGTGGCTAGTAGGGATGTTGATCACCGAGCTGGCAAGGGCTGGATGGACAATTTGAACAAGGGTAACGACAAAAATTGTAGCAATGGCTTTTCTTGCCATTTCTAATCCTCCTGAGGGATTTCGGTTGATTCAAAGGCGATCGTATCTTCTAACTGACCATCTGTAGGAACCACTTCAGTGGCTGGCTCCCATTCCTCGGCTGTGGGTTGAGGGATTTCTCGCTCCGACTGAATTGCTTCAAGATCCAGTTCGAGAGGTTTCTCTCGGACATCAAGGCTAAAGGTCTTGTTGACAAATACTTCCAGAGGAGTGCCTTCCCTCAGGAAGAAAACCCTAACGGCCGTTCCGGTGCGACGGCGAGTGGTTCCCCCTGATAGGGTGCGGTAGAGGGGGGAGATGGAGCGGCTGCCAGGGATGTCTGCGAAGTCCCCAGCGATGGAAAGGACATCAGCCAGGACGGCAGTCGTGTCAATGCCGTCACCGCCAATGGCCGCCACCTCGGCGATGAGGGGCTCGTGGCCCATGCCGCGTATCTTCAAAGCCCCTTGGGGCAATTTTGTTTCCACACCGTTAGCGGTGATGCTCTCGGCAGTTAGATTGACAAGGGCATTGCTTCTGCTGTCGAGCCGAACGACAAGGTGAGAGCCAGCGGGAATTTCGGGATTGCCGAATTTATCTTTGAGGGGTGAGCTGAGGGTGACCAGGTAGCGGTCGTCAGGCAATTGCCCAGTGCGGCTGCTGCGAGACCCTTCCCAAGCAATGGTGGTCTCTAGAATAGCTGAGACTGACTGTCCAAAGGGAACGGTATGGAAATTGCTGCTAAAGGCAGGACTTGGCTGTTGTACGGCAGTCCCCTCTGATAGGCTGGGATTATTGACCAATCTTGGAGATGGTGGCTTGGGTTCATAGCTAGGAACTGACCGCTCGTTGCCAGGATTGGACAAGTTGGAAACTGATGAAGCCCCACCAAAAGAACCGACTTGAGCCAGTTGGACCCACACTTGGGTGGGATCTTGTCGGGGAGCCGGAGCTGCCGGACGAACAATCGCTGCAGGGCGAGGATTTGGAAGAGGACGAGGAGGTGGTTGACGGCGTACTGGAATGGTCCGAGGGGACGGAGTTGGAGGTCTGTGGCGGACAACTGGTCGTGGGGCTGGCTTGAGAGTTGGCTTGGCTTTGAGAGGCTCTGGCTTTTTGGCTTTTTGGGCTTCTAAGTTTCTCAGGTGTTCTTGCTGTTCCCGCAGAGCCAGTTCCGAGAGAAGTTCAGCTTTCTCCTTGTCTGTTTCATGGTTCGAAAGCAGGGGACTCTTTTGGCTGTCTTTAGTCTTAGCAGGTCTGTTGGCGGAGATGTACTCCCCTGGTGATTGAAATTGGGACAGGAAGAGACTGGTGAGAAAGACAGCAACAAATACAGTTCCCGCGACGAAGACTAGCTTGGACAGCGGGCTGGAAGCGAAGCTGTGCCGTGTAATCTGCTCCTCCAAGTCTTCATCAGACAGCAGTGGCGGCAAAGAACTCGAAGAAGCATTGCCGTTTTCAGTGACAGTTTGTTGGGAAAGTTGATCGTTGAAGCCTGTTAGCTTCGCCAGGCGTTCCTCCACAGGAGCATCGCTAGCAGGTTGATCTGGCTGAGGGAAGTTGGCATTCATAAAACTCAAAATAGAATTGGATAAAGATTTGGTTTACTTGTTGGTTGAGGAACCGGAAGCAGCAGCCAAGTCGCCGAAGCGATAGATTTCCAGTCCCGAAGCCCGGGCGTTGTAGACGGCCCGTTGAATTTCGGTGGCACGTTCTGGTAAGGGCTGGGGCGTGACATAGGTAGCCCTGACGTAGATGTCTTTGTTAACAGGAACTGCCTTGCCCAGGCGATCGCCCCCCGTGAAGGTATAGAGGTTGGCAATCATCCTCAGCTTCCATTTGCCTGCCTCGATTGGCTCCGGTTTGGAAAGGTGATTGATAACCAGAACAGTCTGGGTGGTGCCGCTGAAAGTACCAGCCGGGGTGATCTCAGCCAGTTTCGGCAAGAAAGTGCTGCGAAACTCTTCCGAAAGGGCGAAACTCGCTGACCAAGCTGCTGTAGTCACCTTCTTCTTCCCTCGGAAGCTATTACCTGTCAGTTCTACCCCAGGGTCAAGCTTGGGCAATAGATCCCTTTTAGGAGCTACCGGAGCGCTCTCAAGCCTGCCCGAGGCGCTAAAGAGCATAGTGGCAATCTGGCTGACGAAATACTGGATAGCTTGCCCAGAACGATGCAGGGAAGACTCAGCCCCAACTTGAATCGAACGCCCATCAACCAGCTCTACCAGAGTGGGGGCAGGTCTTCGAGCCACCTTGGCAATCCAGATGGTATTGAACGTCGTCTGGAGGAAGATAAGACCCTGAAATCCCAAGGTGGCTAGGACAAAGAGGGTAAGGACGTTGCTCGAAGAATTCTTGAGCAGGCGCTGAGCCTTGGGAATTTTGACCAAGGCTTCTGCCTTGGAAGGCAGAGGGCAGGGGGCAGGAGGCAGGAGGTTCTCTCCCTCCCTTCCCCCTAATCCATTACAAGCCTCTCCTTTTAAGGAGAAATGCAATTGGTCGAGGTTGGAATCCTCTTCCAATTGCCCGCCTCCTGCCATCTGCCTCCTGCCTCCTGCCTTTTTCAATTCAGTAGGCTCAGCGCTTTTCTTGACCTTAAACAACTCCATGGCACTCAACTCCTAAAAGACGAATCCGAAGATAGTTTTGACTGACTTGCCCACCGCACTGGCAACCGATGTCCACACGACCAATCCCGCTCCACTGGCCAGACTCGATGCCAAGATGGGAGCCAGTAGTCCGGCAAAAAGAGCGAACCAAAAGGGATCGCCACCTTCTGAGGAGGTAGCAACCACGGAAGTCATACCAACGATAATGTTGAAGCATAGCCGAGCAAAGCCAACTGAAAAGAAGCCCGTCAGCCAGGCGAAGATAGATCTCGGACCGTAGGGTAGCAGGGAGCCGCCGACGGCGATGGGACCGAGCAGTGCTGTGATAACTAGGGAAGCTTCCAGCAGATTTTGATAGGCCAGCTGCATCCAATAGAGAATGGAGACCACTATGGGCATCCAGAGCGGTTTGAGCAGTCCAAAGATCCCGAAGTCAACCCCACCGCTTGTAATGGCACTGGCAATGCCGTCGAGGAACCCCTGAATGTTCTCAAGCCAGCTCTTGTTGCCGAAGACGGTCTGGTAGCTGTTGACCAGGTCCTGGGCTTGAGTGACGGCTTGGTTCAAGCACTGCACCTGGGCCTCTCCCGTGAGAGATCCGCAGGGCTGCATGAAGTTGGAAATCATCGACTGGAGACCGATGTTGCCGTTGGCTTCCTGGTAGAGTTCGTCCAGCTTGACCCCAGCCATCGTGATGGCGATGACCTGGCTGTTGGCTTCGTTGATGATGTCTCGCAGAGCCAGGGTGATGGTTGCCAGCCATTCCCCATCGTTTGCCAAGAGGAAGGCGACGATGAGGGGCCAGATGAGGTTGGCGAATGCCGCTGGCTTGCCTTCGTTCAAATCTTTGTAGAGCTCGACAATCAGAAAGATGAGCGTCCCCACTGCAAAAAGGGTTCCCACCCAGGCGAGGACGCCGTAGAGGGAAGCTCCCCCCGGAGCACCTGAGAGTCCAAGCACGTCCTGCCAAGTATTGTTCCAGGAGGAGGCAACGCTGTTGGCGGCATTAGCTCCGTCGATTAGGACGTTGTTGAGAGAAATATCGGCCATAGGTAGAAGAGGGGAACAGGAAAGAGTTTTAGAACAGATTGGACTGGGCGGTAAGGTTCAGCAGAAGAAAACTGTCAGCGGTGGATTGAGCTAGACCCTCGCGATTCTGCTCGTCAAGGGAGCGGGAGATGTTGGCGAGGTTGAGGTTAGTAAACTGAGTATCAGTTCGAGCCCTCAAAGAAGAAGCGTGTTCCATCGCAGCAATGATCGACTGCTGGGCATTAATCCGCGACAGTGCCTTGACCACATCCTGAGTGCTGTCGTAGGACTGCGCTTCGTTAGAGGTGTCGAGGATAGACTGGACGACCTCACTCGACTGTTCGATTTCTTCGAGCACCTGCTGCTGCCCCTCTTTACTGAGAACTGTCTTGATGCTCAGGGAGGTAGCCGTTCGATCGCTCAAATTCCCCAGTTGGATGCCGTAAACTTCCGGGTTGAGGATGAAAGGGTTGGCAGTCTCTCCTACCTCATCGACTTTGTCTTGGATTGCTGCGCGAGCTTGGTTGGCATCGGGAATGCCCAAGTCCCCTGCAACCTCCTGGAGAATGCTGGTAATGCTGCCACTGCCGCCGACAATATCGGTTGCCGCAGTACACCAACCTGGTTCGGGAGGCGTGGCGAACAGAATGGGCGCTGCTTGGCAAGGATCGTTAATCCCTTCTTCAATCAGAGCAATCCACTGGTCTACGGCGACAATCTCTGGAAAGAATGACACCAGAACCGAGTAGATATCACCGAAGGTGGTATCGCCTAGGAAGTCGGCAATACCTGCACGGACGGGCTTGAGTGCAACCAATACCAGAAAGGACGCAGCAAATCCGATAGAAAGGACGCGAGGTCGGAAGCAGTGAGGTTTTGGAGCAGTAGTGTTCATGGTTCTTTCATGGTTAGATCTCAATCAGTGAACAGAGAATCAAGAGGCGGTTGGGAAGCAATTTTCCTTTGCTTCAGACAGGTCTGCTAGAGACGTTCCCGAACGGAGAGAGCGGGAGTGAAGCTGGCTGAAGAAGGCGATCGCCTCGAACTTGTCGGGATAGTGGCGCAGGTATTGGGAGCGAATCGCCTGCTCGTCGGGGTTGTTAGCCACTACTGCCAGTTGGATGTAGGCGGGATAGTAACGGCAGAAGGTATAGGTGCCACTGTCATCGAGGAGCCATTGGGTAAAAATGCTCTGCTTGTCAGGCAGGAACCGCTCGCACTGGGAGACAATCTCTTGGGGGTAGCCGAAAATCTGGACGAAGCTGGGGGTGGCGGTGCGCTGAATGCGACCGATGAGGCGAACGCTCAAGTTCTGGAGAATCTGAGCGCCCACCTTGCCAGCCGAGGCGATGGTATTGGGATCTTGTGCCGTAATGATGACTCGGATGCCTGCTTTGGCACCATTGGCACAGAGCATAGCTACCAGTTGGGCAATTTCTGGGAACTGGAAGAGGATGGGGGACTCGTCGATGAAAAAGATGCTCATCGGGGAAGCCATTGCCCGCCGCAGTGCTGCTGCATAGGCAACCAGCGACAGAATAGCCGCATCCTCACTCTGAGAGACTTGCCGCAGGGCAAACACCAGCAGCATCGCATCAGTAGGTACGGTTGAGGGAGAGGAAATTGCTTTCCCAACCCGGCTGTTTGCCCAATAGGTCAGGCGCAGGCGAATTTGCTCTAAGGCTTTTGGTACTAAATTCCAATTGACCCCTTCTTCAAGCTGCAGGAGGTTGCCAATTTCTTCCAGGGTGCAGAATTGGAGATAGTCCCGCAGTGTGGGCATGTCCTGCCAGGCTTCACTGCCCAAGCCTCCCGCTTCTGCCCTTTGGTAGCGTTCGAGAATGGCTCCATCGGCAAAGAAGCGGTTGAGAATGCAGTATAGAACTGTGCGGATGGTGGTCTTGAGGATCTCCTCCGTGCTGGTTCCAACCACCATCGCCAACAGGCAGCCAGAGAGGAAATCCTTGTAATCCTCGAAGCGTCTCTGCTGCTCATCAGTTGGCAGTGCAGAGAGGTTGGGACGCTCGAATAAATTGATAGCTTGGGCACCGACATCGAAGTAAGCTCCCAGTGGACTAACGAATTCCGTGTAGTCGGTAAAGGTACTCGTCCCGTCCGGCTTCGGGTAGTCTAGGGCAACCACAGGTACGTGTCGTGCCAGGGCGTGAGTCAGGATGCCCCCCACCAGTACTGACTTGCCAGAACGGGTGGTGCCGAAGACCCCCAGGTGCTTGCCTTCTGAACAGAACAGGTTAATGTAGACAGGCGTACCACCATCTTCCCCAATCAATTCTAGCCCATCTCTATCTGGGCTAAGGGTAGTTACCAGAGGAATCAGTCCAGGCAGTTCTTTGCTCAGAAAGACGAGGCGGCGGTTGCCGTAGCGCAAAGATAGGAGTTTCTCTTGCACGATAGGAAGAGTTTGCAGCCAGAGCCTCCAAGCTATCTCCGTTTCTCTGACTACCCAAGCCGGACGCAGGAAATAGTTTTCCATTTGCCGACAAGCATCGTCGAGTTCCTCCAGGGTGTTGCGGTGGACGAGAAAAGCGATTCCTGTGTGGAAAGGAACTGCTCCTTCGTAGAGGCTCTCTTGAGCTTCCACGGAGCGTTTAGCGTTGATGCTGGCGGCCACATCCACGTTCTGATGCTCGTTAGCTCTTGCTGTCGCCACTGTGGACTGCTTAATTAAACGCTGAACCGTGGTGCGGACTAGGGTTGGATTGGAGGGAGTAATCTGGCAGAAGATTTCTGTATCCGTCACCAAATCCCTGGCAATCACGTCCCAGAGGTAGTGGAGTTGCACGCGCTTATCTTTCCACCCGGCGGGCTTGTCCCAAAAAGTGAGGACGCTTGTGTACTTGCCTCCGTTGTAGATCCACTTGCGGTCAGCGCGAGGCACCAAGTCAGCAAATAGGAGTGTTGTACTGTGGACTTCCGAGTTGATTTCCTCGTGGATGCCTGCTTCATCAAGGATGAGGAGTTGAGGAATCTCAATCGGTGGCTTGTGGGAGTTGAGCCGATACCAGAGAGTTGACCACAGTTCTGCTTCGGCCATTGGTGCAATCTTGAGCTTGAGCTTGTTGAGGAAAAGTTGCTCCCAGACCAGATAGCCGTTGTTGAAACCGGCAGTGAGCATCTGCTCGAGACGCACCGCTTGGTTAGCAGCTCCTTCACCGCGCATCCAGACAAGCACGTCCTCAATTTTTCCGAGGGCGCGTTCTGTCCAGTCAGTATATTCGAGCTCTGAGGCACCAAAGGTGTAGGTGACATAGACTTTAAGGAGCTTGGGTTCCCGAAATCCAGAGGCTGCTAGTTCTTGAATCCGCTGTCGCTCTCCCATGAGTAAGAATTTCACTTCATCAGTTGGCGCACCTTTGATTAAGGAGGCGAGATTGCTTTGGCGATCTCGGTCCGTCTTGAACGCTCCCAGATGGAATGTCACCGATTCCGATTGCGGGAAGTCTTTGAGTCCGGCTTCTACCTGGTCGAACACCCCATCGATTTCTTCAGCGGACAGAAAACTGTGAATGCCTTCGCAGGTAAAGCCGAACACCAACTGCCAGGGTGCGGATTTATTCTTCTTGAGGAGGTATGCCCCCACATGGCGATTTCGCAGCCGAATGCTAGCCATCCCTTGGAGGTGGAGGTGATTTTCAATGGGAGCCATCTTCAACATTTGTGACCCCTCCTTAATAGAAATTGTCGGGATTCTCTGTTTCATTGCAGTCCTCTACCATGTCTGTGATGAAAAGATTTTGGATTACTTTTGCCTTTTGCCTTTTGCCTTTTGCCTTGTTTTGTCCCCCTCTCCCCGTCCTTTGCTCAAGAGGGATTGGTAACGCACCCCAGCACGAGTGAAATAGGGCGTGGCGATAAACTTGGAGAAAAACCGCCAGGCGCGGGTTCCAGTCAGAATCCAACTCGTTCCCATCAGCCAGGCAGCAAAAAGGGAAGCCTGCAACCAGGTAAGTTCCATGGCTTCCTTCACCGACCAGGAGAGCAAGAGAATGGTGGCTAAAGGGATAATCTGTCCGGCAGTAAACGGACCTATCTTCGGCTGCTTGCCGAGGGCTTGATTGATTCGGCGAAACTCTTTCTTCTCAGACATAAATTCTGTATTATCTCCTGCTTTCTGCGGACAGCCTTCTGCGGAGTGCCTTATCCAGTGATGAGTCCGGTGAGAATGTCAGCGAGGGTAACAGTGATGACCACTAGGATGGGAGTCCTTGCTGCTGCTACCCAGTCCTCATCCTGTCGGACTGTATTGAACACGCCGATGAAAGCAACGGCGAGGTAGACGATGTAGAGTGCCCGTAGGGTGTTGAATACAATAGGAACAGCTGCCCCTGAGGAGGTGAAAGTATCGTTGAAAAAGTCTTCCGCATCCTGGAAAAATTGGGCGTGGGCTGGGCTGGCAAACAGGTTGAGAAATGTGAAAACTAGCCCCCCTAACATCAGTAGCAAAGCAATCTTGACCGTTGGGTTAGCTCCCTTGCCATCTAGATAAGGTTGGGCGAGGGCCATAATGCCGGAGGTGACTCCCACAATGACCAGAACGGGATTTCCGGCGGCTCCGTTAAGGATGCCAAAACCGATTAATCCAAGGGGAAGGGCAGCCCATTTGAGTTGTCGAAGCAGGAAATTTTTCTGCTCTTTAGTGGACTTGATGGGTGTAGTTAGCATTGCTTTGCCAGCAGAACATAACAGGTCAACCCCATCAAACTGAATTCATAATGGGACTGACAAGCAAAACTGAAAATGCGATGAAAAATTAGTCAATTAGTGTAATTTCTCGCCTTTCCCTTCATGGGAGGCTATTGCGCCTCCAAGTTTGCCCTAGAAGCCATTACCGACTCCCTCCGCCAAGAACTGAAACCTTGGGGCATTGCAGTGGTGTCGATCCAACCTCCCTTTG